>DAOTVV010000123.1:0-9377 GCA_034436255.1 Anaerolineae bacterium
TGCAGGCTATCGCCGATGCCCGCTGGCACGCCGAGGAGGCGACGAGAGAACTGGAGGGAGCGCTCCAGCAAATCGAGGCAGCGCTCGAGGCATCCCAGGCAGCACTGGCCGCCGGCCAAGCCGCCCGCCGGCGGCTACTCGACCTCGTGATTCCGATCATGTACCTGCTGCAAAAGCCTTAGCGCGCAGGCGCCGGCCCAATCCCTCATGTCCCTTTCGGCACATCCTAGGGCATGAAAAGCGGCCGAGGCGCTGCTTTCTGTGCGTATCATCGCACAGGATCAGGACGACCGGGACGAGTCAGCCTTGCTGACCCAGCGTCTACCCTACAGTTCGGCGTTCTCAGAGCAGACACTCGGACGAACACTGAGCGATGAGATAGACATGCTTTGCGCACGAGGGCATAAATATACGCGCGCGCATAATACTATTGAGCGCGCGTATATTTATGGGGCCGGCTCATAAAAAGCGCCTCGCCGTTCCCCACGCTTGATGAGTTTGCCCTGATGAGCTAGTGACCTGAGCAGTCTCGTGGCCTGATCTGGACCCAGCCCGCAGAGCGACACTACCTCATTCCTGGCAACCCGCCCGTGCGCTAGAGCGTACTTAAGCACCATTTGCTCTTGCTGGATCCGATCGAAACCAACCTGACGGACATAGCCAGCTTTCTCACCGAAAATGCGATAGACCCTCGCACTGAGTGTGTAGGACCGGCCTCTGGTTGCTCCAATCCCTTCGACAAGCCCGGCCTCAACGAGCCGCTCGAGCACTGCTCGGGTGGCTGCTTCATTCCTCTGTATCGCCGCCGCTGCCTCATGTATGCCGAGGCGCCTTTCGCTGCGCAATCGCGACAGAATGATCAGCGCGTCCAGGGGAAGCCGCCGGCCGACCCGCTTCTCCTCTTCGAGCACAAGCCTAGCGAACGGCAAGTCGGCGTCCGCACTGCTGAGCCGCACAACGACGGTAGTGGGGTCACTTCCCGAGTAATCAGGTGCAGGTCGTCCGTAGCGCAGCAGCCCTTCATAGATCAGGTCCACACCGCGGCCGGTTCTCTCCGCCAAACCGACTCGCTTGATCGTATCGGCCAGAAGCGGATTGCGCGGCCTCGGCTCCACCACAAGAAGGTTAGCCAGCGACACGCCTTCAACGAAGCCTCCGGGGTTACTGATAACCATCCCGTCCGTCTGCCAACGGACATGGACCGCCCCCTGGCGCGTGTAGTCCCGGTGAACGAGAGCATTCACAATCGCTTCCCGGAAAGCACGCCTGTCGAACTCAGGAATCGGTACCCGGAAGAGCCCCACCTGGACTTCCTCTTCTTTCAACCGGGACAGGAATTGGCCCATGATGGTCTCGAAAACGCGAATTAGAGGTCCCCGGTAGAACTCATTCACACGTACCTGCGTGCCATCAAGGACCTGGAACGCTACCTCGTGCGTCGGTAGGTGCCGGCGGATCGCCACCTCGTGCCCGATCAACAGCAAACCGGTCACGGTTGGCACCCGCCTCTCGCCATCTGATCTCACAAATCCCAGGGCACTATCGAGTTCGTCGTCTGCTAGGGTCGCGAGAGCGTGGTCACCGTGGTAGAGCTCCACCATCTGACGCAGCCGCTGTCGCTCAAGAGGATCCAGATCGGCGGTCGTAGCACCTTCGGCGGGCAAGGCCGAATAGTCCAGCAATCCGATGTCTGATTGCCGAGTAATGAACTCATGCGGGTAAAGCGGCATGCATTGCGGCGTGCCATCCGCCTGGAGGCGCCGTCGCAGAAGTGTGCCCTCGGAAGTTGCGGTCAGTCTGGGCGACTTGGGGACCTCCACCCGGGCCACGACAGTGCCGGCCACCGCGATCGCCGTGACGCGCACACTGACTGAAGGACTAGTGCGGTTGGCGATCATGGCGGCCATGGAAGTCAGGTTCTGGTGCTCAGGATGGACCCCCGTGATGCGGCCGTCCCTCTCCACGCCCAGATAGATGTCCCCGCCTTCCGTGTTGGCAAGGCAAACCACCGCTGCCACCAGGTCGCGGTCAGAGAGGCGTGACCTGTCGCTCTTGAACTCTACCGTGAGTGATTCTCGCTCGGGTACGGCCCGTTCTGGGGCATTCACCGAACTGCTCCCGGATACTCGCCCTAGTCGCTGCCGCCGTCAGTCGGACCCTTGCCAGCCTTGGGTGGGAAGCGCGAGATGACTGTGGCCCAGACGGGCAGTTGCACTGTGTCACCCGGGCCCAGTTCCGATGGCGCCTTGAGCGTCGGCTGCCTGCCGCTCACCATGGGGTAGATGGCGATCGGCGTGCCCTCTTCCGCCGAGCGGGCGTCCACCAGGGCCATGCCGACCTGCGTCTCACCGACGAGCGCGCAACTGGTGACGCGGCCAATATAGGCGCCGCGCCGGTTGACGACCGTCTCCCCGTGCTCGCCATCATGGCTGCCGCCGAAGCCGCGGATCGCGCGCTGCCCGGGCTCGTTAACCTGGAAGCGGACCAGCTTGCGCGTGCTCGCGCGCGCTTTCTCCATGAGAGCCCGCCGCCCGATGAAGAAGGGCTTGTGGAACTTCACGTAGGACGGGAAGCCGGCCTCATGGGGGGTGATGTTCAGCGGCCCGGCCAACTCGTGCCCGTATAGCGGCAGGCCCGCCTCAGTCCGGGTGCTATCCCGCGCCGCCAGGCCGCAAGGCTTGACGCCGTAGGGGGCGCCCGCCTCCAGAATGGCATGCCAGAGCGTCACCGCCTGGTCGGGATGGACGAAGATCTCGTAGGCAACGTCCTCACCCGTGTAACCGGTGCGGGCGATGATCAGGTCCAGCCCGGCCAGGGTGGCCTTCATGACCTCGGTGCGGCGTAAGCGGTTGAGGGCATCCTTCACTGCCGATGTATTGGAGCGGTCGGGACCGTCAGCGAGGGCCTGGAGCGTCCGCCGCGAGGCCGGCCCTTGCAGGGCGATGTCCACCCGGCAGTCACTCCCCCACCTGGGGTCCTTCAGGTCGCGCAGTTCGGTGCGGCTCTGCACCCTCATGAGCGGGTTATCCCGGTCAATGAGCACAGCGCCGTCGTTGACGGCGTTCAGCCAGGCCCAATCCTTCTCGGCGTTGGCGGCGTTCACCACCATCAGGTAGCGGCCGCGCTCAACGTAGTAGACCATGATGTCATCTATGACGTTGCCGTCGGGGTCGAGCAGGTAGGAATAGTGCGACTGGCCCGGCTGTAGCCAGCCAGCGTAATTGCTGCTGACGGCATCGAGGAAAGCTGTGGCGTTGGGCCCGCTCACCTCGAACACGCCCATGTGAGCCACGTCGAAGAGGCCAGCCGCCTCGCGCACCGCCCGGTGCTCCTCCGTCACGCTCGTGTACCAGACGGGCATCTCCCAGCCGGCGAAGGGGATGATCTGGCGCGTGAGCTTGCGGTGCTCCTCATAGAGCGGCGTGCGTTGCAGCGGCGGCTCAGCAGGCGGCTGCCAGACGAAGTTGGGCTTGTCTCCCGCAGGGAGGACGCTGCGCAGCGCTGCCTGGCCGACGAAGTAGGGCTTGGACAAGCAGAAGAGGCCTGGCTCGGCGCGGTAGGCGGCCAGAGCCTCCGTCCCGGCTGGGATGGGCGGCGGCAGGTTCGGCAAGTTCTTCTCGAACGCAGCCACCGCCTCGAGAACCTGGGTGTCGCAACCGGCGCGCGACAGATCGCTGATCACGACGGGCCCCTCGACCTTGGCGTAGATATCGTCCTCGTCGAAGACGACGTAGCCGTCGGAGAGGCCTTCGAGCCAGGCCGTCACCCTGGCGCAGGCCGATGGATTGACCATGAGCGCCAGGCGTTCGCGCCCGCGCACATCGGGCGTCAGTTGGATCACGTAGAGATCGTCCAGCACCCGGCCGGCTTTATCGAGCATCAGGGTGCGCGCCCACTCTCCCGGCTCGAGGCGGCAGAGGTCAGCGGTGCAAGCCTCGCGAATGAAGGAACGGGCACGGCGGCTGGTGATCAGAATCGGCTGGCGCCCGGGTTTGGCCTCGGCTGCCTGCGGGCAGGGGCGAGGATGGCTGGGCGCAGGCACGTCCGTCGCCGCCCTCGCCGTCAGGTTCAGCACGTCGCGGCGCACCTCCTCGAGAACGGCAATGTCTATCTTGCCGCGCGGGATAGGGTTGGCAGCGCCGATGTACTGGAAGGGGCGGATGTTGGTGAGCAGGCGGTGGACACAATCGGCGATTATGTCCATCTCGGCCGGGCCCATACCGCGCTGCGTCACCCACGGTGTGCCCATGCGCACGCCGCTGCCCAGAGCCGTCACCGTATCGCCTGGGATGGTGTTCTTGTTGGCCACGATGCCGGCCTCTTCCATGATGCGCACCGCCGCCTCGCCGCGCAGCGGTTCACCGCCCGGCGCCTTGATCGGGCGCAGGTCCACCATCAGCAGGTGCGTATCGGTGCCGCCGTAGGCAAGGGTGAGGCCGCGCCGCTGCAGCGCCTGCGCCAGGGCCTGGGCATTCTCGGTGATCCGGAACATCAGGCGTCTGTACTCGTCCGTCATCGCGATATGGAAGGCTACGGCCATGGCGGCGAACTTGTTCGGGTGCGGGCCGCCCTGGGCGCCTGGGAAAACAGCGCTCGCGATCTTCTGCGCCAGGCTCTCTTTGTCCGTCAGGATGCAGGCACCGCGAGGGCCGCAGATGGTCTTGTGTGTCGTGAAAGTGATAACGTCAGCATAGCCGACCGGGCTGGGGTAAGCGCCGGCGATGGCTAGGCCGGCGCAGTGAGCGATGTCGGCCATCAGGTAGGCACCGCAGGCATCGGCGATCGCCCGGAACTTGGCCCAGTCCGGCGCCCAGGGGTATGAGGTGAAGCCGGCCACGATCACCTTCGGCCTGGCCTGCAGGGCCTGGGCCATGATGGCGTCGTAGTCCAGCCTCCCCTGCCGGTCCACGCCGTAGGAGGCGACGTTGTAGCGCTTGCCGGATATGTTGAAGCGGCTGCCGTGGGTCAGGTGCCCGCCCTGGTAGAGGTCCATGCCCATGAGCGTGTCGCCCGGCTTCATGATGGCGTCGTACACGGCCAGGTTGGCGGCGGCGCCGGAGAGCGGCTGCACGTTGGCGTAGAGGTTCTCGGCCGGAACGCGCTCATTGGCGTAAGCCATGGCCACCCGCCGGCAGGCCAGGGATTCGAGGATGTCCACGAACTCGGCGCCCTTGTAGAAGCGCCTGTCGCCGTAGCGGCGATAGTAAGCAAGCTGATGCTCGTAGTCGGTGAGCAGTTCCTCATCGTCGCGCAGCATGCGCAGGGCGGGGTAACCTTCGGCGTAAATGTTGTTGAAAACGCTGCCAAGGGCGGCGCGCACCGGCGCCGGCGCGATGCTCTCCGACGGGATCAGGATGATGCGCCGGGCCTGGCGCTCTTCCTCAAGGGCGATCAGGCGGGCGACGTCGGGGTCTATGGCGGCCAGGTCCATCCCGAGAAAGGTCTGCCAGTAATCAGACATGTGACTCTCCTCCGAGGGTTCGGCAACCGGCAGTCCGCCCAGGCGCGAGGCTCCAGCATGAGCGGCGCAGCAGCGGGGCAAGCAACGTCGGAGCCGGGTTAACTCTAGTCATCGAAGCGGCATTGTCCAATTTACGCGATATGGCCCCAGGGAACACCATGGCAGGCCTCAGGCTCGGCGCCGCTGCTGAGGCCTGCCATGGGTCCTAAGTGTGCGCCTGCTGGGCGCTGCCTAGTCCGCCGGGCCGCCGGTCGCGATCGGCACGTGCACGATGGTGGGCCGGTCCGCGCGCAGCCCTTGCTCCACAGCCGGGCCGATCTCCTCGGGCCGCGTCGCTTCCAGGCCCAGGCAGCCGAGCGACTGGGCAAGCTTGACGTAATCAATGGGCCCGGTCCGGCTGCAGACGGCGCCGTCCGGCCCGTAAGCCTGGCATTGCCCGCTCACGACGATGCCCCAGGCGCAATCATCCGCCAGAACGACGACAAAGGGCAGGTTCTGGCGGGCGGCGGACTCGAGGTCGGCAACGGTGAAAGTGAAGGCGCCATCTCCAGAGAGCAGGATCACCGGCCGGCCTGGGTAGGCAAGGCGAGCGGCCATAGCGCCGGGGATGCCCCAACCGACCACGCCGCTGGCGCCGCAGGTGAGCCAGTCGCTCGGGTAGCGGCGGGCGGCAAGCACCATGTGCGCCCACTGGCCGATGTTGCCACCGTCAACCAGGAACACTGTGTCCTCGTTGAGGAAGGGACGCAGAGCTTCGACGACGTGGTGGCCGGTCATCGCACCGCTTTGCGCCGGGCCGGCCGCCCAGCGGCAGCGGAACTCGCAATCCCGGCTGCGCGCTTCCGCCAACCAAGAGGCATAGCCTGCAAGTCCCTGACGCCTGGCTTCCTCGGCCAGTTGGCCCAGGATGGCCGCCGGGTCCCCCAGCAGAGCCACATCTGGCTCGATGCCCTGGCGCAACTCGCCGGAGTCGCCACTGATGCGGATGATGCGCGCCTCGCTCGTGATCCCCGGCATGGGCCCCAGCCGGGTGCGATAGTCCACCCGCGCCCCAGCCAGGATGACCAGGTCGGCATCGGGCAGGAGGCGCGGGCCGCCGCTGGCGGCGCCGACCACACCCAGGAACCACTCCGATTCCCGTTCCACCACGCCACGGTCCCATATGGGCGTGATCACGGGCAGCGATAGGCCGCCAGCCAACTGGGCGAGAGCCTTGGCGGCGCCGGCGTAGAACAGGCCGCTGCCGGCGACGAGCACCGGTCGCTGCGCCTGTGCCAGCAGGCGCACCGCCTCGCTGACCTCACAGGCGCTGGCGAGCCCGGCCGCCGGGACAACGGCCTTCGGCATCCTCTGCCAGCGCACCTGCTCGGCAGGCACCTCGGCCTCCAGGACGTTCAGCGGCACGGTGAGGTGAGTCGGCCCGGGCCGGCCCGAGATCGCCGTCGCCATCGCCTCGCGCAGGTAGAAGGGCAGGTTCTCGGGAGCGGCCACCTCGGCGGCATACTTGGTGATCCCCTTCAGCATGCCCACCTGGTCCAGTTCCTGGAAGACGCCGACCTCGCCCAGGGCGCGCGTGCTGTGCCCGCTGAGCAGCAGCAAGGGAGCGCCATCGAAATAGGCGTTGAGCACACCGATGAGGGCATTGGTGTGGCCGACGGCGCTGCTCACGGCGCAGACGCCCAGCCGGCGGGTGAGGCGGGCGTAGCCGTCGGCAATGTAGGAGGCGGCCTGTTCGTTGCGCGTGTCAATCAGGCGAATGCCAGCACGCTTAGCCTCGTACAGGATCGGGTTGAGGCCGTTGCCGCAAAGCAACGGTATGGTATCTACACCGGCTTCCATCAGGCAGCGGACGAGGATCTCGGCTCCGGTCATGGTTCGCTCCTGCTCGCGATCAGTGCTCAGTCGTCGGAATCACTCTGCCAACAGCAGGGATTGTAGCACGGGCGGGCGCCTCCATCCACAGGCGCTGCAGCCACTAATGCCCGCCCTTGAATTGCTGCGCCAATGCTCCCGTGAGGCTCAGGTACTTGTCGCCGTACTGGACGCTGGGCTCGATGTACGTCCCTTCAACCCACTCATTGAAGCTCTGGACGAAGAGCCAGTCGGGGTTGCTCTGCATGGCGGCGTCGAACGTGGCCTGGTAGAAGGCGCCATCCTGGCGGTCCTGCTTGTGCGGTTGCGAAGGGACGCGCACGTCCGGCTTGCAGCCAGCGCGCAGGTCATCGTAGCCGGGGACGATGGTGGCGATCCAGAGCTTAGGCCGGCCAGTGTTCTGGGCCCACTGGCGCACTTGCGCTGCCCAGCGCGGATCCTTCAGGTAATCGTTCGGGTAGGCGGCGTGCGTCACCTTATAGACATAGAGGCCGTCGAAAACAGCCAGGTAGGATGGGTCAAGGCCCTCGGCGATCCAGATAGCGTTGTAACCGGGGTCCACCTGGGCGCGGATGTTGGCCCAGGCCTGGACGGCGCCCTCCCCCGCCTGGGGCACGCGGTAGACATCGGTGAAGAAGATCACCGGCTTACCCTGGACGTGCAGGAAGTTGGGGCTGCCACTGTAGGTGTTCATGATGTAGGAGAGCGCTTCAGCAACGTTTTGCTCGCTGGGGGCGGGCGACCCGGGCCAGATGTGGCGCAGAAACATCACCGTGGATTGGAAACCCGTGCCCTGAGAGGCGGCCAGGAGTTTGGCGAAGTTCTGGTCCGTGCGCTCCCCTGGGGCGAACCAGTGCGAAGTAAAGCCGTCCAGGCCGGCACCGATGGCCATGTGCACCTGGCGCGCGATGGCGCCCGCGTCATCCGAGCTGTAGGGCTGGAGAGGCCGGTCGCCATTGGAGATGTTGCAGCCGTCCCAACTGCTGCTGTCGTACCAGACGAAATAGTTGCCCAGGACCAGGCGTGGCCACTGGGAAGCGGCTGGCGCCGCCGTAGGGCTGGGCGGGGAAGTCGGCTCGGGCGCCAGGGTGGGGCTGGGCTCTGGCGTGGCTGCTTCGGGCGTATTCATCGCCGAAGGCTCGGCCGTCGCCGGCTCGGCAGTGGTTGCTCCAGCCGGTTCGGGCGCCGGGCTGGTTGTCACCTCGGGCGTGGCTTCAAGAGTCAGCACCGCGGTGGCGGCCGGCTGCGAAGCTGGCGGCTGCGCAGCCGCCGGTTCTGGGCTGCCGGCAAGGCTCAAGTGAGGCTCTCGCGTGCTCGCCTGCTCCGTGGCGATCCTGGCCAGGGCGGCGTCAATCTCCGCCTGGGCCGGGCTGGTCGCCGTCGCCGTGGGGCCAGGCGTTGGCGTCGCTGACGGCGTGGCCGTAGCGGTTGCCGATGGCGTCCTGGTGGCCGTGGCGGAGGGCGTGCCGGTTGACGTGGGGGTGACTGTCGGCAGGCTGGTTGCACTCGGCAAGGCCGTTGGGCTGGCCGTGGCCGAGAGGGCAGCGGATGAGCCTTCCGGGCCGCCAGACGCAGCCCCGACCGCTGAGGCTGTCGCAGCGCCGCTCGAGCCGCCCAACCAGGTGAGCAGAGCGAGGAACAGGATGCTGCTGGCGAAGATGGTTAGAGTCAGGGCACCGCGCTGGCTGCGCCCCACCTCTGGCGCGGTCGGTCGGGAAGGAGCGTCCTGGCTGGGCTGCGGCAAACTGGCCTCCGGCAAGCTGGCGATGAGCGCTGAGTATACACCATCGAACGGGCAAATGGGGAGAACGTGGCACACGGTGCGGCCCCGGGCCATCGCCCTTGTCAGCCGGTGCCCGGGCTGCCATAATCAACGCCGTAACCTCATCGAATCCAGGAGCAGCGATGGCGGACGCGCCTGCCTAAGACATCCTGGTCGCAGGCGAGATCAATGTGGACCTTATCCTTACCGGTAAGACGGTACGGCCGTCGTTTGGCCACGAGAGACTGGTTGACGATTGCACCCTTACGCTGGGCTCCTCCT
>DAOTVV010000124.1:0-3456 GCA_034436255.1 Anaerolineae bacterium
ACCGCTGTGGGCCGGTGACTCCACTTGGCTGATGTTCCTAGTCGCGCCGGCGCGTCAGGTGCCACTTGCCGGCTGTCGGCGGGTTGCCTGGGTCGCCAGGGAGCAGCTCCTCGTGGTGTTCGATCACCTTCTTGTAGGCGCGCACATGCTGATCAATGAAGTCGGGGCGATAGTGCTTGAACCAGGGCGCGAAGAAGACGCGCGTCTGCAGGCCTTCTGAGACGGGCAGGCTGCCCTCGGGCTGGCGCACGTCAACGCCCTCCGGCAGGTTGGCGATGCGGGTGGGCTTGCCCTGGTGATAGACGTCAATGGTGTTGAAGAGCGGGTGCAGGTGCAGGGCGCGGTTCACGCCGGGAGAGCAGAAGCCGCCCTCGGCGTTCACCGCCTCGGCGAAGCGGTGCAGCGACAGCCCGCCCAGTTCCTCCTCGCGGTAGAGCCCGGCCGGGATGTACCAGCCGCCCATGGTCGTACCTGAACCCTTTGGTGGGCGGTGGGCGCGGATGCCCGGCAGCCCTTCGAGCTGGTCCCAGAAGTAGTTCATGGCCTTATCAATCTCAGCCATTTGCGCCGGGTAGTTCTTGATCTGCTCGCGCGCTACGGCGGAGGAAAGCTGGTGCATGCGGTACTTATAGCCGCCCCAGGGCAGCCCCCGCCCGGCCGCCAGATCGGGCTCCGTGAGTTCGGATTCGCGCTCGTAATGGCCGAAGGCGACGGCTCGTTCGTAGATACGCCGGTCGTTGGTGAGCAGAATGCCTGCTTCGCCCGAGGCAAAGGACTTGCCCGACATTAGCGAGAAGGCGGCCACGTCCCCGATCGTGCCGACCAGCTTGCCCTTGTATAGAGCGCCGTGAGCGTGCGAGCAGTCCTCGATCACGGCGAGGTTATGCTTGCGGGCGATGGTCATGATCGGGTCCATGTCCGCCGGGTAAGCCAGGTAATGGACCACGATGATGGCCTTGGTGCGTGGGCTGATGCGGTGCTCGATGTCGGCCGGGTCTATGTTGAGCGTCTGCGGGTCTATATCGGCGAAGACCGCGGTGCCGCCAAGCGAATACACCGGCAGGCAAGAAGCCCAGTAGGTGATGCTGGGGCAGATGACCTCGTCGCCATGGCCAACGCCGACGCCGAACATAGCGGCCTGCACCGCCGCCGTGCCGCTGCTATGCCCCAGGGCGTATTTCACCCCGTGCCAGGCGGCGTATTCGGCCTCAAGCTTGCGCGTCACGTCCGTGCCGGACATGTTGCCGGCGCGCAGCACCTCGAGCACGGCCTGCTCGATCTCGGGCGTGATGATGGGCCAATCGAACATGTTGCCGGGCTCGCCGGTCACAGCCTTAGCGCCGCCCAGCAGCGCCAGTTCGCTTGCCATGGAACAATACCTCCACACGTTTTCTGCCATGCAGCTGGC
The DNA here is from genome assembly GCA_034436255.1 of Anaerolineae bacterium. Lineage (GTDB taxonomy): Bacteria > Chloroflexota > Anaerolineae > DRVO01 > DRVO01 > DAOTVV01. The sequence continues at coordinate 1,409 of DAOTVV010000124.1, forward strand.
GCGATTGTCCCCCGTTTCGCCGACCTTGGCAAGGGCTCGCGCCCTGCCGTGGAAAGGAATCGCTTGTCGGGTGGCTGCCCTCCTCCGATAATGGCCCTGCTGGAATCCCACTCTGCTGCAAGGAGCAGGCCCATGATCAGGAACCAGTGGTACATCGTGTTGGCGTCAAATCAGGTTGGAACGCAGCCTGTTGGCGTCACCCGCCTCGGCGAGAAACTGGCGTTTTGGCGCGATGCCAATGGCAAGGTTGCCTGCGTCTACGATCGCTGCGCCCATCGCGGCGCCGCTTTGAGCGCTGGCAAAGTGCTGGCGAATGGCAGGCTGCAATGTCCGTTTCATGGCTTTCAGTACGACCCATCGGGGAAGGTGGCCGTCATCCCGGCGAATGGGCGCACAGCCGCCGTGCCGGAGGTCTTCCGCGTCCACAGTTACCCCACCTTCGAGCGAAACGGCTTTGTCTGGATCTGGTGGGGGGAGGACCCGCCCGTTGATCTGCAGCCCCCACGTTTCTTCGAGGACCTCGACAGCACTTTCGTCTATGGGCAGACGATTGACCCCTGGAACGCCCACTACTCGCGCGTTATAGAGAATCAGTTGGATGTGGTGCACTTGCCGTTCGTGCACTACAACACCATCGGCCGCGGCAACCGCACCCTGGTGGATGGCCCGGCGCTCGAATGGCTCGACCCAGATCGCTTCCGCGTCTTCCCAGCGAACCGGGTGGATGACGGCAGCGCCCCCCGGCCTGCTGAAGCGATCGAGAAGGACCAGAGCAAGGTCTACCTGGAGTTCATCTTCCCGAACCTCTGGCAGAACCGCATCTCCCAGGACATCCGCGTCGTTGCTGCTTTCGTGCCCGTGGATGAGGAGCACACTCTGCTATACCTGCGCTTCTACCAGCGGTCATTGCGCCTGCCGCTGATCGGGCGTGCGGTGGCGCAGTTGGCCATGCCCTTCAACCGGTTTGTGGCTCACCAGGACCGGCGCGTTGTGCAGACGCAGGTTCCCAAGGAGAGTGCCCTGCGCGGCAGCGAGAAACTCATACGAGGCGACCGGCCGATCGTAGAGTATCGCCGCCGCCGGGAGGAATTGAAGGGGGCCAAGAGCTGAGCTGCCTGGCGCGGACGGTCGCTGGCAGGCGGCTACGCTTGTCGTGAGCGCTCTCGTGCAGGAACAGGATAGCCGGCATGCCCCAGCTTCGCCGGGTCAGCCCCTGGTTGCAGGGAGAGTGTCGGTATCTCCAGAGCGAGCGGGCTGAGGTGCCGAAGCGCGGCCCGCGCTCAACGCCTCAGCCAGCGCGGGAGAGCGGCAAGGCTTTCCCGCGCCAGAACGAGAGTCATCCCAAATACGATCAGGGCGCTGGTGAGCGTGAAGAAGATGAACTCCTCCAGCGGCAGGGAAGAGAAATGGACGCCGGTGGAGGCATCCGGGCTGATTGTCCAGACGCCGGCGCCGATCGCGATGCCATCGGCCAGGCTGAGGTAGAGGACAGCGCTCACGAGCACGCTCAGGACGAGGCGCCGGTAATGCCAAAGGATGCCGGCGCCAAAGGCGAGTTGCAGCAGAATCGGCGGCAGAAACCAGGCCAGCTCCAACCCGAGATAGGTCCCGGGCCGCCAGCGCAGGACGAGCAGGGCAAGCGAGCCGACCCAGGCGAGCGCCACCGCTGCCACCAGGACGGGCAGTGTGCGCCGGGGAGCCGTTCCCTCCGGCAGTTTCAACCGGCGGGCCAGGAAGACGAACCACAGGCCAACAAGCAGCGTCTGGACAACGAAGAAGGTGTACTCCTCGACCGGAACCCAGCCGAAGACCAGGCCAGTGACACGTTGCCGGTCGTAATACCAGACGCGGTTAGCGACCAGGTAGTTGTCCCATGGGGTTGTGTAGACAAGAGCGAGGACGGCGAAGGCGGCTATGCCCACCCAGGCCGGGAGCCCGCGCAGACGGTCGGGCAGGCGCCTGCCAGAGCGGTGGTCGCCCCAGGCCAGGCCGGCCAGGATTGCAAGCGGCACGCCGATGAAGCTGGCGAGGAAGCCGAAGTAAGTCAT
>DAOTVV010000125.1:0-6350 GCA_034436255.1 Anaerolineae bacterium
GTGGCCGGCGGCTGCCCGTCGGCGGGAGATGGCTTGCGGCCGCCCAATGGCGAACCTACAATGCCTTAACAGTTAGCGCCCATGAGTGCCTGGGCGCCGGCATCAGCGAGAGGGGAGCCATGCCAGAGGTCAGTGAGTTCGCCGCCAGCGTCATCGAGAACGTCGGCCATGTCATCGTCGGCAAGGAGCGCTCGGTAGAACTGGTGCTCGTCGCCATGCTCTGCGAGGGGCACGTCCTCATCGAAGACGTCCCGGGCGTCGGCAAGACGATGCTCGCCCGTGCCGTGGCCGCTTCCCTTGGCTGCAGCTTCAAGCGCCTGCAGTGCACGCCGGACCTTTTGCCCAATGACATCACCGGCGTCTCGGTCTACAACCAGAGCAGCGCCAGCTTCGAGTTCCGCCCTGGCCCGGTCTTCGTCAACATCCTCCTCGCCGACGAGGTGAACCGGGCCACGCCGCGTACGCAGTCGGCCCTGCTCGAGGCGATGGGCGAGCGCCAGGTGACCGTTGACGGCATCACCTACCCTTTACAGCGCCCCTTCCTGGTGCTGGCCACCGAGAACCCCATCGAGTACGAAGGCACCTTCCCACTACCCGAAGCGCAATTGGACCGCTTCATGCTCAAGCTCAGTGTGGGCTACCCGGACCTCTCCCAGGAGAAAGTGATGCTGCGCAACCTGCAGCATCAACACCCGATCGAGAGTGTCGCTCAGGTGGTGGATGGGATGCGCCTGCCGGAACTGGCACGCCAGATCTGGGACGTGCACGTGGACGATTCGGTGGCCGACTATATCGCGCGCCTGGTGCAGGCCACGCGCCGGCACCCGGACCTGATGCTTGGCGCCAGCCCGCGCGGCAGCCTGGCCCTGTTCAAGGGCGCCCAGGCCCTGGCTGCGATCCGTGGCCGCGACTACGTCAAGCCCGACGACGTGAAAGAACTGGCCCGCCCGGCGCTGGCGCACCGGCTCATCCTCAAGCCAGAGAGCAGCCTGCGCGGCCGCAGCGCCCTCGACGTGCTGGAAGAGGTATTACAGAGCACCGGCATCGAGCTTGGCGAGGCACAGCCGGCCGCGTGATCGGAGCAAGCGCCGTGAGGGAGCGATTCCGCAATAGCCAGGCTGGCCGCTTGGTACAGGCGCAGCAGGGGGAAGCCGCCTACTGGGCCTTCGTACCGAATCCTCTGCCGCCGCCGTTACCCCTGGATCTGGAGCTCTTGCGCGCCCAGGCCGATGCCAGCCAGGCAGTGGGCGAACTGGCCGGGCTAGGCCGCACTCTGGCGAACCCGCATCTGCTGATCCGCCCCTTCGTGCGGCGCGAGGCAGTCCTGTCCTCGCGCATCGAAGGCACGCAGGCCGAACTGGCTGATCTCTACGCCTATGAGGCCGGTCAGCTTAGCCTGCCCGGGCAGCGGCCGCCCGAGGCCGACGTCCGCGAGGTGCTGAACTACGTCCATGCCCTTGAGTATGGCATTGAGCGCTTGGCCACCCTGCCCGTGAGCCTGCGCCTGATGCGCGAACTGCACGAGCGGCTGATGGCCGGGGTGCGCGGCGGCGCGGCCACGCCTGGCGAGTTCCGGCACAGCCAGAACTGGATCGGGCAGCCGGGCTGCACACTCGCTCAGGCGGACTTCGTGCCGCCGCCTCCTGCTGAAATGCAGGGAGCACTGAGTGACCTCGAGGAATACCTCCACCGCGACGATGGTTACCCTCTCCTGATGCGCCTGGCCTTCGTGCATTACCAGTTCGAGGCCATCCATCCTTTCCTGGACGGCAACGGCCGGATCGGGCGCTTGCTGCTCTCCTTGCTGAGCGTTCACTGGGGCCTGCTTCCCCTGCCCCTGCTCTACTTGAGCGGCTACTTCGAGAGCCACCGCTCGGACTACTATGGCCTGCTCGCCGCGGTGAGCGAACGCGGCGCCTGGCGGGATTGGTTGCTGTTCTTCCTGCGGGGCGTCGCCGAACAAGCGCGGGACGCCAACGCGCGGGCGAAGCGCCTGCAGGACCTGCAGATCGAGTGGCGGAGGCAGCTGCTGGAGGAACGCAGCGCCGGCTTGCTGCTCAGGCTCGTCGAGGGCTTATTCAAGAACCCCATGCTCACGGTCCCACAGGCACAGCTGCTCCTGGGGGTTACCCATCGTAGCGCTCAGCACAGCGTGGACAAGCTAGTGCAGGTCGGCATCCTCCGGCCGGCGGGCAAATCCGTCCGTGCCAGGGTGTATGTGGCGCCGGCGATCGTAGACACGGTTGACATGCCGCTGCACGCAGAGAGAAATGATACCTTGAGCGACAAAGGTATCATTTAGGCGAAGCGAATGATACTTGTGTATCACCCGGTCGGTCCTGAGGGCGGGCGCCGTAGGAGTAGCTGCCCCTAATGGATATGGGTCTGTTCCTGGTCATCCTGTTCATTGTCGCCGCGGTGCTGCGGGTAGACTTCTTCTTCTACATCCTCTATGTCTTCCTGGCCGTCTACCTGCTCTCGCGGCTGTGGGTCTCCCGCGCTTTGCGCCAGGTGAAGGTGAAACGGCGGCTGGACAGCCATGCCTTTTGGGGCGAGCAGTTGCCCGTGCGCGTGGAGGTGAGCAACGATGGCCTCCTGCCTGTGCCCTGGCTGCAACTCCAGGAGACGCTCCCGCAACCGCTCGCCTTCCCGCCCGTGCGCAGCCTGGCCGTCAGCCTGTGGCCGCACGAGAAGGCCAGCCTGAGCTACACGCTCGACTGCCGCAAACGCGGCTACTATCACATCGGCCCGCTGCGCCTGGCCAGCGGCGACCTGCTGGACACGGTCAGCCGCTCCTTCAGCGAGCAGGGCATGGCCAGCCTCATCGTCTACCCGCGCCTCCTGCCCCTGGAGGACCTGGGCATCCCTTCCCGTTCGCCTTTCGGCAGCATCAAGCGCAATACGGCCATCCATCGCGACCCGGCGCGCGTGGCCGGCGTGCGCGACTACCGCCCCGGGGACAGCCTGCGTCACATCAACTGGAAGACCTCGGCGGCCAGAGGCAGCCTGCAGACCAAGGTTTTCGACCCCGTGATCTCGCTCGACACGGCCGTCTTCCTGGACCTGGAGCGGGGGCACTACGAGCCATCGCACGCCATCACGACCACGGAACTGGCCATCAGCGTCGCCGCCTCCATCCTGGCGCAGTTGGCCCGCCAACGCCAGCCATTCAGCCTCATCGCCAACGGGCGGGACCCGCTGGCCGAAGCGGATGCTTCCGACGGCGCGGGCGAGAGCGGCCGGGCGAGCACCGGTCCGTCGCTGCCGATGCGCTCCGGCCAGGCGCATCTGGTGACTGTGCTCGAGGCCCTGGGCCGCATTGACAACCGCGAGGTGGAGCCCTTCGCCGCCATGATCCAGCGGGAAATGGTGCGCTTGCCCTGGGGCTGCACCGTGGTCATCGTCAGCGGCAATGGGGAAGGCTTGCTCGGGCATGCGCTCCGGTTGGAGCGCTCCGGCTTCAACGTGGTCGTCGTGCTGGTGGACTATCACTCCGACCTGCGCCGCCATTCGCATGAGCTAGAGATGGCTGGCGCCACCGTCTACCGCCTGGGCCAGCGCCAGGAACTGACGAGGATGAAAGTATGAGTGAACCTCCGGGCGACCTTGGCCTGGATGATGCCCTGGACCTGGAACCGGGTCTGCCGCCGGTGAAGGCGGCGCAAGAGGCGGGGCGCGGGAGCGCCACACCGCCGCGAGAAGGCGGGCGCCCCCGTTTGCGCATTGGCATGTGGTGGCGCGTGGCCCTGGTGGCAGGCATGCTCTACGCTTTTATCCTCGTGCTCGGCGATATCGCCCGCGCCGGCGGCCTCACCTGGCGCGGTGGCTACCTCGGCCTGGCCGTTTGCCTGGCGCCCCTCGAAGCCTACATCTCGAACCGGATGATCAAGCGCCGCCAGTTGCGCGGCGATGACCGAAGGCGCTTTCGCCTCGCCGAGGTGGTCATGCTGGTGGTGGTGCTGCAACTGCTGCGCTTCCTCTGGCAGGGCCTGCCGCACCTGGGTGGCAAGATTGAGCGGCTCTTCGACGTCGAGTTCTTCCTCGGCTCGTTGATCATGCTCGGCTGCTGGTCCCTGGTGGCGCTGGTGGTCCAGTGGCTGGAGGAGATCGAGTTCCAACCAAGCGAGGCGCCGCTCTCGGCCACTGCGCCCGGGTACGACCTCTGGGTGGGGAGCCACACGCGCCGGCTGCAGCACACGGCCGCCTTCAAGCATGTGCGCAGCCTGTACCTGGCGGGGGCGGTGCTCATGTTGCTCATGGCGGCCATGGCCCAGGTGAACCCCGGCCATTATGTGGACTTCGGCCGCACCGGCCTGCGCTACCTGATCCTCCATGTGCTGCTCTATTTCGTGCTCGGCCTGGCTCTGATCGCTGAGGCCAGGCTCTCGCTGCTGCACACCACCTGGCAGCACCAAGAGGTGGACATTTCGCCGCAGGTGGCGCGGCGCTGGCCCTGGTTGGTGCTGGCCCTGCTGGGCATCTCCGTCGCCATCTCCTTGGTGCTGCCGGTGCAATACTCGGTTGGCCTGATCGAGACGCTCTCGTACGCCCTCAACCTCTTGTTCACGGTGCTGGTGACCCTGCTCTACCTGCTGCTCTTCCTGGTCGGCCTGCTCCTCTACCCCCTGCGCTGGCTTCTCGCCCGCGGCCAGGGGGGTGAGGCGCCGCCGCCGCCGGAGTTCCAGCAGCCGCCCGAAGCGGCACCACCGGCCGCCACCGGCCACCCTCTGCTCGACACGATCAAGTCCCTCGTTTTCTGGTTGGTAGCCCTGGCCGTCGTCGCCTATGCTCTCTACAATTTCGCCCGCGAGCACCGCAGCTCGCTGGAGAACCTGCCCATCCTGCGCTCGCTCTATCGCCTGGGGCGCTGGCTGGCGGGAGCCTGGCAGGCATTGCGCCGCCGCGCCAGCCAGGCGAGGCTGGCCCTGGCGGCCCGGTTGGCGCGGCCGCCAGCAGCGGCACGGGCCGGTGCCCAGGCGCGGCGTGCCAAGCGTCTCGGGCGGCTCACGCCGCGGCAGCTGGTGCTGCAGTACTACCTGGCGACGATGCGCCGCGCCAGCAGCGTCGGCCTGCACCGCCGGCCCAGCCAGACGCCCGATGAGTACAGCGATAGCCTGGCCGGCGCCGTGCCTGAGGTTCACCCCGACCTGACGGCGCTGACGGGCGCTTTCGTGGAGGCGCGCTACAGCGAGCATCAGGTGGATGCGGCGTATGCCCACGGCCTGAAGCCGTACTTCGTGCGCGTGAAGCGGGCCCTGGGGGAGTGGGTGCGCAAGAGGGCGCAGGCCGCTCCACGCGGTCCGGTAGCGTAGCCCCTCATGGGCCCTGCCCCTTGCGGGCGGGGTCACGGGCGTGCCGCCGCCATTGGCGCGAGGTGGCGTTCCAGTGTCCCCCTACAAGGCGCACCTAGCCGAGCGAGCGCAGCGTTCGCAGCAGCAGCGATAGCCCGAACCACGCCAGGGCCAGAGCACAGGCAAGGTCGAGCCAGCGGAACAGCCGCGGTGTGATCAGCCGCCGGCCCCAGGCGGTGAGCGCCGAGAAGGCCAGGGCCCAGGTCAGGGCGCCAGCGAAGAAGCCGGCGAAGAAAAGGGCGAAATCGCCCGCTTGTGGCCTGGCGCTCGCCGTAGCCACGACCGAGCCGCCCACCCCCAGCCAGAAAGGGATGGCGAAGGGGTTAGTGAGCGAGAGCAACGCTCCCGTGGCAAAGTGGCCGCGAGGCGAGGCGGCGCTCGCCTGCAGCCCCTGGCCACGCCAGGCATCGTGCAGAGCCCGCCAGGCCAGCCAGAATAACAGCGCCGAGCCAGCCAGGCCGAGCAGCAGGCGCGCCAGATGGGCTTGGACGAGGAATGCCGCGCCCGCCAGGGCGAGCAGCGCCCAGGTGCAATCGCCGATGAGCGAGCCAAGTTGAAGGAGGAGGGCGGCGCCGTAGCCATGCGCCAGGCCACGGCGCAAGGACTCGGCATTCACCACCCCCGGCGGCGCGCAGTAGGCGACGCCGAGGAGGAAGGCGGAGAGCAACATCAGGCTCAATGCCCGTCACCTCAGGAAGGCGATGGCAGAGGGTACAACAGGCGGCCCTCAAGCTCAACTCGCCGGCGTGACCGGGCCAGGGGACACGATGAACGCCGATATCAGCTTGATGGCAAAGAGAGTACCTGTATCCCATCCGCCTTTATCCTTGCCCATCTGCGTTCATCGGTGTTCTCTCTGGCTCAGCGCGGATGGCCAGGTGATGCGCCGTCCGCTTCCGGCGCAACCCTTGCGCTGCAACTGTTGCGCTGCACCTGTTGCGCTGCACTTGTTGCGCTGCGGTCGGCTGGTGTAAGTTTGGCGCTATGCCATGCCAGCCT
>DAOTVV010000126.1:0-11300 GCA_034436255.1 Anaerolineae bacterium
GGAGGCCACCGTGCCGCAACCGCGGCACAACAGACTGGCTCTGCGTCGGGAGGCTACCGTGCCGCGACCGCGGCACGGCAGATTACCTGCGCGTCGGGAGGCAACAGTGCCGCGACCGCGGCACGGCAGAGTGGCTCTGCGTCGGGAGGCAACAGTGCCGCGACCGCGGCACAACAGACTGGCTCTGCGTCGGGAGGCTACCGTGCCGCGACCGCGGCACAACAGACTGGCTCTGCGTCGGGAGGCTACCGTGCCGCGGCAGGATAACCCCCGCCGCGCCGAGGCGCCGGAGAATGCACCCCTGGCCGAGCCGGCCGGCCCCTCGGCCGCCAGCCTGGCGCGCCTGCCGGAGGAGAACCCCTACCCGGTCCTGCGCCTCTCCGAAGCTGGCGTCATCGTCTACGCCAACCCTGCCAGCCGGGCGCTGCTCGAGGTCTGGGGTGCGCAGCCAGGCGAGGCCTTGCCCGAGCCCTGGTTGACCGGCATAAGGGAGGCCCTCGCCCCCCAGGGCAGCCATACCCTGGACGTGACGGTGGCCGGGCGCATCTTCGAGCTCTACCTCTCCCCCAGCCAGGAAGCGGGCTACATCAACGTCTACGGCCGCGACGTCAGCGAGCGCCGCCGGGCTGATGCCGAGCGCGATAGTCTCCTGCGCCAGGTGCAGGCCGGCCGCCTCCTCGCCGAGGAGCGGGCCGGCCAACTCGAGGCCACTCTTGCGGCCATCGCTGACGGCATCGTCATCTGCGACACGGCGGGTGATCTCGTCACCCTGAACGATGTCGCCGAGCGGATGTTCGGTTACACCGACGAAGAACGCCAGTTGCCCCTTGCTGAACGGCTGCGCCTTCTGGATGCCCGCCAGGCCGATGGCACGCCCTACTCACTCGAGTCAGCGCCCATCCGCCGAGCCCTGCGCGGCGAGACGGTTCATGGCGCGATCATGCAGCTGCACCCGGTTGGGCGCCCTCCTCTCTGGGTGAGCGTGAGTGCCGCGCCCATTCGTTCGCCTCGGGGCAGCATCAGTGGTGCCGTCATGTGCCTCACTGACATCACCGCCATGCGCCAATCCCAGATTGCGCTGGAGCAAGCCAACCAGGAACTGCAGGCCCAGGCGATCGAGCTCGAGCAGCAGAAGGCTGAATTGCTGCGTCTCGCTTCCGCCCTGGCCAGCGAGCGGGAGCGCCTGGGCGTCACCCTCGCCTCGATCGCCGATGGCGTCATCGCCACCGATGCCGAGGGATGCGTCGTGCTCATGAACCGGGCGGCCGAGCAACTGACCGGCTGGCCAGCCGATAGCGCCATTGGCCTGCCTCTCGCCTCGGTGTTCACCTTGGTCAACGAACGCACCGGCCTGCCAGCCGAGGACCCGGCGGAGCCGGGAGTCGCTCCCCAGGAGGCCGGCCGCTCCAGGGCCGGACTGCTCCTCGGCCGCGACGGCTCGCGGCACCCCGTTACGCAGAGCGCCGCCCCTATTCGTGACCTGGATGGCAACGTGATCGGCACCGTGCTCGTGTTCCAGGACGTCAGCGAGCAGCGCAGACTCGAGGACGAACTGCTGCGCAGCAATAAGCTTCAGGCGCTGTCGCTCCTGGCTGGGGGCATCGCCCACGACTTCAACAACCTGCTCACGGCCATCATCGGCAACATCCACCTCGCCCGGCTCGACGTGGACCCCAGGAGCGAGTTGGGCGATCTGCTGGAGGAAGCGGAGAAAGCCTCCTCTCGCGCCAAGGACCTGACGCAACAGCTGCTCACTTTTGCCAAAGGCGGGGCACCCATCAAGAAGTCAGCCTCGCTGCCCGAGTTGCTCTGCGATTCGTCCGCCTTCGCCGTTCGCGGGTCCAAAGCCGCCCTTGAACTGAAGCTGCCCGATGGGCTCTGGCCGGTGGAGGTGGACGAAGGCCAGATCAGCCAGGTGATCCAGAACCTCGTCATCAACGCCGAAGAGGCCATGCCTGATGGCGGCACAATCTCGATCGAAGCCGAGAATGTGGTCGTCGAGGATTCGGAAGTGCCCGGGCTGGCGCCGGGCCATTACGTGCGCGTGACGGTCACGGATGAGGGCGTCGGCATATCCGAGGAGAACCTCGGCCGCATCTTCGACCCCTATTTCACCACCAAGACCAGGGGCAGCGGCCTGGGCCTGGCCACTACCTATGCCATCATCAAGCGGCACGACGGCCAGATCAGCGTCCGCTCGCAGGTCGGCGTAGGTTCGGCCTTCAGCTTCTACCTGCCGGCAGCCGCCGACCGGCCCCAGGCAACGGACGTGGCGGCAGAGCCCTGCCCGGAAGGCAAGGGCGCCGTATTGGTGATGGACGACGAACCGATGGTGCGCAAGGTGGCGCAGCGGCTGCTCCGCCGCCTCGGTTACCAGGTGGATGTGGCGAGCGACGGAGAGGCGGCCCTGGCCATGTACAGCGTCGCCCTGGCCGAGGGCCATCCCTATGCCGCCGTAATCATGGACCTGACGGTCCCTGGCGGAATGGGCGGCAAGGAGGCAATGGCCCGGCTGAAGGAGATTGACCCTGATGCCAGGGCCATTGTCTCCAGCGGCTACGCCACCGATCCGGTGATGGCCGACTACGCCAGCCATGGGTTCGCCGGCGTGATCAACAAGCCCTATCAGCTCGAGGACCTGGCCCGCGTCCTGCAACAAGTGCTACCGCCAGCCTAGCCTGGCGTGCGGACGGGAAGACGCTCTCCAGGCAATGCAGGGGATACAGATGAACGCCGATGGACGCAGATTCACCGAGGCATGAGAGCGAAATCCCTTTTCTGACCGGCGCTCAGCCGCGCCTATCGCTGTTCATCGGTGTCCCGTGTCTATCGGTGTTCTCCGTAACGCGCCTTCAGGCCTCCGTCTTTTCCAGCCTGGGCCCCTGCCGCTATAATCCTCCTCGCACTCAGGCTGGATTCGAGGAGGAGGGCATGGGGCGGACCGCTGAAGCCAGCACCATCTTGCCCGGCAGGAGGGGGGAGCCGGCTTGAGCCCGCAAAAGGCAAGCGCTTCCGGCTCAACCAATGAAGGTGCCGCAGCCATGTCGCCGAGCGACGCGGCTCCGTCGCCCAGCGACGGCTTGTCTGCCTGTGGCCCTGCCAAGAACAGTCGGCCCGCGCCGTCCATCGCTCAGCCGCAGCAGAGCGCTGACCTCCCTTCCGTATCGGTCGTTGTCCCCGTCTACAACGAGGAACTGGTGCTTCAGGATTGCCTGCAGGCCTTGCAGGCCCAGCTCTACGATGGCGACTATGAGATCATCGTTGTCGCCAACGCCTGCACCGACAGCAGCCCCGAGATCGCCCGAGCGATGGGTGTGCGCGTCGTGGAGGAACCCAAAAAAGGCGTGGTCTTCGCCACCCGGGCCGGCATCGCCGCTGCCCGCGGCGAGATAATCGCCTGCACCGATGCCGACACGCTCGTCCCCCCTAACTGGGTGGCGCGCATCGCCCAGGACCTGGCAAAGCCCGGTGTGGTCGCCGTCACTGGCCCGTTTGTCTACCACGACAGCCCCTTCTGGCTGCGCTGGGGCGGCCTCATCGTCGCCAACCTCAACTACAAGTTCCTTATTGGCATGAACCTGGCCGTCTGGCGCTGGGCTTACGACCAGGTGGGCGGCTTTGACCCCCGCTACAACCTGGGCGCCGATGGCGAGCTGGGGGTACGCCTCAGCAAGATCGGCAAGGTGCTCATTGATCGTCGCCTGAAGGTGTACTCCTCGGGCCGGCGCTACATGGTGGATTTCTGGCGGACCATCTACCGCTATGCGGTGACGATCTTCTCGCTCATGCTCTTCGGCAAGCCGTACTTCTACGACTTCTCCGACATCCGCGCCCGCTTCCCCTCGCGCCTGTTCAAGCAGGAGTCTTACAGAATCTGGTTCAGTGGCGCCGCGCTGCGCCAGGTGCGCTGCGGTCAGCCTGTGGTGGCGCTCACCTTCGACGATGGCCCCAGTCACTACACCGCCCAGGTGCTCGACATACTGCGCGACGAGGGTGTGCCCGCCAGCTTCTTCGTGATCGGGCGCAATGTCGAACGCTTGCCGGAACTGGCCAGGCGCATCGTCAGCGAAGGGCACGCCATCGGCCACCACACCTATAGCCATGGCTCCTGGACCAGGATCGAGAGCGACGGGCAGTTGCGGCGGGAACTGGACCTGGGCGCCAAGGCCATCAAAGCCGCCACCGGGGTTACGCCTACCCTGATGCGCCCGCCCAGGGGGCTATGGAACCCGGTGATGATCGCCCTCGCCCGCCAACAGGGCTACCAGCCGGTCGCCTGGAGCGTGGCGGCACGGGACTGGCAGCGCCCTTCGGCCGAGATCATCGCCGATCGCGTGCTGCGTAAGGCCGTCCCAGGGAGTATCATCCTCTTGCACGACGGCCAGGATACTCAACTGGACCCTTCGATGCAGAACACCGTAGATTCGCTGCCGACGATCATCCGCACCCTGAAGCAGCGCGGTTACCGCTTCGTCACCGTGCCTCAACTCATGCAGTTGGGCAGGTTGGCCCAGGGTGACGACACGGCAGGGCCCGATGGCTGAGTCGTAGCGGTCATCTGGCTGCTCGCCGCTGCCGCCGCATATGGCGCGGGCGGTAGCAGACGGGGACGATCACTTCGCAGGAGGCATTGGTCGCAGGTGTGATAGCTGTGGAGACGCGAACTGGCACGAGGGCGAGCCGCTGGACGCTTGAGGCGGTAGCTTATGTCGGGCTTGGCGCCCTGGCGCTGCTCTGGCGGCTGGGCAGCCTCGGCAGTTCCTTTCTCGGGCCGGAGGAAGCGCGGCAGGCCGTCGCCGCCTTCCATCTGCAGCAGGGCACGGCGCAGCCAATCGGCTGGGCCGCCGGTGGCATCAGCCCCGGCCTGCTCTCCCTGCAGGCCCTGGCCTTCAGCCTTTTCGCCGCCAACGATGCCTGGGCGCGCCTGCCAGTGGTCCTGATCACCTGTCTCTACCCGCTGGCCATATGGCAGTTGCGCCCATTCTTGGGCAGGCAAGTGGCCCTCCTGGCGGCTGTGCTGCTCTGTCTCTCGCCGCTGTGGACAGCCTTGGGCTGGCAGGGCCTGGCGCCAGAAGCAGCCGTCGTCGCTTTGATGCTCGCTTTTGGCCTGGCGCTCCAGGGCTGGCTCAGCGGCAGGCTCTGGCTCGGGGCAGCAGCGGCCGCCTGCCTGGGAGTGGCGCTTGCCCTGGCGGCGGAGGCCTGGGTTGGCGGCCTCCTCCTGGTGCTTGCCGGCATTTGGCTGCTTCCTGCGCAGGAGCGGGCCAGCCTGGCTGGCTATGGGCGCCGCGCTGCCCGACTGGCCCTCCCCGCCCTGGTTCTGGCGTTCGCCCTGGCGGCCACCGCTGGCGGCGCCTACCCGGGCGGCTTGCAGGACGCTCTCAACCTTCCGGCCAACTGGGTGAGCGGCTTCTACTACCGCGAGGCCGGCGCGGTCACCGCCCCGGCGCTGACGCTGCTTACATTCGAGCCCTTGCTCATCGGCCTGAGCGTGGCCGCGTTCATCTTCGCGCCGCCCCGCTCCCGCTGGCACGATGGCCTTTGCCTTTTCGCGGCGACGGCCGTGATCCTGGCCCTCGCCTCTGGCCACAGGCTGGCCGGCCTGGCGCTCTGCCTGCCGGCACTCGCTTTGCTTGGAGCGGAAGCGGGCGTCGCCCTACTGCACCGGCTCGGGACGATGGACAGTCACCTGCGGCTGCAGGGTGGCGTGGTGGCGGCGGTGCTGATTGGCTACGGCTACATCTCCCTCAGCGGCGTGGCCCGCCGGGGCGACCTGGTCTACCTGGTGCTCGCCTTCACCGCCGTGGGCATCGGCCTCGCCTTGCTCGGGCTGGTGGCGGTTCGCGAAGGCTGGGCCCAGGCCGCCACGCTCGTGGGCCTCGCGGGCTTGCTCGTGCTCGTACCCTGGTCCCTGAGTTACACTGCCGCCAATTGGCAGCCGGCCATGGCCGGGCAGCGCCTCGCCTTCGCGGACGTCAGCCAGGCCGGGCTGGGGGACCTGCGCTTCGACCTGGAGCGGCTGGCCTGGTCCCGTGCCAGTGACCGCTACGACCTCGGCCTGATGGTCGAGGAGGGTGCCGGGCCGCTTGTCGCCTGGTATGTGCGCGGCATGCAGAAGGTGACCTTCGTGGAGCATATCCCCGTTGACGTGGCGGACGACGCCGGCGTCCAGGCGTTGGTGACGGCCGGAGACAAGCCCTTGCCGCTGGCTGGCGGCGGCGATCAGTTCGTCGGTCAGAGCTACACCATCAGCCGCACCTGGGTACCCAGGCTTGCCAGCCTGCGCGAATGGCTGACCTGGGCCCTGTTCCGGGCGCCGGCGGCTACTGGGGAGGACCGGGTGACGCTCTGGGTGAGGAAGTAGGGCCCGCCCTACGGTTGCATGATCATGGCTGAGCAGGAATGACATAGATGGATGGCGACACTCAGGTAGCTAAGACGGCGTCAGCAGGCGAAGCAGGCGCAGTGCAGACGGATGAGGCCGCGCCAACCGGCCGCAGCTGGCTGGACCGGCCTCTGGCTGGGGTTTTCCACATAAGCGGCGAGCAGGCCATATACCTGCTCCTGCTACTCGCAGCACTGGCCATGCGCCTCTGGGGCCTGGGTAACCGGGCCATGAGCCACGACGAGAGCCTGCACGCGCTCTTTTCCTGGAAGCTGTACAACGGCGAGGGCTACGTGCACGACCCGATGATGCACGGGCCGCTCCTCTTCGAGGCCAACGCGCTCATCTACTTCCTCTTCGGCGTGAGCGACTTCACCGCCCGCCTGGTGCCGGCACTGCTGGGCGTGGCCATGGTGGGCATGCCCTACTTCTTCCGCCGCTGGCTGGGCCGGGCCGGCGCCCTTACCGCCTCCTTGCTCATCCTCATCAGCCCCAACTACCTCTATTACTCCCGCTACATCCGCCACGACACCTACCTGCTCGTCGAGACCCTGCTGATGGTGCTGGCGCTGTTCAACTACGTCCGTACCCGCCAGCCGAAGTGGCTGTTGCTGGGCGCGACCGCCGTCATCCTCGGCATCGCGACCATGGAAGCCGTCTATATCGTCGGCTTCATCGGCTTCACCTTCATCGTCCTGGCTGCGGTTTGGGACCGCCTTGATCAGGTGAACCGCCGGCGGCTCTCGCTCGGCCTGGCCGGGCTGGGGGTGCTCCTGGCTGTCGCCATCAGCATCTGGGTGTCCCTCTCGCCGCCGGCAGCCACCGGCCAGCCCAGCCTGGCCATGAAGCTGATGCCGACGGTGATGTTCGTGGCCCTGGTGCTTCTGGGAGCGGCGGGCGCCAGCCTGCTGCTGCCTCGCCCGGGCGGCGCCTTCGCCGACGCCCTGCGCGGCGTCACCTGGGAGGCTCTGCGCCTGCCCTTGCTCGTGATGCTCATCATTTTCGTGGTCCTTTACACGACTTTCTTCACCAACCTCAAGGGCCTGATCAGCGGCTCGGTGGGGGCGGTGGCATACTGGCTGGCCCAGCAGGGAGTGCAGCGCGGCGGCCAGCCCTGGTATTACTACATCTTCCTCATGCCCTTCTACGAGTTGGTGCCTTTCTTCATCGGCATCCCATCGGTCTTCGTTATCATCTACAGAGCGATCGCGCGCCGGCCGCTTTCGCAGCCGCCCTCGAGCGGCGTGAGCCCTGATCTTGGCAGTTACTGGCTCAGCTTCCTGGTCTACTGGAGCATTGCCTCGTTCGTCATCTTCTCCTGGGCCGGTGAGAAGATGCCCTGGCTCATCGTCCACCCGACGCTGCCGCTCACCCTGCTAGCGGCCTATGTCATCGGCGGCTGGGTGGAACGCCAGGATTGGCGCGCCTGGTGGGCGAGCGGCGGACCGCAACTGAGCGGCCTCTTGCTGCTTATGGGCATGGCCCTGCTCATGCTGGCCAGCCAGCGCCCCTTCGCCGGCATGTCCCTCGGCCAACTCCAGGCCACCGGCCAGTGGCTGGGCGGTCTGGTCATCTTCGTTGCTCTCGCCTGGTTCGCGGCCGGTTACGCCCAGCGCCAGGGCTATGCCGGCAGCCTGGTGTCGCTCAAGGTGCTCGGCATCGGCCTGCTGGCCATCTTCACTCTGCGTTTCGCCTGGATGGCCTCCTATGTGAACTACGACTACGCCACCGAGTTCCTCGTCTACGCCCATGGCACGCCGGACCTGAAAGTGGTGGTACGCCAGTTGGACGAGATCTCGCGCCGCACCACCGATGGCCCCTACCTGAAGTTCTCCTATGACCAGGACGACGTCTGGCCGGCGGAGTGGTACTTCAAGGACTTCCCCGACCGCATCTTCTACGGCAACGAACCGACGAAACAGGCCATGGACGCCCCCGTCGTCATCGTCAACCATGCAAACGAGGGCAAGGCCAAGCCTTTCCTGGGCGACCGCTACTACCGCTTCGACTATCGCCTCGTCTGGTGGCCCATCGAGGACTATAAGGGCCTGACGCCGGCCAAGATCCTGGCCGACCTGCAGAACTCCAAGACGCTGGATAAGTGGGCCAACATCTGGTTCTACCGCCGCTACCCCATCACCTTCACCGACTGGCCCTACCAGAACCGCTTCGCCATGTACATCCGCAAGGATATCCTGAACCAGATGTGGGACATGGGCGTCACCCTGGCCCTGCCAAGCGCCATGCCCACTGACCCCTACCAGCAGGTCTGGAAGGAAATGCCTGCCAGCCAGATCATCGGCTCCGCCGGCGCCGGCCCCGGCCAGTTCAACAGCCCACGCGGCGTGGCCGTCGGCCCCGATGGCAGCATCTACGTGGTGGATAGCGGCAACGCTCGGGTGAGCGTCTTCGATAGGGACGGCAAGTTCGTGCATTCCTTCGGTTCCGCGGGGACGGCAACAGGCGAGTTCCAGGAACCGTGGGGCATCGCCGTCGCCCAGAACGGCGATGTCTATGTAGCCGACACCTGGAACCACCGCGTGCAGTGGTTCGATAGCACCGGCACCTTCAAGGGCATGTGGGGCTACTTCGCCGACACCCAGGGCAACGCCCAGGCCAGCCCGGGCGCCTTCTGGGGCCCGCGTTCGATCGCCATCGACCAGCAGGGCTTCGTCTACGTCACCGACACGGGCAACAAACGCGTGCAGAAGTTCACGCCTCAGGGCAAGTTCGTGGCCGTCTTCGGCTCCGGTGGCGATGGCCCGGGCCAGTTCAACGAGCCGGTCGGCATCGCCATTGACCCGCAAGGGAACTTCTACGTGGCCGACACCTGGAACCAGCGCATAGAGGTGTTCGACAGCACGTTTACCTATAAGGCGGAATGGAAACTGAGCACCTGGCAAGGGCAGTCCCTCACCAATAAGCCTTACCTTGCCGCTGATGCCAGTTATGTCTATGCTGTGGACCCCGAGGGTTACCGCGTGCTCGTCTTCGACAAAGAGGGGGCGATCAAGCTCAGCTTCGGCCGCTACGGCGACGATGCTGCCGGCATGAACCTGCCAGCAGCCCTGGCGCTCGATAGCCAGGGCCGCCTCTATGTCACCGACTCGCAAAACAACCGCCTGTTGCGCTTCGACAACCCGAGGCCGTAGGTGGCTTGAGGAAGGTATCTTCAGGTGAGGTGAGGCAGCGCCGATGCATGCGGATGCACGGAGCGAATGACGGTTTCTGATCGGCGTTGATCCGTGTCAATCCGCGGCCATCGGCGTTCGCTTACCTTAGTTGCAGGACATCTTCACACCAGAGGTACATCTGAGCGCTGGCAGTCAGGAACTGCGGCAGAGGGATGTCTCGGGGCTGGCGCTGGCCGGGCTGGCCCTGCTGATGGCGCTTGTGGCCCAGGGCGAGGTCGGCGCCGGCCGCATCGGCAACAGCCTGGCGCTGTATCTCGTCGCAGCCGGGCTGTACCTGGCCTCCCGCCCGCGTTCGCCCTGGCCGGTGCAGCACCAGGCGGCAACTCCGCCGCTCTCATCGAAGAGCCTGCCGGTGGCCTTGCTCGGCCTGGCCGCCGCCACTGTGCCGACCATAGGGGCCAGCTTCGTCTTCCGCGCTCGGCCGGAGGCTACCACTCCCTGGCTGCTCTACATCCTGGCCATGCTGGCGCTCCTGACCACTGCCTGGTATCTGGCCGGGGAGGAACGACAGGCCAGCCAATGGGGCGGGGACGCCGGCATCGCTGAAGGCCACCCTGCTGCGCCCGGCCCGCAAGAGCGCGGGGCCCGGGTCGTCGGGTTCGGCCTGAGGGAGGCGCTGCTCCTCGCCGTTCTGCTGGTCGCCGCCTTCATGCGCCTGTACCGCCTGAGCCAGTTCCCGGCCGGCGTCTTCAGCGACGAAGCGGTGAACGGGCTGGACGCCTTGCGCGTCCTGCAGCAGCGCTGGTACCCGGCCTACTTCCCGGATAACTTCGGCCGCGCGCCCCTGTACGAGTACTTACTGGCGGCCAGTTTCGCCCTGGGCGGCGCCAACGAGCTCACCCTACGCCTGCCAACCGTCTTCGCCGGCATCCTGAGCGTTGCCCTGATCTACCGGCTGGCCCGGCTGTGGTTCGAGCCAGCCCTGGCGATCATCCCCGCCCTCTTGCTGGCCACGAGCACGTGGCATGCCACCTTCAGCCGCATCGCCTTCGACGCCATCCTCGATCCGCTATTCCTGATCCTCAGCCTGCTCCTGCTGTTGCAGGCGCTGCGGAGCGGCAGGCCGTCCCTCTACCTCCTGAGCGGGCTCAGCCTGGGTTTGGGCCTGCTCACCTACACGGCCTTCCGCCTGGCACCGCTGCTCATCCTCGGCACCATAGCGCTCTTCCTCGCCTACCGGCGCCTCTCTCTGGCCAGCGCCGCCCAGGGGACGGCAGTGCTTCTCCTGGCCTGCTTCATCGCCGCCAGCCCCCTGGTCAACTACGCGAGCGCCAACCCGTCAACCTTCTGGCAACGCACGAAGACGGCTTCGGTGCTGCGCGGGCGCTCGCTCCGCGCCGCTGCGCCGGACATTCTCTCCAACGCCGTCAAGCACCTGGGCATGTTCAACTTCAAGGGGGATAGCAACGGCCGCCACAACCTGCCCGGCCGGCCGATGTTGCACCCCCTCGTCGCTGCCCTGTTCGCGCTGGGGCTGGTGGCCTGCCTGTCTTTCTGGCGCACACCCGAGGCCCTGCTCCTGCTGGCCTGGCTGGGCCTGGGCCTGGCAGCGGGGGTGTTCAGCATTGCCTTCGAAGCGCCGCAGGCCCTGCGCAGCATCGGCGCCATCCCCGCCGCCTGCCTGATCGCCAGCCTGCCCGTGGTGGAGCTATGGCGGCGCTGGCGCGATGCTTTCGGGGCCAAGCGCTGGCGCGCCCTCCTCACCTTGCTGCTCGCCGCCTGCC
>DAOTVV010000127.1:0-2831 GCA_034436255.1 Anaerolineae bacterium
CCTGGAGCAAGCTTCATGGCGCGCAGGGCGATCTCCAGGGCGGCCGTGCCTGAGGAGACGCCCAGTCCGTACTTAGCGCCCTGATACTGAGCGAACTGGCGCTCGAACTCAGCCGCTTTGGTGCCGCCAAGGCGGCCCCACTTGCCGCTGCGGATGACTTCTGAGACCGCCTGCACGTCGCTCTCGTCCACCTCGGGCCACTTGGGCCAGGGGCTTGTGCGCACGGGCGTTCCACCTTTCAGTGCTAGCTTCGCCACGCTAACCTCCTGGTGCTTGGGTGCAAGGGACATGGACAAACGCGGGCCGGCGCAGACGAACGAACGACCGACATCTGCGAGAGCCGATGTTGATCTGTGTCAAGGCCTGCGTTGATCCACGTGTCGGCACGATCACTGCCAGGCGCGCTGGATCTTGCTGATCGCGGTGGCTATGTCGTGCATGTCCTGCTCAGTAGCGAGGAGCATATTCTGAGTCAGCCAGACGGCTTCCTGGGCGCAGATGCGCTCGGTGACTGGGCAGCGGGCGATGTTCTCCTGGAGCGACACCGGCTCGCGCCCGACCAGCGCGTTGACCTTCTTGCAGGCATCTATGACCGCGTTCTCCCGGTAGAGCGGCACGTAACCGGATGAGCAAGGGATACCCTCAGCGGTCAGGGCGCCGATAAAGTCGGCGCGGCTCTTACCACCGAAAGCGGCGCCATCGTAGCGGAACATATAGAGATGGTAGGCATGGGTGGTCACTCGCGGGTCGCGCTTCATCGGCCGGATGCCCGGGATCTCGCTCAGCATCTGGTTCAAAAGGGCGGCGTTCTTCTCTCGTAGCGCCATCTGCTGCTCAACTCGAGGCATCTGGGCCAGGAGAATGGCCGCCTGCCACTCGCTTATGCGGGCATTGCTGCCCAGGCGCTCGTGCTGGTACCAGCGGCCAGAGCGGACGCGGCCGACGTTGTGGTAGGACCAGGCCGCCTCCATCAACTCATCGTCATCGCCCACGACGGCGCCGCCTTCGCCAGCGGTGATGTTCTTGGAGGACTGGAAGCTGAAGGCGCCGATGTTGCCGATGGCACCAACGCGCCGGCCGTTCCAGGCGGCCCCATGGGCCTGGCAGGCATCCTCGATGATGATCAGGTTATGGCGCCTCGCGATGTCCTTGAAGGCATCCAGATCGGCGGGGCAGCCGGCGACATGAACCGGGATGATTGCCTTAGTGCGCTCGCTGATCAAAGCCTCGGTGCGTCCCGCGTCAAGCAAGTAGGTGTCAGCGTCAACATCGGCGAAGACGGGGATGGCGCCCACAGTGAGCACAGCCGAGGCTGTGGCCACGAAGGTATAGGGGGGCACAATCACCTCATCGCCGTAGCTGATCCCGCAGGCATGCAGGGCCACCTCCAGCGCGATGGTGCCGTTGGGGACGAGGACGCAGTGCTTGGCGTTCTGAAAGGCAGCAAAGCGCTCAGAAAAGGCCTTGCCGGCCTCGCCGCCAATGCCCCAGACGCCGCTGTGCAGGACGTCGAGCAGGGCTTTCTCCTCTTCGGCGCCGTATACCGGCCATTTGGGGAAAGGAGCAGTGCGCACAGGCGAGCCGCCATCAACGGCCAGACGCGTTGTTTCAGCAGAGTAACTCATGTCTCGATATCCTCCATCGCTTCATTTGCTCCTGCGTGCCGGGTTGGCAGCCCTTGCTTACCGGGCCGCAGGGTGAGGTCACCGCAGGCATTGCTCGATCGCCGAGGCCACGATCTCCGCCGCTTTCGGGCTGACAGGCGCCGGGTAGCCGTAGTAGCAGTAGGCGGATGTCACCTCGTAGCCACCCTTCTCGTAGCTTGGCGCTGTCGGGATGTAGCCGATGTCGCCGTCACAGTAGGCAACGACAATGGCCTGCTTGCCAAGTTCACGTGCCCGCTTGGCGGCGTCTATGCCGAACTGGACGAACAATTCGCCAGGGACGCCGATGAGAGCCAGGTCGCCGATCCGGATCGCCTGCACTTCCGCATGGACTTCGTCGCACACGATGCCGGTGCAATAAAGGCTGAGAATGCGCTGGGCCCAGGCCGCCATCGCCCTTGCAGCCTTGGCCTCGACCAGCCGGGCCTGAGCCTGCGCGGCTTGAGCAACGGCCGCCTGTTCGTCCCGGATAGCGACTAGGCTCTCGTAGCTGGGCAAGGGGGCAAGGGGCAGGGTGATGGTGCAGTGGATCACGTCCAGCCCGCTCGCCGGCACCGGCTCCGTGCGGCCGGCGCTGATCAGGCTTGCTGCGGCCTGGGCGAGTTGCTCGCCAGCCCAGGCCACGCCCGCAAATCCCGCACCATGGTTGGTCGGGTTGATGTCGCCGCAGGGTGCCTGCAGGAACATGGCCGGCGCCCCCGCCAGCGCCTCGGCGCGCGCACAGGCCACGCCGGGGTAATCGGCAGAAATCAGGCGATTCTCTGGCGTCAGCACGACCGCATGGCAGGCATAGCTCAGGAGAAGGGCGTGCGGCTCGCCTGTGGGCCGGTTCAGGGTGACGAGGCGAAGCTCGTGGTCCACCGGCCCGGCTGGGTCGCGCCGGTTCAGGGCGATCCCTGGCACGGTGATGCTTCCGGCCGACGCTTGCACCTCTGCCATGTTGGCCTGCGCGGCGCGCACCGCCTGAGCCATCCGGTCCGGAAGGCTGGCCAGCCAGTCGAGC
Organism: Anaerolineae bacterium; assembly: GCA_034436255.1. Classification (GTDB taxonomy): domain Bacteria; phylum Chloroflexota; class Anaerolineae; order DRVO01; family DRVO01; genus DAOTVV01. The sequence goes on from DAOTVV010000127.1 coordinate 2,668, forward strand.
TCGAGATCACCGCAGTCCTGGAGAAAGACCGAGGCGGGCGCGGAATGGGTATGCGTGGCCGCCAGCATGATATTGGCGGCTGGGATTCCGGTGGCCGCTGCGATGGCTTGCTTGGCCTGGCGCGTGTACTCGAGGCCAAAGCCGAGTGTGTCGCATTCGATGAG
>DAOTVV010000128.1:0-12307 GCA_034436255.1 Anaerolineae bacterium
GCGCCCGTGACACATGGGTGAGGTGGGTGCGGCAGATGGGTTCGTTCCTGCTGACGATAGCGGCGGTAGCTGGCGCGGCCGGCATGTCACTCGAGATGGCTGCCTCACGCATGATGCTGCCCTACTACGGGGATTCGCACGTCATCTGGGCCAACCTGATTGGCGTGATACTCGCTGCCCTGACGGTCGGATATTACCTGGGCGGTGGCCTGGCCGACCGCTGGCCCAACCGGAGACTGCTCCTGCTCTTGCTCGGGGGCGCCGGACTGTGGACCTATCTGGTCCCCACTGTGGGCTCCCCTCTTCTTTCGGCGGTGCGAGCGGTGTTTCCCAAGAGCCAACTGGGCTTCGTCGGCGGTTCTCTTTTGGGGGTGCTGGTGCTCTTCGCCGCGCCCAACCTGCTGCTGGGATGTGTTCCGCCTCTCATCATACGCCTGGCTCTGGCCGATGTGCGCACGGCTGGCAACGTTACCGGGCGTGTCTATGCTGTCTCCACCGTCGGCAGCATGCTGGGCACTTTCGCTCCGGTGCTATGGCTGATGCCCTCATTCGGCGTTCGTGCCACTTTCACGGTGACCGCCGTGGTGCTCCTGGTGACGGCTCTGGCGGCTGTGTCCTTGCCTCTGAGGCGCTCGATTGCTGCCACGGGCGTGTCCAGAGCGAAAACGAATAGTCATGACTAGAAGCTTCCGCCAGGTATAGGCTGCGCTTGGCCTTCCGGCCTTTGCCTGGCAAGGTGCGGCAAGGCGGCGTCCTTTGGCGCCTGCCGAGCTTATTGGCCGGCCCGATATCATCTGGCTGGAAGGTCACTTGCGCCCTCAGCGACTGGCTGCTAGAATCCTGTTGCAAACATTCGCAGTGCGGCCGCGATGCAATAGGAGGGGAACGCATGATCAACTCTCTTGGCCCTGTCGCTGCCAGCGCCGTCTCCCGAGCGCCGATGCACATCCCTGACGGCTACCTGAGCCCAGTGACTTCGGCGATAATGTTCGCCTTGGCGCTGCCTTTCTGGTATGTGGGTGTGCGCAAGCTGCGTGAGACTGCCAGCGCCAAGAACGTGCCACTGGTGGCGCTCATGGCTGCCTTCAGCTTCGTCATCATGATGTTCAACGTGCCGCTTCCTGGTGGGACTACCGGCCATGCGGTCGGCGGCGCCCTGGCGGCCATCCTGCTTGGGCCTGAGATCGCGAGCATCGCTATCTCCGTCGCCCTGGTCATCCAGGCCTTCCTCTTTGGCGATGGCGGCATCCTGGCCATTGGCGCCAACTGCTTCAATATGGCGGTTGTGCTGCCCTACACCAGCTATGCCATCTACCGGGCGATCGCGCCGGGATCCGGGGCAAGCGACAGGCGTCGCCTGGTTGGGGCGGCAGTCGGTGGCTGGGTTGGGCTGAACGTCGCTGCTTTCTTCGCCGCCGTCGAGTTCGGCATCCAGCCTGCCCTTTTCCACGCCGCTGATGGCACACCGCTGTATGCTCCCTATCCACTCTCGGTGGCCATTCCGGCAATGCTCATCCCGCACATGCTCGTAGCGTCGGTGGCTGAGGGCCTGATCACCACGCTTGTGCTCGCCTACCTGCTGCGAACCAACCGGGCTCTGCTCGGGCTGGCGCCGGAGCCTGCCGTGGCGAGAGCGGCTGCGTCCCGCCTGCGGGCGCTGTGGATTGGCCTGGCCGTCCTGATCGTCGCCACACCTCTGGGCCTGCTCGCCCCCGGCACCGCATGGGGCGAGTGGGGTGCCGAGGAACTTGCTGCAAGGGGGCTGGGCTTTGTCCCCCAGGGTCTGGAGAAACTGCAGGGGCTTTGGGGTGCGCCATTGCCCGACTACGATCTGCCAGCCCTCGGCAACGCCAGCCTGGGCTACATCCTATCGGCGGTAGTTGGCGTTTTGCTGGTCGCCGTTTTGACCTGGCTGTTGACTTCGGCGCTGGCGACGCGCAAGGGCAGAACCAGGGCAGCGAACCAGGCGTGAACGGTCGGTGGTGGTGGCTTGATCAGAACTAGACGGCGCCAGCCAGGCAGCATTGCCGGTACTTTGGCTAACCTCAGCCAGGCTCTCGAGCGCTCCCTGTTCGCGGAGAGCCTGGCGCGCCGTCCTGGCTTGCTCCAGGGGCTTGACCCGCGGGTGAAGCTCGTCGGGCTCCTGGTGTTGCTCCTCGCTACCGGGCTGGCACGCAATCCCGCCACCCTGATTTTGCTCTACTTGGGCAGCCTGGTGTTGGCTTTCGCCTCCCGCATCCCTCTGGCCTTTTTCGTGAAGCGCATATGGCTGTCCGTCTTGCTTTTCAGCGGCGTCGTGGCTCTACCGGCGCTGTTTCTCACCCAAGGGTCGGCCTGGGTCAAACTGCCTCTTGGTCTGGCGATCAGTAGAGCAGGGGCGCAGACAGCGGCGCTGCTGGTCTTGCGTGTCGGCACATCCATGTCGTTGGCTATCCTACTGGTGCTGACCACGGCCTGGAACAGTCTGCTCAAGGCCATGGCGGTTCTGCATCTGCCTGAGGTTGTGGTGCTCGTCCTAGGCATGGCCTACCGCTACATCGAGCTGCTACTGCGCCTTACCAATGACCTTGTGCTGGCTCGCCGGAGCCGGATCGTTGGCCAGCTAAGCGGCGCGCAGGAGCGGAGGCTGCTTGGCGCAACCGCCGGGGCGCTGCTGGCCCGCTCCCTGGACCTGAGTGGCGAGGTCTACCTGGCGATGCAGGCACGAGGCTTCCGCGGCTACCCTCGCACCCTGGACCAGTTCCGCATGCGCGGGCGGGACTGGGCTGCCGTGCTGACTGTCGTCTGCCTGGCTGCTGCTGCGACCTGGTTGGGACGCTAGGATGAGTATAGAGGTGAATCCCGTCGCACCCTTGTTCCAGGTGGAGAATGTCTCGTATTCCTACGAGGGGGAAGTGCTGGCTCTGGATCAGGTGAGCCTGGAGGTCAGAGCTGGCGAGCGCATCGCCATCATCGGTGCCAATGGTTGCGGCAAGAGCACGCTCCTCAAGATGATGGACGGCCTGTGCTTTCCTCAGCGGGGCAGAGTGCTGGCCTTCGGCCACGAACTCAGCGAGAAGGCCTTTGCCGATGACAGCTTCAACTACTTCTTCCGCCGGCGCGTTGGGTTAGTCTTTCAAGATAGCGATGTGCAGTTGTTCTCGCCCTCCGTCTGGGACGAGGTAGCTTTCGCGCCGCTCCAGTTGGGCCTGGACAGCCACGAAGTTGAGGAGCGGGTAGAGCGCGCCCTAACTGCACTGCGCATTGGGGCCCTGCGTGGCCGGGCTCCGCATCGCCTTTCGGGGGGCGAGAAGAAGCGTGTCGCCCTGGCATCAATCCTCAGCCTCGATCCAGAGGTTTGGCTCATGGATGAGCCCACGGCTGGCCTTGACCCCCGCAGTCAGTCCTGGCTGGTGGACTTTGTCGTGGATCAAGCGGAGATGGGGCGGACGATCGTCACCTGTACGCACGACCTGGGCATCGTCGAGACAATCGCCGATAGGGTGTACGTGATGGACGAAGCCCATCGTATCGCTGCAGAGGGCGAGCCTGAGGCAATACTGCGGGATACGGCGCTGCTTATCGCCTGCAACCTTGTGTACGATCACCGGCACCGTCACCCGGGCGAAGCTGAAGCCCATCGGCACCCGCACGTTGACCTGCTTTACCATGAACACGGGCGTGGCACTCCGGAAGTGCAGGAGCGCTAATGCTGGTCTTGTGCGCCGGCCGGAGCGACGGCGATTGCGCGAAGCTGGCCCAGAGAGTCGCGCAGGGCCTCGCGGTAGAGGTACAGGTCGGTGGAAAGGGAAATGACGTTATAGCCAAGGCGGAGCCAGCGGCTGGCCATCTTCAGGTCGCCTGGCTGGATGCCGGCGCCCTTACCACGCTCGCGGCACAGGTTGGCCACTGTGGTGAGCGCCTCCAGGAATGACGGGTGCTCGAACTGGCCAGGAACGCCCAGGCTGAGTGACAGATCGGTTGCGCCTACCCAGCCCACGTCTATCCCGGGTGTTTCGAGGATTGCGGCGCAGTTGGTCAGGCCGAGTTTGCTTTCGATCTGGGCAATGAGGACGATCTCCTCGTTGGCCCAGCGAGCATAGGCGGCGGGCTCCACGCTCTGGTAACCTGTATGGGCAGCGCCCAAGGCCATGCCCCGCCCACCCATCGGGGCGTACTTGGCGGCATGCACGAAGGCACGGGCCTGCTCCGGCGTCTCCACATTCGGGAGCATCAGGCCGAGCGCGCCCAAATCCAGGCAGCGGGAGACGTAGTGCCCGCTTAGTCCGGGCACTCGAACTACGGGAGCTATGCCCGTCAGGCGGCAGACACTGAGCGCTGGCTCGAGCGTTTCGAGCGACAGGCCCGTATGTTCCAGGTCGAAGAGCAGGAAGTCGAGAGGCAGGCAACTGAGGGCCTGGATCACAGCGGGCCGCACGAACTCCATCACCATGTGGCCGACGACAAGGCCACCACGGTCAAGAGCCCGGCGGAGCGGATTGGGCCGCATCATCGAGCGGCACGAATGCGCGCAAGTTTGGCCTGGAAGAGGGCGCTCTCCACAACCTCAGGGTTGACAAGGTTGCGTGGGAGCCTGCCATGCGCCAGGTCAATGCACGCCTGGCAAGCCTCGACGGTCACGTCGCGCATTTCCTCATGAGTCCAGGCAATGGCATGTGGGCTGAGAATGACGTTGTCCAGCCGTAACAGCGGGTCATCGGGGTCTGGTGGCTCCTGCTCGAGAACGTCGAGGCCGGCACCGGCGATCTGTCGCGCCTGCAATGCTCGAAACAGGGCTTTCTGATCCACGATGGCACCGCGGGCAGTGTTGACCAGATAGGCGGACCGCTTCATCAGTCCGAGTTCGCGCTCACCGATGAGGTGGCGCGTATGCTCGTTGAGTGGGCAGTGCACCGCAACAATGTCGCTTTCGCCGAGCAGAGTATCCAGGTCCACCAGTTGCACCCTGAACTGGCTGGCCTTCGCCGGGGAGACGTATGGGTCATAGGCGAGCAGACGTTGGAAGCTGAAAGCCCCCGCCAGGCGCATGAACTCGGCGCCGATATTGCCCAGGCCGATGGAGCCCAGCACGATGCCGCTGGTGCTGTGCCCAAAATCGGGAAGGTCGCCACGCCACTGTCCGGCACGAACGGCGCGGTCCTTCTCGGGGAGGCGCTTGAGCAGGGCCAGCACCAGAGTGAGGGCTCCTTCAGCGACTGGCGAACGAATGCCGTTGGGCGTGATGGCCAGGGCCACGCCGGCCGCGGTGCAGGCGGGCACGTCTATCATGTCGTAGCCGACTCCCCAGCGTGCAATCAGCGCCAAGCGGCTCAGGCCAGAGAACGAACTGGCGGTGTAGGGGATGGCAAGGCTGAGGACGGCGTCGCAGCGGTCTATCTCTTGGGTCAACGCCCCAGAGTGCATTGCTGGCAGCCATGTGTAGGCAACACTGCCATCGGCGGCTACCATGGCCTTGACATAAGACTCCACAAAGCTGAGACCCTGGTCGCGGAAGTCGGCGGTGAGGCCGATGAGGAATCCTTCGCTCATGCCTGCGCTCCTGGTTGGGCCAACGCTAGTGCAGCGATGTTACAACCTCGGCTACAATCCGCCAAGTGCCGCCGGGTGCCAGGGCGCGGGCCGCATGCTTTTGACAGTGGTTTGCCGTAAGGATATTCTGAAGATTATGCCAGAGAACAGTGAGGAACTCTTCTTTGATGAGGCTCGCATCCATGTCGCTGCCGGCGATGGGGGAAGCGGCATCGTCAGCTTCCGGCGCGAGAAGTTCGTGCCGTTCGGCGGGCCCAACGGTGGGAACGGAGGGCGTGGCGGTTCCATCTATCTGGAAGCGACTGAATCTGCCAATACTTTGATCAGCTTTCGAAGGCGCAAGCACTTCCGCGCCGGGCGAGGTGAACACGGCAGGGGCAAAGATCAGCACGGCGCCAATGCCGAGGACGTCATAATCCCTGTGCCTCTGGGCACCGTCGTCTACGATGACGAATCTGGCGAGTTCCTGGGCGATCTGACGGCGCCAGGCCAGCGGCTATGCGTCGCGAGGGGCGGCCGCGGCGGGCGCGGCAATGCCTCGTTCGCGACGCCAACCGACCAGGCCCCCCGTATTGCCGAGCGCGGCGATCCGGGCGAGCAACGTTGGCTGCGGCTCGAACTGCGTCTTATCGCTGACGTTGGGCTGGTCGGCGTACCTAACGCTGGCAAGTCCACACTCCTGTCGGCCATCAGTTCCGCCCGGCCCAAGATTGCCGACTATGCTTTCACCACGCTGCAGCCGAACCTGGGGGTCGTGACGGTAGGGCAGGACTTCAGTTTTGTCGCTGCCGACCTGCCAGGGCTGATCGAGGGCGCCCATCTCGGTGCCGGCCTTGGCCACCGCTTTCTGCGCCACATCCAGCGAACACGCGTGATTCTGCACCTCCTTGACGGAGCGAGCGAGACCCCTCTTCTCAGCTATGATCAGGTGCGCGAGGAGCTGCGCCTTTTCGATCCCGGCCTGGCGGAGAAGCCTGAGGTTGTTGCCCTCAATAAGATGGACCTGCGATCGGCCCAGGAGCAGTGGCCACATGTACGTGCGGCCATGATGGAGCGCCAGGTTCCTGTTTTCGCGATCTCGGCCGTCACCGGCGAAGGCATACCGGCCATGCTTGAGCATGTCCGACAGCTGCTGCAGTCGTTACCTGTCCCAGAGCTCGAAGAAGCGCTGCCCGAATTGAGGCCGAGGGCGGTTGACGAGGATCGCGAAGCGGTCCGCGTCTTCCGGCGCGAAGACGGGGCCTGGATCGTGCGCGCTCCCTGGCTGGAGAAACTGGCGCGGCGCACTGCCTGGAACCTGCCCGAAGCTGTGGACCGCTTCCACCGCATATTGCAGGCTCGCAAGGTGACAGACACTCTGTACGAATTGGGGGTTCAGCCGGGGGATACGGTCATAATCGGCGAGGCGGAACTCGAGTGGCAGCCATAACACGGCTGGGCGTCCTCGGCGGCAGTTTCGACCCCATTCATATCGGCCACCTGCTCGTCGCGCAGACGGCGGCTGAGGCGTTGGCCCTTCAACGTGTGCTGTTCGTGCCAGCGGGCGTGCCGCCGCACAAAATCGGCAAACACCAGGAGGACGCCGACGTGCGCCTGGCCATGGTGCGGTCAGCCGTGAGCGACAACCCGCTCTTCGCCGTGTCCACCGTGGACCTGGATCGGCCCGCGCCCCAATACACCGCCGACACGCTGGCCCTGTTGCAGCAAGAGTACGGCCTTGATGCGGACTCGCTCTTTTTCATCCTGGGCTCGGACCTGCTGGCAAAGCTGCACACCTGGCACAGGCCGGACCAGGTCGCGGCAGGCTGCCGTCTGGTGGCCATCCAGCGCCCGGGTTACGCCCTTGATCTGGACGGCGTTTACAGCCGCGTGCCGCAGTCGCGTGGACGCATCCACGTTGTGAACATGCCCGCTCTCGGCGTCTCCTCCAGCCTACTGAGGCAAATGGTACGCGAGGGCCGGTCGTTGCGGTATTGGGTGCCGGAGGCCGTGGCGGCGATCATTGCCGAGAAGGGGCTGTATCGGGTCGAGCACTCCAGCGATGGGGCAGAGGTGCATTAGCCTTGCACGTACTGTTCTCCACTGGTGCCCTCTACGGAGCGCCTCTCGCCTGGTCAATGGGGCTGGCGCGAGCGGCTGGCTGCGACGGCGTCGAACTGGTTCTGGACCCGTGGATGGTGCTCTTTGGGCCGAGGGCAATAGCCCGGGTGAGTGAGCGGGTAGGCCTGTCCGTAGAGGTGCTCCACCCTTCGATCTTCGGCTTCCGCGGCATGAACAAGCCACCGCAGGCCTTCGCCCAACTGGGTGAGTGGTCCAGAGCTCTCGAGGTCGGCCTTGTAGTCTTGCACCCGCCGCGAATTGTCGGCCTGGCCGAGAACACCGCACGCTTCGACAAGGGTCTGGAAGCTCTCCGGCAGGCGGCTTACCCGGACGTTCGCGTATCGCTGGAGAACGTCCCCTTCTTTACCATGGCGGACAGGCGCAACCCCTTCGTCGAGCCTGAGGCCGTGGCCGAATTCGCGCGCAAGCGGGGGCTGAGTGTCACACTGGACACGACGCACCTCGCTAGCGCCGGCCTTGATCTGCTAGCGCAGTATGACGGAGTGAGTGGGCTGGTCAGCCATATCCATCTCAGCGATTACCGGCAGCCGAGGCCCTGGCTGGACAGACCAGAGTTGGACACGTACGTGAAGCATCACCAGTTACCGGGCACGGGTATGTTGCCACTTCGCCAGTTCGTGAGGCACCTGCGTGTCACTGCATACGAGGGTGCGATAACGCTGGAGGTCAGCCCGGTGGCCCTGCAGATATGGCGGCCCTGGCGGATGCTGACTCTGCTACGTCGGTCCGTCGAGTACGTGCGGAGCGCCTGGGACGCTGGTGGCGCCGGTCCTTCAGGCGAGCCAGAGGTTGCGCCCTTCCCGCTCAGGGCAACCCCGGGGACGACGGCCCACGGGAGGGGAGGGGCGCAGTGATCGAAGGCCTTGCCCACGAGCAAACACGCGGCATGGTGAACCCCAGGGAAGCAGGTTCCTATCGCCCTCGTTCCGAACTGGCGGAACTGACGGGCATTATCGTCTCCTGCATTGTTGCCCTGCTGCTGATCTCACCCGTCCTGAAAGTGCCGTTGCTCGCGTTACCGCTTGTGGCGTTTGGTTCACCATTGCACCTCCAACTGTCGCGTGAACTGGTCGTAGGAGCGTTTTCGGGAGCCCTTGCTTGGCTCGGGTTCAGGGCCCTCGTCGTCTTGCATCCGTCCTATAGCGCAGGGTCCCACGTCTACTCTCACTGCATTCTGCCGACTCTCTCGGCTATAGCCATCAGTGTCTTCTGGCAGCGGCAGAGCGGCGCCTCCATCGAGAGCCGCCTGATCATGGCTGCGGCCATCTCCCTCTTCCTCTCGTTGGTGATGCTAGGCCAATACGCCGCGGTTGAGGGGGAATCCCACTGGGTGGTTCATCTGCGTACTGCGATGAGCGTCATTTGTCTCTCAGTGGGGTTGTATCTGTACATCATGATCTACGGCACCAGAGCTCGCAGTCTCGTGACGGCGAGCGCGGTCGCCCTGCTGGGTGCCTGCCTGGCTCTGGACATACTGCAGTACGAGGCGGACAGGGAGTGGAGGGTATTACGGGCGGCGGCCACGATTGGGCTGGTCCTGGGCGAATGCGCCTGGGCGCTGAACTACTGGCGAGTCAGCCCCTTGCGGGCGGGCTTCCTCCTGCTCATCGTGACCTACCTTCTGGTTGGCCTCACGCGGCGACTGCTGCAGGGGACGCTCAACGCGGTGGCCTTGCTCGAACATGCAACGATGGCGGCCATACTGGTAGCGGTGATGATGCGCCTGAGCTTCTGACGTCGCGCCGACGTGCCTTTGCCGCTGGCTTGACGGCTGTGGTAAAGTGGCACGCTGGTCGGCGCACTCTGGGCGTGGTGGCGCCTCAGAGACGGACGGGTGCAGCACAGACGCTTGCCTGTGTTGCCGCCCGGTGCGCATCTTGTGATGGGCCGAGGTATCGGTGGCTGGTGTCCCCAAGACGGTAGCCTGGGAAGATGGCTCCGTTGTGATGATTGACCAGAGGCTGTTGCCCGAGCGGCTCGCCTTCATCCGCTGCGAGGACCATCGCCAGGTTGCTGGCGCAATCCGAGAGATGGCGGTGCGCGGAGCCCCGGCGATCGGTGCGAGCGCTGCTTACGGCCTGGCCTTGGCCGCGCAACAGGCGGCGCGGTTGGGCAAGCCGGTGGCGCCTTATGTCGAGCAGGCCGCGGCGGAGCTGGGCGCTACCCGGCCCACGGCCGTGAACCTTTTCTGGGCCATCAAACGCATGCTGAGTGTGCTTGACGCCCAGGCTGGCTCTGCGCCTGAAGCCATAGCACACGCCTTCCTCGACGAGGCCGAGCGTATCGCCTCCGAGGACGTCGAAGCTAACCGGAAGATGGGGCAGTATGGTGCGACGCTGCTTCCCGACAAGTGTACCGTAATCACGCACTGCAATGCCGGCTCGCTCGCCACGGTGTGGTACGGTACAGCCCTCGGCGTCATCCGTGCCGCCCACGAGCAGGGCAAGGCGGTGCATGTTCTTGTGGACGAGACACGGCCGCGGCTGCAGGGCGCCAGGTTGACCGCCTGGGAACTGCTGCAGGAGGGCATTCCCTGCACGCTGATCGCAGACAGCGCCGCCGGCCACTTCTTGTTGCGTGGCAAGGTGGATGCCGTCATCTTCGGTGCCGATCGCATCGCCGCGAATGGCGACGTCGCCAACAAGGTTGGCACGTACAAACTAGCGCTGGCGGCGGCCGCCAACGATGTGCCAGTGTATTGTGCCGCACCCCTGAGCACCATTGACCTGGACATGCCTGACGGTCTCTCCATCCCGATTGAGGAGCGTCCGGCTGAGGAAGTGCTGTACATTGGCCACGAGCGCATAGCGCCGGTTGGGGTGCCCGTCGCCAATCCTGCCTTTGACGTGACGCCGGCACAGTACATAAGCGCGATCATCACCGAGGTCGGAGTACTGCGCCCACCGTTCGATGAGAGCTTGAAAGCAGCTTGCGAGGATCTTCCGGCATGAAGATCGTGGTTTGCGGCTCGATCGCGTTCGATTACCTGATGCATTTCCCCGGAGCTTTTCGCGAGCACATCCTGCCGGCCAACCTGGAGGCGCTCAGCGTCAGTTTCCTCGCCGACAGTATGCGCCGCTCCTACGGTGGCGTCGGTGCGAACATCGCCTATAACCTCGGGTTGTTGGGAGAGCATCCCCTCTTGGTCGGATCCGCAGGCCGGGACTTCGACGAGTATGGCAAATGGCTGCGCGCTGCCGGCGTTGATACCAGCGGCGTTCTGGTGGTTGAGGATGAGTACACGTCCTCTTTCTTTGTGACCACGGACGACACTGGCAGCCAGATCGCCACCTTCTACGTCGGGGCAATGAGCCATGCCGATGAGACGAGCCTGAAAGAAGCTGGGGTCACTGCCGATGACATCGTCATCGTTTCGCCGGACAAGCCAGAGGCCATGCTGCTTCACGCCGCAGAGGCGAAGGAGCTAGGCGCCAGGCTTGTGTTCGACCCTAGCCAGCAGATACCCCGACTCTCCGGCCCCGACCTGACGGCAGCGCTTGACGGCTGCTACGCTCTGACTCTCAACGAATACGAGTACGCCATGCTCAAGAACAAGACAGGCCTGTCGGACGAGCAAGTGCGCAAGGCGGTGCCAGTGTTGGTCGTGACTGCTGGCTCCCAGGGTTCCGGCATCTGGGCTGGCGGTGAATACTACAGCATTCCCGGCGCGCCGGTGAGGGCCGTGGCTGACCCAACCGGCGTGGGCGATGCTTACCGGGCCGGGCTCGTCCGAGGTTTGACGGCTGGGCTTGATTGGCCGATCTGCGGGCGAATGGGCTCGGTTGCCGCATGCTATGTGGTTGAGCACGCCGGGACTCAGGAGCATCGCTTCACACCTCAGGAATTCGTGGACCGGTTCCGGGACGCTTACGGCGAGGCATCGGCAGTAGCTGAAGTGCTGGTGCGACGCTAGCCGGCAGGCGGCTTGCCGCTCAGTGCGGCGCAGAGCGAACTAGACATCAGGAGAACCAGGTGATCAGTAGCTACGACGTTGCAGATCTTTCCCTGGCGGAGCAAGGGGTACGGCGCATCGAGTGGGCAGCCCAGGAGATGCCCGTGCTGGAGTTGATCCGGCAGCGTTTCGAACGCGAACGCCCTCTGGCGGGCAAACGGCTGAGCGCCTGCCTGCACGTCACCGCCGAGACCGCTAACTTGATGCGCACGTTGAAGGCCGGTGGGGCCGAGCTTCATCTGTGTGCCTCCAATCCACTGTCTACTCAGGACGACGTCGCCGCCGCGCTTGTCGCCACATATGGCGTCCCCACCTTTGCTATACGCGGCGAGGACAACGAGACGTATTACCGCCACATTCATGCCGTCCTCGATGCCAAGCCTCAGTTGACCATGGATGACGGCGCTGACGTTGTGTCCACTCTGCACCGAGAGCGCGCGGACTTGCTGGCTGGCGTGATCGGTGGTACGGAAGAGACGACGACAGGCGTCATCCGTTTGCGCGCCATGGCCGATCAGGGTGTGCTTCGCTACCCCATTGTTGCCGTCAACGATGCCAACACCAAGCACCTCTTCGACAATCGCTATGGCACCGGGCAATCTACGATAGACGGTATCGTACGGGCGACGAACATATTGCTTGCAGGGAAGACATTCGTTGTTTGCGGTTACGGGTGGTGCGGGCGCGGCATCGCCATGCGCGCGC
>DAOTVV010000129.1:0-3567 GCA_034436255.1 Anaerolineae bacterium
TGAGGCGGATGGTTGCGCAATTCCTCGGCAAAGCGCTCAAAGGCATCGCGATGGGCCCGCATTTCCCGGCCAGTGATCTTGAGCGCCAGATGGCTGGGAACGCTGTGCAGTGCCGCTTCGGCGCACCGCCCTGCAGCATCGTCGGCGACGCTGGCAAGGGCAACTTCCAGGCAACCGGTGCTGACGGTGCCGGCAGTGGCATCCACGCCCCAGCCGAGCTGCTCCGGCGTGATCGGCAGGTCATCCGTGCCCCGCAGGCGCCGGCCGGAGTTGTCCTCCAGGTCGCCTAGCGCGGCGAGCAGTCCCGCTGAAAGCGCTTTGAAAGGGCTGACCGCCGCTACCTGCGGTGCGGCGCCGCGCGCCACGAAACGATGTGAGTCGCCCACGCGGTCCAGCAGCACCGCCTTGACACAGGCGCTGCCGACATCCAGCGCGCACATGGATTCAGGCTCTTCGCTCACAGACCCTCCGCAGGCCAGGGCAGTATAACACAGGATAGAGGCTGTGCTAAGGCAAGATCGTCTCAATACCGGCCCGAGGCGCAGCGCCCGCCGCGGCTGTGTTGGTCAGCTACCGGCAAGCACACTGATGCGCACCGTACCTGAGCGCTGGGCGGAGCCGTCCTCGGCGATTGACTCAGCCCAGATCGTGTGCTCACCCACCGAGAGCGGCCAGAGGGCGCGGTAGGGCCGAGCGCTGAGCTCCGCTAGCACCTTTCCGTCCACTACTAACCGCACGGAGCGTGGCGCCGCTATGCCCGAGGCGACAGCTTCGACGGCTATCCTTTGCGTTGCAGCCGGCATGTCCGGGGAGAGGCGATAGACGCTGTTCGGCACTGGCTCGATCACCAGCAATCCTTCGGCGCCCCCTTGAGCCAACGCACTTCCTGGAGCGGGCTGCGGCAGCCTGGGGATGCCATGCTCGTCGCCCCAGGCCAGCGCATCCGGTGGCAAACGCACATATACCGAGCGGACGCGGTACTCGGCTGGCGTAGAGGCATCGGCCAGGTAGCCAGTTCGGCTATCAGTCTCCAACGCCACGTGCATATCGCATTGGCGCCGCGGCTCGGTCCCGGCGATGAATATCTCTTGCCGTCTCTCGGGGCAATCCGGCCCCGCCAGAAGCCCGCTAAGCGCGCACACCTCCACGTGGACCATGCCAGGCGGCTCCGTGAAGGGCTGCAACGGCAGCCGCCGCAGCATGGACTCCATCACCTGGTGCCAGATGGGTGCGGCTCCCGCCACGCCAGACACGCGACCCATGCTGCTTCCGTCAGCATTGCCCACCCAAACGCCCACCACCAACTGCGGCGTATAACCGATGGTCCAGTTGTCCCGGCAATCAGTGGTCGTGCCTGTCTTCACGGCTGCCGGCCGCGACAGCGCCAAGACGCTCTCCTCGCCGAAAGTCGGGATGCGTGCCTTGTCATCACTTAGTATATCGGTAATCAGGTAGGCGACTTGAGGGGAAAGCACTTGCCGCGGCCTGGGCGATGGCGCCTGGTACAGAACCCTGCCCTTGGCATCGGTAACCAACTCGATGGCATGCACGGGTAAAGCCGAGCCAGCACGGGCGAAGACGCTATAAGCGTTAGTGAGTTCGAGCAAGCTGACCTCGCCGCCGCCAAGAGTCGCCGCGAGACCGAGCTTGTCTGCCTTGTCGAACGTGGTGATCCCGAGGCGGCGGGCCATGTCGAGCATGGCCGGCAGGCCGATCCGATCCAGGACCTTGACCGCCACCACGTTGTAGGACGAGGCCAGGGCTTCGCGAATGAGCACTGGGCCATGGAAAGTGAGGTCGTAGTTGAGGGGCGTGTAGGGTTGGCCTTCAGCAGTGGTGAACGTGGTCGGCACATCCGTCACCATAGTTGCCGGGCCGAGCCCGCGCTCAAAGGCAGCGGCATAAGTGACCGGCTTGATGGCGGAGCCCGGCTGGCGCAGAGCCAAGACACCGTTAACCTGACCGGCGATGCTGTCGTCGAAATAGTCCGGGCTGCCGACCATGACCAGTATGGCGCCACTCTGCACGTCCAGCGCGAGGACGGCGCCGTCATTGGCCTTGGCGAATGGTGCGACAGCGGGCTCGCGGTTCACGCTGGCCAGAGAGCGGCGCAGGATTGATTCGGCCCGCTCCTGCGCCGGCAAGTCCAGAGTCGTGTAGACGCGCAACCCACTGTAGATGGCCTCGGGCCCGAATATCGCCAGCAGTTGGTCACGCACATACATCACGAAGTGCGGGGCACGGATCTCGTGGCCCGGCGGCGCAAACTGCAGCGCCTCCCGCCCAGCCAACGCCTCTTCCTCAGCGGTCACGAACCCATGACGGAGCATCAACGACAGCACCACCTGCCGCCGCGCCTGCCAGGCGTCACCAGTCGCCGGGTCATAAGCGGAAGGTGCCTGTGCCAAGCCAGCCAGGAAAGCACACTCGGACAGGTCAAGGGAGGACACTGGCTTGCCGAAGTAGGCGGCCGCCGCTGCCTGAACGCCGTAAGTCTGCCGGCCGTAGTACGTTGTATTGAGATAAAGGCCGAGAATCTCGTCCTTGCTGTAACGCAGCTCGATCAGTTCAGCCAGGACCGCCTCGCGCAGTTTGCGCCTGAGGCTGCGCTGGTCCCGCTCATCGCGCAGCAACAGATTACGGGCGACCTGCTGTGTGATCGTGCTTGCGCCAGAGATGACGCGCCGGTAGCGCAGGTTATAGTAAAGGGCGCGAGCGATGGCACGCGCGTCAACCCCGCTGTGGCTGTAGAAACCGGCATCCTCCGTCGCCAGTGTTGCCAGCCGCAGATAACGGGGGATGTCCGCGAAGGCCACCGGCTCGCTGCGGCCACCGTCCGCTGGCACCATCTCGTACAACAGGTCGCCATTGCGATCGTAGATGAGCGTGCTCGGAGGGGGAGCGGCAGCCGCCAATTTGACCGGATCGGGCAGGTCCCAAAAAAGCCAGACGAAGGCACACAGTGGAACCAGGCAGGAGGCAGCTATGGCGGCAAGAAAGGCAAGGCGCCGCCCGCACCGGCGAAGGCCGAAAGCGGCAGGCGTCTTCTCAGCCTTCGGGCAGCAAGTGCAGCCCTTCGAGGACACGGCGGAGCTCGATTCGCTGCGCGGCATTCAGTGGGGAAATTGGCAGGCGCGCCGGCCCTGCCTCGAACCCCATCATGTCGAGCGCCTCTTTGATGACAACCGGGAACGAGCCCAGGCCGAACGCCTGGCGAAGGGGCGCGAGCCGGCGTTGCGCCTCCGCTGCACCCGCTAAGTCGCCGGCCAGGAAGCACTCATAGATGCGGCACACCAGCGCCGGCGCCACGTTGGCCGTTGCCGCTATCGCACCAACAGCGCCGTAACACAGAGCGCCGTAAATGAGCGTATCGCGCCCGGCCAGCACGGCGAAGCCGGGCGGGCAGCAACGAATGTACTCGCCCATAAGGGCCATGTCGCCGCTCGAGTCCTTGATCCCGGCGATGTTGGGGATCTCAGCCAGGCGGGCCACGGTGTCGACGCTGAGGTTGACGCCCGTGCGGCCCGGGTTGGTGTAGAGCAACACGGGGAGGCTCACGGCCTCAGC
>DAOTVV010000130.1:0-6083 GCA_034436255.1 Anaerolineae bacterium
AGCCTCATGCCCGAGATGATCGAGGCCATGCCGGAGCCGTTCCGTGGCCTCATGAAAGCGGTGAAGGCCGCCCCAGCACCGATCCAGAGCGCAATGATCGCCGCCATGAAGCCGCTGATGCCCAGCCTATTCCCACGCCTCATGCCCGGCATGATGCCCAAGGTGATGCCCGCCATGCTCGCCGCAATCGAGCAACGCATAGCGATGCCGGAGCAGATGCGCGAGCAGATGCCAGAGCTCATGCCGGCGGCAATGGGTAACCTGCTGCCCAAGATGCTACCTGAGGTGATCCCTTACTTCCTGCCCCTGATGGAAGCGTACCTGAAGGGCGAAGCGGCCCCCGCCCGCTAGCACAACTGCTGCGCCCCGCACGAGTGTGCGGGGCGCAGCCATTCCCAAGGCGCGACTCCCTCCAAGGCACGGGGGATGAATCAAGACGGGTGGACCCGGGTGCCCGCGGACTCGCGCCAGAGCACCATCCGAGCAGCGTAACCGCCCACCGCGGCCTGCTGTCGTGGGCATGCTTCACCTTCGACTGCGGTGTAGCATAGCCCCTTGATGGCGTCGTCAGCCGCGACGGCAATGGCGACGGGAAGGTGTCAGCTTTCCTGACCCAGCCCCTACACCGCGTCGCCTGACGCTGGCTGGCGTGTCCTGTGCAGCATACCGTGCCGATGGTAGCGATCTCGCGGGCTGGTCGGCGCATTGAGTGGCGCTGCCTGATACTCGACCGGCACTCCAGCAGGCGCAGATACCCCTTTCCGGACCTGCAGGCATCCGTGCCTATCTGCGTCTATCTTCGTTCCCTTGCTTGCCGAAGAAGAAGCGGGCGAAATTCAGGACGTAATCCGGTAGGCGCCGGTAAGTGTCGAGTGAGACCGCCCGGCGCCAGATGCGCTTGGGGCGGAGGTAGAAGCGCCTGTAGGCCTCGTGGAACTTGCGCTCGACCAACTCCGCAGTGACCGCGCCAATCTCGAAACGGGCTGCCTCGCCATGGATGCCCAGGTCATGGTAGTCCCGTGCCAGCAACCTGCCCTGGCTCTGCACCATGGCATAGAGCTCCGTACCCGGCAAAGGGTCGGCGATCATGAAGTTGGCCAGGTCGGGGTCAAGTTCGAGCGCGAAGTTGATGGTGTCGTCCATGGTGGACTCGGTCTCGCCCGGCAGGCCCAGGATGAAGAACCCCATGGTCTGCAGCCCAGCCGCTTTGGCGTTGGCGAAAGCGGCGCGCACATCGGCGAGCTTCTGGTGCTTCTTGATGGAATCGAGGATGGCCTGGTTGCCACTCTCGACGCCGAAGCCCACCCGCTTGCAGCCGGCACGCTTCATCAACTGGAATAGCTCGGCGTCGCTATGGTCGGCGCGCATGCCGTGGATCGTCACCCAGGGTACGCCGCTCAGCCCTTCGTCAATCAGCAAGCGGCAAATAGTCTTGGCCCGGTCCAGGTCCAGGTTCCAGACATCGTCGGTGACGCCGATCTCGGTCGCCCGCAGATCCCGCACCAGATAGGCCCACTCCTCCACCACTTTGGCCGGGTCGCGCGGGCGCCAGGTGTTGCCCGTAACCGGCTTGGAGCAGTAGATGCAGTTGTACGGGCAGCCGCGCGAGGTGAGGATGGTGTAGGTGCGCGAGTTCTTCTTCAGCCCGTCCGTCAATGGCTGCAGGTTGGTGTAGCGCTGAATGTTGAACAAGTGATAGGCCGGCCAGGCAAGCGCATCTATGTCCTTGCGCAGGGGCCGGTTGGGGTTGTGCACATGACGGCCGCTCTCGTCGCGGAAGGAAAGGCCCAGGATGCCGGACCAGACGTCGTGCCGGAAGCGGCGTGCCCCATCCTCTCCCGCTTGCCCGGGGTCGCGCTCGAGTGCCTGCATCACCTCGATGATCGTGTCCTCGGCTTCGCCCCTCACCACCAGGTCAACCTCAGGCCGGCACAGCGATTCCTCTGGCTCGAGTGTCAGGTGTGGCCCGCCCAGGATCGTCACGGCACCGGCACGTTTCGCGTCCGCAGCCGCCTCCCAGGCCTCACTGATCAGCGGCGTTGGGCTGGAGATGCCGACGACATCGTACTTCTGCCTGGCCAACCGCTGGCTCAAGGTCTCCGTCTCGACCGAAGCCTCAAAGATATCCACCTGGTAGCCCTGCCTGAGAAGCGCACCGGCAAGGTAACCCAGGCCCATGTGAATATGCGCCCGCGAATCCCACACTTTCGATGTTGGGCTCACCAACAGGATTCTGATCATGTCTGCGCTCTCTCGGCCTTTGCCAGGACTCTTCGCCGGCGCAACCAGAGCACGCCGCCGGGCAGGCTGCCAAGATAGATGTTGAGTTGCATGAAGAGCGAGACAGCGAGCGCGGCCGGGCGGCTGGCGACGCCACCTAGCCCTGCATAGAGCAGGTCATAGGCACCCTGGTTCACCCCCAGGCCGCCCAACGAGGGGACGATGAGCGGGGCGAAGGCGATCATCGGGTTGAATAGGAAGACATAAGCCAGGGGTATACCGGCGTGCACAGCTTGCACTACCAGGAAGTTCACCGCGTTCGAGACATAGATGACGCCCAGCGAGACAATGTAAGCCTGGAGCAGAGCCATCGGCTGCCCACGGTAGGCGTCCAGCGCCTGGGACAGCCGCTCGTAGATCGGCGAGAGTCTCGCCAGGGCCTGCCAGGTGAATAGACGCCCGACCAGGCGGCGCAGCCGCCGGCTGAGCATGGCGCCCAGGCCGCCGAGCGCCGCCAGGCAGACAATCCAGACGACCAACGATATGGGCAACAAGTCGTGCCTGCCCCACCTGTACACTGCCAGCAGCGACATCGCGGCGGCGCTGGTGATGAAAGCGATGAGCCCCACCAGCCGATCAACGAGGACCGAGATGGCCGCATCCTCCGCCCGATGGAGATAGCGCGCCAAGTCGTAGCCACGCACCACGTCGCCACCGATGTTCGTCGGCAGGAAGTTGCCGAAGAATAGCCCGACAAAGGTGAACCGCAGCAGTTCGGCGAAGGGCACGCTCTCGGCCTGCGCTTTCAGCAAGAGCGACCAGCGCACCGTGTTGAGCACAATGGCCCCGAAGTAGAGCAACAGGCCGATGGCGAGCAGGGCATAGTCGGCGCCACGCGCTGCCTGGGCCACCTGCCTCGGGTGAATACGCCAGAAGAGATAGGCGATCAGGGCGACGCTCACCAGTACCTTGAGCGCGTCCAGCCCACGCGAGCGCCAGCGGTTGGACAAGGCCTCGGCCGCGCCACCCACGCTCATCTGCCGTCCTTGGGCTGGCTGGATGGCAAGGCCGCAGCGGCTGGCCCCGCCTGCTTCCCCTGCTTCGGCGCCAGCGCGGCGACGTCCGCCTTCTGGCTCCAGGCCATGTCCCAGACGACATGCCTGCGCTTGCGCACGTAGTAATCCCAGCTTCCCAGGATGCGAGAGATACCTTCAACCGTGGCGAGGACGGTGAGCGCGTAAAGCAACCACAGGGCGGATTTCACCTCGCGCCAGGCCACTTTCATCACCAGACGGTTATCCAGGCTGGCCACCTTGTGCCCGTACTTCCGGCGCAGGTGCAGGTGCCCGGCATAGTTGCGGCGGCGCTGGCGCACAAAGTCCGCCAGGGATTCCGGCCCCGTGTTGTACACCACCGCTTCGGGGGCGTACACCACCGACATGCCGCGCTTGATGACTAACCCCTCGACGAACGCCTCGTCCATCGCCACATCGGGCGGGATGTAGTTGAACACCTTGCGGAAAGCGATCAGTTCGCCCAGCCGCGGAATCTCCAGGCAGAGGTTGTGCTCCATCGCCAGGCGTAGGTGCGTGAGGTAGCCGACGATGTGGTCAGGCGTGTTCACCGGCACTTTGTGGGCGCCGGTCATGCCGACGGTGGGGTTCGCGAACAGCTTGACGAGTTGCTCGATCGAATCCTGCCTCGGCAGCGTGTCGCCGCTCTCCCAGACGCAGATGTCCTCCGCCGCATGTTGCAGGAAGACGTTGAGAGCGGAGGTCTTGCCCTCCCGCCGTGCCTGGGTGAAAAGTTGGATGCGAGGATCACCACGCGCGAACTCGCGCACGATCTCCTCGGTGCGGTCGGTGCAGGCGCTGGCCACGACGATGATCTCGCACACCTCGACCGTGCGCAGTTCCTGTTCCTGCAGGGCCTGGAGCAGCCTGCCGATGTTCGCCTCGTCATTGTAAGCAGCGATACCGACGCTGCAGCGGATCCTGCCCTCTGTATCAGGCATTGGCCTCTCTATCTGCCGAACTGTCCTGCCCCGGGCGATTCGCCCGTCCCGTAGCTCTCTGTAAGCATCGCGCCGATGCCTGACGTGATGCACAGTGTACGAGCCCATCCGCCTGTAACCGCTTCTTCACACGCCCCAGTGCTAACAAGGCTCGTCACGCCGTTCTGCAACGATCGCAAGGTCATGCCGGTCCTCAAGCGGTCGCTCGTACTCCTCCAATGGGACGACCACTGCTCCCTTCGTCCCCTGGTCGTCGCCAATGTGCTGCTTCTCGGCTACCATCGAAGTCACCGCCAGAGGCCGGCAACTAGCCCATTCTATCCAAACGCGGTGTGCCAGGCGACGCGCACTGCTCGCGGCAGGTCGCGGTAAGTGCTCCAGCGCCCGAGTTGGCGGAGGATGCGCTTCGGCCGCCAGTAGAAACGGCGGTAGGCCTCCTTCCATTTGCGCTCGGACAATTCCGCCGGCAACCCGGGCATCTCATAAGCAGCGCGGCCCTCGAAGAAGGCGTAATCGTCGTAGTCCTGCACCAGCAAACGCCCTTCACGCTTTACCGTCTCGTACATCCGCGTCCCCGGGAAGGGCGTGGCCATCGAGAAATTCGCCACTAGCGGGTCCAGTTCACAGGCGAAGCGGATCGTCTCGTCCATCGTCTCGGCCGTCTCCCCGGGCAGGCCAATGATGAAGAAGCCGATCGTCTCCATGCCGGCATTGCGAGCGGCGCGGAAAGCGGCCCGAACCTGATCCAGAGTGAGATGCTTGCCGATGACGTCGTCGAGGATGCGCTGGTTGCCGCTCTCCACGCCAAAAGCGGTGCGAATGCAGCCGGCGCGGCGCATGTGCCGCAGCATCTCTTCGTCCACCAGGTTAGCGCGCATGCCATTGATCATGATCCAGGGCACGTGATTCAGCCCTTCTTTGATGATCAGGTCGCAGATGCGCATCACCCGCTCTCGCTTCATGTTGAACGAGTCGTCCAGGACGCCGATCTCCTTGGCGCCCAGGTCGCGAACCAGCCAGCGCCACTCGCTCACGACGCTTTCCGGCGAGCGGGCCCGCCAACGGTGCGGCCCGATCTGCGAACAGTAAGAGCAGTTATAGGGGCAGCCGCGCGAGGTCAGGATCGGGTAACTGGGCGTGCGCTGGGCGTCTATGGTCGGCTGCAAGTTGGTGTAGCGCGACATGTCGTAATGGTGATAGGCCGGGAAAGGCAGCGCATCCAGGTCTGCAATGGGGGCGCGGTTGGGGTTATGGCGCGGCCCCTCGCCTGAGTTGTAGCTCAGGCCGGCAATGCCGCTCGCCGCCGCCGGCCAATCCTGCCGCGGTTTGCCTTCCAAAGCGGCGCACAACTCTGCCCAGGTGGCCTCGCCCTCACCGCGCACGACGAAGTCCACCCCCTCCTGGCTGAGGCTCTCCGCTGGCAGGATGCTGGGGTGCGGCCCGCCGAGGACGACCGCCGCCTGGCTCAGCTCACGCACAAGCGCCGCATCCCGCCAGGCTGACTTGATCTGGATCGTGTTGGCGCTGATGCCGACGATGTCGGGCCGGTAGCCTCGCACCACCTCGGCGAGATCGCGCCGCTCAACGTTGCCATCGTAGACCAGCACCTCGTCGCCACGCTTCTCAGAGACGGCCGCCAGGTAGGCCACCCCAAGCGGCGGCGATGAGCGCGTGTCTATCGGCAGCTGTACACGGGGAACAACGAGGAGAACTCTCAAACATCAGCCTCTCAAGCGGGCGGTTCCTACCAGCGATGCCCTTCGCGCCACCGCACCCGCTTGTGGAATTGGCCGGAGTATAGCACAGCAGCATGAACGGCAAAAGCAAGCGCAGGGGAAGGCGCCCGGCA
>DAOTVV010000131.1:0-13707 GCA_034436255.1 Anaerolineae bacterium
CCGGCACGACGTGGCCATGGCGGTGCTGCGCCTGTTGAAGGCCCAGGGCGCCGGCCAGGTGATCGTTACCTCGCCGGCCCAGGGGACGCTCGCCCGCGTCGCCGCCAGCCTGGGCGCCCCCATCCCACGCGCCTACCAGTGGCTATTGCGCTTGAACGGCTTGGCCCGCTTCCTCACGGCGATTGGCCCGGTCCTGGAACGGCGTCTGGCAGCGTCGACCTTCGCCGGCCTCACCGGCGCTTACTGCCTCAACAACTACCACGAGGCTGTCAACCTCGCTTTCGAGAACGGTCGCCTCGCCGGGGTGACACCGCTGGGCTTCCGAGAGGCATCGAACGACAGCGATGGTGGCGATTTCCAGCTGCCACCGTCCGCCCTGCTGCGGCTGATGCTCGGCTACCGCACCTGCGAGCAGCTGCGGGACGCCTGGCCGGACATTGTCATCCGGCCGGGGCTCGAGCCCTTGCTCGAGGCCCTCTTCCCGCCGATGAGTTCGCACCTTATCCTGCCTTACTCCTACTCCGGGCCGATACCGGAGACGCCCGAAGCCGCTCTATCCGCAGGCGGAAGGGCCGGCCCTTCCGCCGAAGCCGGCGGCACTGAATAGCGGGGTCTCGCCCGCCACTGGCGCTGTGGTGGCCAGCACTACGAGGTGTGCAACAGATGAGCGACCTGAACCACGACGAGAAAGATGCCGTCGGCACCGCTGCCCTGGCCCGCCTCTGCGCCCCTCTGCCCGCTGGGAGTCAGTGGCGTCAGGCCCTGCGCCAGGTGATCGCCCTCGGCATCAAGGCAGTGGAACTGCTGCCCGGCTGGGTTCAGGGCTTGCCGGAACGAGACGGGATCGCCGACATGGCGGCCAAGCTGATCCAACTCGGCATCCGCCCTGCCATCGCCGACCTGCCGGCAGACCCACCCCTTGGCAGCGCTGCTTTGCCCCCTGTACTGGCCACCCTGGCGCGTTGGGGCGTCGGCGCCGTGCTTCTGCCGCCCGAGCCCGAGGGGATGGACGACGCTGACCGTCCGCGATACTATCGCCAGCTTGCAGGCATGGCCAGCGATGCCAACGTCACCCTGTTGCTCCAGAACCGGGCTTCTGGTTGGCCTGAAGATGGCGCCAGCCTTGGAGGCCTTCTTGCTGCGGTTAACCAGAGCAGCCTTGGTGCCTGCTTCGACCCGGCTGCATTCGTCGCCCGAAAACGGCACCCGTTTCTGAGCGAATTCCTGCCTGGGCCGCTCAAGCGCTACATTCATTGCCTGCGCCTGCGCGATGCCCTCTTCGAGGATGGCAGCGAAGTGGCGCCCGGACAGGGCAATGCCGAACTGCAGGAACTGGTGTCCGCTTTGGAAGCGCGGGGCTACCGGGGCTGGTACTGCCTGGCGCTGCCGGCCGGGCAGCCCTACGCCGCCGGTTTGGCTCAGGCACAGCAGGCAGCCGCCGCCATCATGGCGATGCTTTGAAAGGCGAGGTAGGCTGAGCCTGCCCTGGCCGGGCGGGAGGCAGCTTGAGGGGGATAGCCGGTGGGCGAGCGCCCGCCGTCAGCGTTCGGCGCTGTGCTTCTGCCAGCGCTCCATGATCGCCACCACCTCCCAATCCGGCACGTCGTACCAGTTGCGATAGGCATGGGCGATGGCGCGAAAGCGCGGCGGCCGATCAAGGACGACCAGTTCATCGGCGAGGCTCTCGAAGTCCTTCGCCACCTCAGTGCCGGCGACCGGCGCCGCCACTACCACCTTCTCGGCGCCCCTCGCCCGGCACAGCTGGACCGCCACGCGCATCGTCGCCCCCATGGCGATGCCGTCATCAACCAGGATGACCGTGCGCCCCGCTATCTCCGGCAGCGGCTTGCCGCCGCGCAAAGCAGCGATGCGGCGCGTGATTTCCTGTCGCTGCTGGGCGATCGTGCGCTCGATGGTGGCCTGGGAGAACCAGTCGTGCGCCTCATCGAACATGAAGACGCTGCCATCCTCAGCCACGGCGCCGAACCCAGCTTCGGGGTCCAGCGGGAAGGGCAACTTACGCGCCATAATGATGGAGAAGTCCGCGTTCAGGTGCCTGGCCACCTCGTAGCCAACCTCTACGCCGCCCCTGGGGATGGCAAGCACCAGCACGCCCTTGTCCTTGTACTGCTCCAGCGCGGCAGCGAGCTTCATGCCCGCGTCCTTCCTGTCTACGAACATGGCCTCCGCTCCTTTGCCCCATTTGCCTTCGCCGCACTCCAGGCGGCGAGCCTGGCCGGAGTCAGCCCCCGACGAAGGGAATCCGCTCGCGCTCGGCCGTGAGTATGCCGGCCGCTAGGCTCATGCTGGCTTATTCTACAGAAGCTGTCAAGGGGACAAAGGTCACGGCTTCGCCGTGGCTTGGGGGCACAGAAAAAGGGACGCCGCGTAGGCGCCTACCCTGCCACTTAGGCCGCCCGGGGCTAACACTGAAACTCAACCCGGGCGGAAAAGCTAACACGTCAATAACAGCAAACTGTGTGGCAAGAGATAGGTCGCCTCGCGGCGTCCCATCAACAGGGCTTCTCTTCAAGCCTGCTTACACCACACAGTATATGGGCCCGCTGCTGCCGAATCTATTCGAAGGCTCCAACGGAACCGTTAGCAATATCATACGCGCGCCTTTTCCCAGCCGGCGGGCAACTCAGCGGCGCAGCCGTAGCAGCGCCCGCACCCGCTCCAGCCCGATCATCACCTCGGGGACGCCCATAGCGGCGCTGGCGGCGACGAATACCGCCGCCCCGAGTGACATTCCCACAAGGCCTCGCAGCGCCAGCGAGAGAGGCGCCCTCTGCACCAGCAGCAACACCAGGCACATGGCCAGGCTGGCGATGCCGATCTTGGCGAGAGGCGCACGTAGCTCCCCCAGGCTGAGGCCGGCCAGCCGGCGCGATAGCACCACCCACAGAGCCAGCATCTCCATCCAGGTGGCGAAAGTGTTCGCCAGCGCCAGGCCGGCACCGCCCATCCGGTGCATCAACAGCAGGCTGAGCATTACGTTCAGCAGCATGGCGGCGACGCCTATGCCAACAGGGGTGCGCGTGTCGTGCAGGGCATAATAGGCCCGGGTGATGACCTCTATGCCTGAATGTGCGCACAGCCCGAGGGCGTAGAAGTTGAGCACCCAAGCGACCGCCGCTACCGACCCGGCGCCGAAGGCTCGCCTCTGAAACACCAGGCTGACGATCGGCGTCCGTAGCAGGACCAGCCCAAGAGTGGCGGGGATGGCCAGAAAGAACACCGCTTGCAGTGAGCGCAGCAGCAGCCGGCGCAACTCGCCGACCTCGGCGCGCGCCGCCAGGGCAGAAAAGGTTGGGAAGACGGCGGTGGCGATGCCCTGAGCGAAAACACCCTGGGGGAGAAGCATCAGCATCCAGGCGAAGTTGATCGTCGCCAGCGTCCCCGGAGCGAGCGTCGAAGCCAGAATCGTGTTGACCAGGAAGTTGATCTGCACCGCCGCCAGGCCAGCCATGCGCGGCAGCATCAGCCGGAGCACCTCGCGCACATGGGCGGAAGCCAGACCAAGCGGGTCCGGCCCCAACCTTTCGCCTGGCCGCCAGCGGGCCAGAACCTGGGGCAGTTGCACCAGGTAGTGCAGCACAGCGCCGGTGGCGACGCCGATGGCCAGCCCATAGACGCCAAAGCGCGGCGCCAGGAACCAGGCTCCCAGGATGATCGCCAGGTTGTAAGCGGAGGGCGCCAGCGCCGGCGCCAGGAAGCACTGATATGAATTGAGGATGCCCATAAAGGTGCCGCTGATGGCGAACACGACGGGCGTCACCAGCATGATGCGCATCAGGCTGGCAGTGAGCGCCTGGCGCTCCGGATCGAACCCGGGCGCCACAACGTACCGCACAAGAGGCCCGGCCAGAAACGCCGCCAGCAGCGATAGCACCCCGAGCAGAACCAGCAACAGGTTGACGATATTGCCGGCCAGGCGCCAGGCGGCCTGCTCGTCCCCCTGGGCCAGGAGGCCGGCGAAAGTGGGGATGAAAGCCGAGGCCAGGGCTCCGCCCGCCATGAGCTGGAAAAGCAGGTCCGGGACGCGAAAGGCTGCCAGGTAGGCATCGAGTTCGCCGCTGGTGCCGAAGCGGCTGGAGATCACCATCTCCCGCGCCAGGCCGAGCACACGGCTGGCGACGAAGGCCAGCATCACCGTGACAGCGGCCCGTGCGACCTTGCCCGTGCGCACCCTACCCGCTACTGCCACCACCCGCCCTCCGGGAACACCAGCCTCTTTTCCTTGGGCCGCGCCCTGGCAGCCGTCCCAGCCGACCAGGTACGAACAGGCACGGAGCCCATTACAGCGCTGCGCACCGGCCCCTGTGGAAGGGCCGGTGCGCAGCCTGGTCTCGCTCTGCCATCAAATGCGCGAAAAGGCGAGTTACTTGCTGCGGCTGGGACGAGGACCGGTGCGCAGGAAGTTGACCACGAAGGCGCCGAACACGCCCACCATCAGCCCCAGAGCCCCGGCCACGGCCAGCATCATCATCTTGCGCGGCGAACTGGGCGTAAGCGGCGGCAGGGCCCGTGCTGCGACCTGCACCTCGCGCCCGTTGGTCTGCTCGTTCAGGCGCGCCTCCTCCAGCTTGAGCGCCAACGAATGGTACAACTCCTGGGAAAGGCTGCGCTCCTCCATCAGGCGGTTTTCCTGCGTCTTGGCCTGCTCGAGCTGCTGCTGCAAGGCAAGCAGCTCAGGCTGCATCGCGGCCGCCTGGGCGCTCGTCTCCTTGGCCCGCTCATTGAGAGCGACGATCAGGTTGTCCAGGTAGGCTATCTGCTCGGCCACCGTCTTGTCGGAAAGGGCGGCGCCGCTTTGGATCTGCAGTTGTACTGGGGACGAAGGCTGCTGCGGTGCTGTGCTGCTGCTGGTCTGATCCATCTGCGCCGGCAGGGACACCGAGCTATTGAGAGCGTTGACTTCCAGCAGCAAAGCCGACAGGTCGTCAACAAGGTCGCTCTTGCTGCTGCCGCTCTGTTTGGCGAGGCGGCTCCGCAGGCTGGCAGCGTCGCTGATCACGCCCTGAATGGTGCGCTCGTTGGCCATGGCGGAGAGGAACGCAGCGCGCTTGTCCGCCAACTGCGCCTCCAGGATGCCAGCAGGGTTTGTGGCCTCGAACTCCACCACCGCCTGCTCAGCCGCCTGGCGCTTGGCATCGGCATCCTTCAGTTGTGCCTCGAAGGCCGGCACCTCGCTCGTGCCCTGGCCGTAGACCTCCTGCACCGTCTTGGCAAACTCGTCCGCCCAGATGTTCGCGATGTCGGCCGCCGCTCGCGGGTCCGGCCCACTGACTGTGAGCTCGATCAGGCTCGGATCCTGGCCGTTCTTGGCCGACACCATGCCGCGTAGTTCCTCTACGCCCTTTACGCCAGGGGGCAGCTTATCCGTGACCTGCGTGTAGACCCGTTGCAGCAGGTCGGCGCTCATCGCCAGGGTCGGGTAGGCTTTGTAGGGCAGCTGCAGCTGGTCCAGCGGCACGGTCTGGAAATTGGGCGAGAACTGGGCGATGTAGCGCGGTTTGATGACTGCCACCAGAGCCGTCGCCTGGTAACTTGGTTTCATCACGAAGAAGGCGAGAACGCCGGTCACCAGCAGAGCCACCAGCGGCGTCCCGATCACCAGCCACCAGTAGCGGAAAAGGACGTTGACGTACTGGTGCAGGTCAATCTCGTCCTCTTGATAGCCGACCGGCATGTAATACTCCGGCGGCAGCACGACAACCGGGGTCTGCTGGCCATCAGGCCGCTCTTGTTCCGGCATCTATAACTCCTCCCCGAACCTCGGGCTCAGGCGATGGAATACGTAATAGCCCACGACCAGGATCACCAGGCAGGTGACCACAGTGCGCGCGAAGAAATCCAGCCCGATGGGACGGCCGAAGTATAAGACATCACGATAGGCTGCCGCCAATGATGCCATCGGGTTCAGGCGGTTCAGCCACACGAAGGCGTTCAGCCTCGCCCCGAAGACCGTGACCCAACGATCGCGGATGACGTCCAGGGGCCAGAATATCGGCGTCACGAAGAACCAGGCGAGGGTGAGCACCTCGAGGATCATCTGCGTATCGCGGTAGAACACATTGACGGCCGATAGCAGAAGCGACAGCCCCAGTATGAACGCCGTCTGCGCCAGGATCACCATGGGCAGGAAGACCGGCAGCCAGATGGTGAGCGGCCGGCCCATGATGATCACCATGAGCAAGAGGGGCACCAGAGCCAGCAGGAAGTTCACCAGGTTGGCCAGCACCGACGAAATGGGCAGCACTTCGCGCGGGAAATAGACTTTGCGCACCAGCGGCGCGTTGCTGAGGACGCTGCTCGTGCCTGTGACCAGGCCGCCCGTGAGGAAGTTCCAGGGCAGAAGGGCGCTGAGAAAGAACACCGGGTAATCGGGCATCGAGTAGTTGGGCAGCAGGACGGTGAACACTATGGTGAAGACCACCATCATCGCCAGGGGGTTGAGCAAGGACCAGAGGAAGCCAAGCACGGAGTTCTTGTAGCGAGCCTTGAGGTCGCGCAACACCAACTGCCGCACGAGCTCGCGATAGCGGTAAAGGTCAACCAGTCTCTGGGCGATGGTCACGGGGCAAGAATAACCGAAAGGGCCAGGCGCCACAAAAGGCGCCACTCAATGCTTGGCCGCATCTCTAGCCAACTCCGCCAGCGCCGCCGCCGCATTCAGCGGTATCGCACGTGGCCCACCCCGCTCAAGGGCGCGTTGTGGCGATGCCTGTTCCGGCTGGAACCCGGCCAGTTCTTCCACCTTCAAGGGCAGCGACACCAGGCCCGACTCCGGGTGCACCGACCAGGGTGAGCGCAGGGAGCCGAGGTGATGGACGATGTTCTCGTCCAGCAATACCGAGCGCTCATGGGCCTTGTCCGCCGAGTTAGTTACCGTCAGGGGCATGCCAGGCTCCAGGCCCAGAAGGGCATAGAGCTCGCCCGCCCTGGTTCCCGCTTGAAGGCGTTCCTCAAGGCGCCGGCGCAAGCCACGAATGATGGCCCGCTCGAACTCCCAGGGCTCTTGCCCAGCCGCCTGCTCCAGGTCGCTGGGAGCGAAACCCCAGAAGAAATGAAAGCCCCGCCTGCCCGAGAACTTGAGCAGGAATCGGATGTCCAGCTCGGCCAACAAGGTCGCCAACTCCTGGGCACAGTAGTTCACCGCCTGCAGGGGCATGTCCTCGGAGCGGCGGTCAATGTCGAGGGCGAACAGGAACGGGTCCCCCTCCAGATGGGGATGAAACGAATAGCAGTGCTGCCTGGCCCAGTGCAACAGGTCATCGCTGCTCTCGACATGCACGAAGCTGCCATCGGTGTTGTGGCGCCGGAAAACGATGTGGTCATCGAAGCGCAATTGCATAGCCACTGCCCTTCCGGCTAGAAAGGGCAGCGTGGCCTCGGCCTTCGCCTGCCAGTAATCCACCAGCCAGTCAATCGGCATGCTGCCCCCTTTGCCCCCAGCAGTCGGCCCTTCTACCCGCCGTCGCTCCTGGCCGATTCCGGCTGCGGGCGGGAAGCGGCGCTGATGCCCAGCAGGCGCTCGTACACCGCTTCGATGCGCCGGCCGGCATCGCTCCAGGCATAGCGCTCCAGCGCCCGCTGGCGCAAGCGCTCGCCGACAGGCTTGAGCGAGGCCAGGCCGCGCAAGGCCTGCACAAGCGCCTCCGCCAGACCTCGCTCGTCGGCGCTCTTGGGGTAGATGCCCAGGTCAGCCAGGTATTCGCGGTTGACGACCGTCTCGAAGGCCACGGTCGGCAGGGCCATCGCCATGTAGTTCAAGAGCTTGCCGGCCCCTTCCGTCAGGCTGACCTTCGGGGCCACGGCGATGTCGCCCAGGGCCAGGTAGCGCGGCGCCTGGTCGTAGGGCAGGCGGCCCGTCAGCACCGCGTGGTCGCCCAGGCCGAGGGCCTGGCTGTAGGCGCGGTAGGCTTCCACCCCCGGGTAACCCATGATCAGGAAATAGGCACCCGGCAGTTCACGCACCACCTGCTGCGCCGCCCGAAGCAACAGGCCAGTGCCCTGATGCTCCGCCAGCAGGCCCAGGTACACGACCAGGCTGGCCTCGCCGGGGATGCCGAGGCTCTGGCGAAGGGCGACCCGCTCTTCGGGCGTGATCACGCCCGGGCGAAAGGTCTCGCCGTTGACGCAGTCAGGGATCGTGGTGATCCGCTCTGGCGGCACGCCGAACTGGTTGCGCAGCAGCGCAGCAGCGTTGTGGCTGCTCGTGATGATTGCCCGCGGCAGGTGGTCAATCCGCCGCTCCAGCCAGGCCATCGGGCGGTACCATGGTCCATTAGGGTTGAGGAAGTGGTGATCCACCATCTCACTGGCGGCGCTTCCCTGGAAATCGAAGAGCAGCGGGATGCCGGTCAACCGGCTGACTAGCCCGCCGATCAACGCCCCCTCGTGCAGGTGGGCATGGATGATGTGCGGGCGCTGGCGCAGGGCCTGCTGCAACACGAGCGGTGCCAGCAGGCTATCGTAGGCCAGTTTGTGCCGCGAGGACCCGACCTCGTAGTGCTGCCGCCAGGGCAATGGCAAAGTGCGGCGGATGTCGAACCCGTCTATGTCCTGGCCTTTGCGATAGGTGCAGATGCTCACCCAGTGTCCGCGGCCACGCAAAGCCCGCGCCTCTTCCAGGATGCGCACATGGCAGCCCGTGTCGGAGAAGAACGAGGTCGGGGCGATCATGAGAATGCGGTATCCAGTCATTACACCTCTGCAAGCAAACCAGCCGAGCCAGGGCAGTCGCCTAGCTGATGAACCTGGCCACCGTCTCCACGTGAGCCGTCTGCGGGAACATGTCCAGGGCCACCATCCTCTCCAGGCGCAGGCCAGCCTGGTGCAGGTAGACGCTGTCTCGTGCTAGAGTGGCCGTGTCGCACGAGACGTAGATCAGGCGCTCCGGCTGCAAGCGTGCTATCTCCTCGATGACTTCCTTACCACAGCCGCTGCGCGGCGGGTCCACGACGATGGCCTGAAACGGCCCGTCGAGCCTCGGTAGTACCTCGCCGGCGCTCCCCTCGAGAATAGTGAAATTGCCTACGCCTTCGCCGTTCGCCTCGGCATCGGCAGCGCTCCAGGGCGACGACTCCACTGCGATCACCTCAGCGGCGCGGCCGGCCAATGCCAGGGAGAACGTGCCGACGCCGCTGAAGAGGTCCAGCAGCCGCTCCCCGCCCTGCAAGGCGGCGTACTCCTGCACGACCTCGACCAGGTTCTCGGCCTGGGCGGTGTTCACCTGGAAGAACGAGGGGCCGCTCACCCGGTAAGTGCGCTCGTGCAGGCGCTCATGTAGAAAAGGGCTGCCGGCTAAAGTCGTCAGCCGGCCGCTGGCGCTGAGGTGCACGAACGAGGCCGCCATCTCCAGCTCCAGCTCAGGCGTTTCCTCGCCTTCGCTCTCCATCAGCAGCATCTGCTCGCCGGTGGCCGTCCCGGCGCGCAGCGTGAGGCGGCGCAGCCCCGCATACTGCCATTCCAGAGCAGCGATCAACTCGTCAACCAGGTCGTGCGCTATGGGGCAGCTCTCGATGGAGACCACGCTACTGCCATCGGTCGCCACATAGCCCAGGGCACCGCTCGGGGAGGCGTGCAACTGGACGTTGTTGCGATAGGCCCAGGCCTGCGGCGCTGGCACGATGCCTTCGCACGGCGCGTCGGCGATGTGCGCCAGGCGACGCATCTGGTCGGCGATCACATCGACGTGCAACCCCAACTGGCGCTCATAGGCTATATGCTGCCACTGGCAGCCACCGCAGCGGTCGAAATACGGGCAGGGCGGCTCGACCCGGTCCGGCGAGGCCGACACTACTCCGGCCAACTGGCCACGGGCGTAGTCCTTCCTGTCCTCGACGATCCGTACGCGCACCCGCTCGCCCGGGATGGCATAGGGCACGAACACCACCTTGCCGTGCCAACGGCCGATGGCCTCGCCGCTGTGGCCAACCTGGGTGAGTTCCAGTTCGACTTCGTCCGTTCGGGCTGGCTCTCGCGCCGCCCGCACGGCTGGGCGCACCTGCTCTGCCTGACCCTTTCTTTGCTGGGGGCGCCTGGTCTTGGCGCTCGGCCTGGACATAAGCAACCTCAGGTAAGCATTCTAGGCCTCAGTCGGCCATCCGTCCAGTGACATGGACTGGGCGCGCCCTCTCGGGCACCACGGGGTAGAAGAACGCGGACGGACGCCGATAGGTGTACCAGAAATGAACACCCTCTCCGTACGTCCGCGTGAACCTGCGTTCATCGGCGTCCATCACTGTTCCCTTGGCCTCGCCTCACCAGCGCATTCCCGTGCCGGCGCGTGTGGCAGCGAATTACCCTCCTTGAGGCAGGATTTGACACAGAATTCACAAACTCTTATAAGTAGTGAAGGCGTTCACAATAAGCGTGGCGATGGGCCTGGTCGTCGTGGCAACAGCGGCGGCGCAGTAAGCCCACGCCAGGGGGAAGAGGCGCATGGAACAAACGACTGGCAACCGCGTTGTCATCCTCGGCGGCAGCTTTGCCGGCCTCTATTGTGCTCAGGTCCTGCACGACACCGCACGCAAGAGTGCGATTCCCAA
The DNA here is from genome assembly GCA_034436255.1 of Anaerolineae bacterium. GTDB lineage: Bacteria > Chloroflexota > Anaerolineae > DRVO01 > DRVO01 > DAOTVV01. The sequence continues at coordinate 10,560 of DAOTVV010000131.1, forward strand.
ACCCAAGATCACCGTGCTCGACCGTAACAACTTCGTCTTGTTCGCCACCTTCCTGCCGGAGGTGCTGAGCAACCAGGTCAACCCTCTCACCGTTGTCCCGGCCATCCGACGGGTCACGGGGCAGCGTGATATTGATTTCCGGCAGACGGAAATCCAGGGCGTGGATTTCGACAAGAAACTCGTCCACACCGAGACGGGAGACTTCGAATACGACACTCTGGTCATCGCTCTGGGCGGAGCCACCAACTTCTACGGCAACCAGAACGCGGAGCGCTATAGCTTCCCGTTCAAGACCCTGGCGGATGGCCTGCGCCTGCGTAACCATGTCATTGACTGCCTGGAAAGGGCAAACCAATCCAAGAACGCGGCTGACCGCCGTCGCCTGCTCACCTTCGTGCAGGCTGGCGCCGGCTGCTCCGGCCTCGAGTTGATGACCGAGCTGGAGGCTTTCCTGCACCACGTCTGCGGCCGTGTCTACCGCAATATCAACTACTATCGCGACGTGCGCCTGATCCTGGCTGAGGGCCTGCCGCGCGTCCTCGCCAGCCTGCCGGAGCTCGCCTCCCAGGCCGGCCTGGCCAAACTGGCGAAGAAAGGCATCGAGGTGAGCCTGAACACCTTCGTCACCGATGTTGGCCCGGGCTGGGTCGAGCTGGGCAAGGGCGAGCGCATCGAAACGGAGACGCTCATCTGGGCGGCCGGCGTCAAGGCCAACCCGATGACAGCCCAGTTCCCGTTCGAGAAAGACCGGATCGGCCGCATCAAAGTAGATGAGTACAACCGCGTCCTCGGCCAGGAAAACATCTACGCCATCGGCGATGTCGCCCATTTCATCGGCGAGGATGGCGTGCCCCTGGCCCAGACGGCTCAGGTCGCTGTACAGCAGGGGCCAGCCCTGGCCCGCAACCTCATCGCCTCCTGGGAAGGCAAGCTCATGAGGCCTTTCCGTTTCCACTACCGGGGCGACCTGGTCAGCATCGGCAACCTGGACGCCGTCTGCACCCCCTTCGGCTGGAATATCTTCGGCCTCAGCGGCTGGCTGCTGTTCAAGTGGGTCTACTTCTCCAAGATGCCGGTGATGCAGAACCGCTTCCGCTTGCTGTCGGACTGGATCCTCTATTTCCTGCAAGGGCCGATCGTCTCCCGTCTGGACGAATTCGGCTCGGAGCGCACCGTCATCGGCAAGCCGAAAGAGCCCAACGCCTAAGGGCGCTTTGCTCTCACCCCTGGGCGCCAACAGGCCCAGGGGTGAGAGCTTTTCCGTGCCCGGAAGGCGCCACCCGCTTCCCCTTTCTATGCCTGGTAGGGCGACAGGACGCCGCTAGAGCGCTACAATAGCCGAGCACAGGCTGGCGCAGCGGGCAGCCACTGATCATCCCCTTCCCCACTCCGCCAGCCCAGCTCACCCTTAGGAGGTCGCTATGTCACAGTCAGCGGCAGCCCCTTCTCATCCCACTCATCCCGAGCCCGGCAAGCAGACGGCTTTGCGCCTGGAGACCGAGATCCTGCAGCCCATCCGCCTGGGCTACCTGCTCTACCTGCCGCAAGGTTACAACCAGGCCGGCAACCAGGAACCCTGGCCTCTCATCCTGTTCCTGCACGGCATGGGCGAACGCGGCGATGACCTCGAGCTGGTGAAGAAACACGGCATCCCTAAGGTGGCCGAGAGGCGGCCGGGCTTCCCATTCATCGCCGTCTCGCCTCAGTGCCCGGCGGATTCAGTCTGGACCATGCAGCTGCCCGCCCTCAACGCCCTCCTGGACGAGGTCCTGGCCAGATACAACGCCGACCCCGACCGGGTCTACCTCACCGGCCTGAGCATGGGCGGTTTCGGCGCCTGGCACCTGGCGGCGGCTTACCCCGAGCGCTTCGCTGCTGTCGTCCCCATCTGCGGCGGCGTAGACGAACACCTGGGCTTCCCGGCGAAGCTGGCCCTACTGAAGGATGTTCCCGTGTGGGCTTTCCACGGTGGACGCGACGATGTCGTGCCTCCGGAGCGCTCGCGCATGGCCGTGGATGCGCTCAACCGCTACGGTGGCCAGGCCCGCCTCACCATCTACCCTGAGGCCGGCCACGACTCCTGGAGCCAGACCTACGACAACAACGAGCTCTACGACTGGCTGCTTGCCCACCGCCGCCTGCGCCGAGGCTGAGGGGCACCGCCTCTGCCATGGCGATGATCTCGCGCGCGCCCTGCACGTCCCAGGCGGTGTAGACGATGGGTTTCACGGTGTTGTTCACCATGGCTGAGTAGGAGAAACGATCGGACCGCGCCGCCGGAACGTCGCCCGGCAGGGCCATGGACATGACGAAGTCAATGTTCGGCAAGGCATCGGCCAGCCGCGCCATCTGCTCCACGTCCATGAGGCGGGCCGGGCGACGCTCGCCACTATCCAGGTCAAGGATATTGGGCAGGTCTGAGCCGGTGCCGAAGTAGGTGTTATCGCCTTCGAGGTAGAGCGGCTCGCCGCCATCACGGCGATGCAGCAATAGCCGCTGCGGCACGCTCGCCAGGGCGTCCTCCACAAGCGCGGCCGGCAGATAGGCCAGGTTGCCGTCCTGCACCGAGCAGCCCGCCCGGCGCAGCAACTCTAGCGCCTCCCGGTCGTAGATGCGCGCGCCCACCCTGGCCAGGATGTACAGGGCCGCCTCGTGCAGGCGGCGCAGTTGCGAATCCGAGATGAACTTGAGCATCGGCGTAGCCACGCCGCTCGTGTCGCCTACCACCGCTTTCTCCCCCTGACTGCAAGATCCTCACCAGGCCGGGCAGGCGAACGCGGATGGATGCGGACAGTCAGGGACAAACGCCGATCAGAAGCGCTTCTTCCCCTTGCCTATCCGCGTGAATTGGCGTTCCCTCGCCTGCCCTGAGAACGCGCTTGCCACCCCGCCACGCTAGACGAACGCGTGAAGCCCGTTCCAGGCCCTCGTGCGCGGTCCGACCACGACTACGCGCCCAGCCGCCTGTAATCGCCCAATTCGGCCAGCGCCTGAACGTAGAAATCCACGTGCTCCACTGGCGTATCGCCCGTGATGATGGTGGTGCCCATTATGAAAGCACCGTCCCGCCCGGCACCCTCGATCTGGCGGCGCATCTCGCTCATCAGGGCCTGCTGGTCGCCCCGGATCAATGCCTGCTCGTCGTTGA
>DAOTVV010000132.1:0-30305 GCA_034436255.1 Anaerolineae bacterium
AGATGGCGACGAGAACAGCTACTAGAGCAAGACACAGCAGTGATCTGAGTAGAACCTTATTGCGCATTGAGTTCCCTCCCATGTCGCGGTTCTGCTACATTGGCTGACCGTGAGGTTGTTGGCATAGGGTTCACGATGGCCGGCGGGCCGCTCAGGCCCAAAAGCCATGCGCAGCTGCTCGCGCCAGCCGGGCCGCTACCCTTTCCGCCGCCTTAACCACATTTCCCAATTATAGACGACTGAAGCATTGCATACAAGCGCCATAGCGGTTCCAGCGGTGACGTGCGCAGGCGCGGGCACAGCACTCCGTGCAGCACAATGGTTCGAGTAGGGCTTTCATTGACAGCTAGGCGACCTTGCCCTAGAATTCAGGTCCGGTTACGTAATCTGCGCAGAACTGGCGCCGAACCCTGCGGTTGGGCGGACCCCTAGGTTCGGCGCGAGTTTTTGCTCTGCAGAGTGAGCGAAGTATCGAGGTAGAACAGCCTCAGGAGGCAGGATGGCTGCGTACACAAGCGACAGGCTGCGCAACGTGGTCTTTCTCGGCCACGCCGGCGCAGGCAAGACTTCCCTGGTGGAGGCAATGGCGTTCGACAGCGGTGTCACCAATCGCCTCGGGCGCGTTGATGATGGGACGGCCCTCGCCGATTTCGACGAAGAGGAGATCCGGCGTCACATTTCGGTGAGCCTGGCGGTTGTTCCCTGCCCCTGGAAAGACGTCAAGATCAACGTTCTTGACACTCCAGGCTACCTGGAGTTTGTGGGCGAAGTCATCGCCGGTGTGCGCGCTGCCGATGCTGCTGTGTTCGTGCTCGATGCCGGCGCGGGCGTGGAGGTAGGCACGGAGTTGGTGTGGCGCTACGCCGAGGAGCGCTCCATGCCGCGGCTGGTGTTCATCAACAAGATAGATCGCGAGAATGCCAAGTTCCAACTCGCCCTTCGGTCGCTATCAGACAAGTTCGAGAAGCGCTTCGTGCCCATCGAGCTTCCCATCGGGGAAGAGGCAGCGTTCAGTGGCGTAGTTGACCTGCTGAGCATGCAAGCTCTTTCCGGCCCTGACGGCACTGCAGGGCCCATCCCGGCTTCGATGAAAGACGCTGCCGATGAAGCTCGACTGGCGCTGGTTGAGGCGGCGGCGGAGGGCGATGACGAACTGATCATGAAGTATCTCGATGGCCAGGACCTGACTGCTGACGAGATACTGCGTGGTCTGCGCGCCGCTGTGCTCCAGGGGGCAGTGGTCCCAGTGCTGGTCGGTGCCGCGACGGCCAACATCGCTATACGGCCGTTGCTCGATGCTATCGCCGCCCTCTTGCCTTCACCAGCCGACTCCGGTCCCTACACGGCGATCAATCCGGCCACGAATAGTGAGGAATCGCTGAAGACTGATCCATCAGGCCCGCTTGCCGCTTTCATCTTCAAAGTGGCGGCCGACCCGTTCATCGGCAAGCTGACCTATCTGCGCGTCTATTCCGGCACGCTGCAATCGGATAGTCGTGTCATCGCTTCCCGCAGTGGATCGGAGGAGCGCATCGGGCAGCTCTTGCAGGTGACGGGCCGAACGCAGACACAGGTGGAAGCCATCGTAGCTGGCGACATCGGCGCGGTAGCAAAACTCGGGGACGTCAGGACCGGGGATACCCTGTACGAGCGAGGTCATCCGTTAGCGTTGCCTCCGCTGCAGCTCCCGAACCCGGTCTACACGGTTGCCGTCAATGCCAAATCGCAGGCTGACTTCGACAAGATGAGTAACGCCATGGCGCGGCTGGTTGAGGGTGACCCTACGTTGCGTCTGGAGCGTGAGCCCAGCACTGGCGAGACGCTCCTCTCAGGCATGGGCGAGGCTCACATTGATGTTGCGGTGCGGCGGCTGCAGCAGAAGTTCGGTGTTGACATCGTAACGAGCACTCCCCGCGTGCCCTATCGGGAAACGATCACGCGCACGGCTCAGGCGCAGGGACGGCATAAGAAGCAGACCGGTGGCCGCGGCCAGTTCGGTGACACATGGATCCGCGTTGAACCACGGGAACGCGGTTCTGGTTTCGAGTTCAAGGACGAGATCTTCGGCGGAGCCGTACCGCGCAACTTTATTCCGGCGGTCGAGAAGGGCGTGATCGAAGCCCTTCAGGAAGGCATCATCGCCGGGTACCCTGTCGTGGACATTGCCGTGGCTCTCTATGACGGTTCGTACCACCCGGTTGATTCTTCGGAAATGGCCTTCAAGCTTGCCGGTCGGCTCGGCTTCAGGGCCGCAGCTGCACAGGCCGAGCCGATCCTGCTCGAGCCCATCATGAAGGTGACGATCACTGTGCCCGAGCAGTTCATGGGCGATGTTCTCGGCGATCTGAACTCCAAGCGTGGCCGCATGCTGGGCATGGAGCAGGAAAAGGGCAACACCACGCTGATGGCTTTGGTGCCTATGGCCGAGATGCGCCGTTACGCCACCGACCTGCGGGCGATGACCCAAGGCCGCGGTATATTCACCATGGAGTTCTCGCATTACGACCCGGTGCCGCCTCACATTGCTGAGCAGATCATCGCCGAAGCCAAGAAGGCGAAGGAAGAGCAGTCGAACTGAGGCCGGGCAGCCTATGGGTGGCAGACAGGGGTGGCCGCGCGGTGGTCCACCCCTGTTTTCGCGCCTGCCGTGGGTTCGGACGAGCCGTGGGCACCGCGCCCGAACTCTTGATGGTAAGGTCTCAGGCCTGAACCGAGAGGGCGGCGACCCATGGGCCAGAGGGTGAAGCGGCCAGAAGCTGGAGGGCTTGGGCCGTACCCTCGAAGAGTTCGATCCACCACTGGTAGCTGAGAGCTCCCGGAACGGGCGAGGCGGCCAGCACCGCGCTGCGGATCGCCTCTGCCCTGGCAGCAGGCAAGCGGTGCCTGTCCGCCCATGCCGTCAGGGCCCGATCGAGTTCATCGCCGAACTCTGATGTAGTTGAACGTTCGCGGTTACCAAGCAACGCTAGAACCCCCTCTCCTGGTGTCTTCCACATCTGTCCGCGCCGTGGAGTTCGGACGAGCCCCCTTTGCCACGCCCGTGGTAGCCTGCCTGACCTCAGCCAGATAAGTGGACAACTGCTTTCGAGCCTGCGCCAGGCGATATCTGACGGTGCCTGCGGGCATGCCCAGCGCGTCGCCGATCTCATCGCTGTTCATCTCGCCCAGATAACGCATGACGACTATGACGCGCAAGCCCTCGGGCAGGCGTGCAATGGCGGCGTCCATATCAAGGCGGGAATCAGTTTCGGCAGCAGTGGCCCCGGGGCCGCGATACTCTTCGTCTGAAGCCATCGGGCTCGGTTCGTGACGCTGGCGGACTGCATTCCTGCGGTAATGGTCTGTGAGGACGTTGCCGGCAAGTGAGAAGAGCCAAAACCGTTGTCTCTCGTCGGGCACCTGGCGCAGGCTGTCAATGTGCCGCCAGACGTGCAGGAACGTGTCCTGCAGCAGATCGGCCGCCGTGGCCTCGCCCGCCCTGGCCAGAAGATAGGCATAGAGCGGCCGATGATATTGCTCATAGGTGCGGTTGAAGAGCGAGACATCGTCGTCTCGCTCCCCCTGTGACGACTGGTTCATCAGGCCCCGATGAGCTCGCCGTTCTTCTCGGTGATGAGGCCCCTGATCAGGCCGGCCAAAGGTTTCGGTGCCTTTAGCTTGCCATTGAGGATGATCTCGCGCACTTTGGCTCGCAGCAGCTCCGGGCTAACGTCATCCTCGATGGTGATCACACCGCCAATCACGAGGGCGGTGCCCTCAGGCAGGTACTCGAAATACTCCTTGCTGAGTGTGTCCTCCCCTTCCAGGAAGCGGGCGTTCTCGGGATAGGCGGTGATGTTGCCAATCTTCTCAGCTACAAGAGCACTAATCAGCGGCATGAGCGATCGCGGCGCATTGATGTTGCCCACGAGTACCATCGTTGGCAGTTTCTGGCGCAGAAGATCGGCCGGGATGTCCTCCTCAAAGTCCACATTGCCAACGACTATGATCACTGTCGGGTGCGCTAGCGCTTCCAGGTAAGCGCGCCCGATCCTCTCCTTGCCGACCACAAAGCGTACGTCCTGATCTTCCGAGAACGGATAGTAGATAACCTGGCCCATCACGCTTGACAGCTTGGCCCCCAGGGCCGCCTCGCTGCCTCGCGGGGCAAATAGCTGCCCGGCGACGCGTATGTCGCGGTAGCCGATGCTCTCCACCTTGCCGGTGACCACGACTTGGCCGACAGCGAATAGGCTGGTGTCCGCGTCGCCTGCGGCCAGAGCCTCCGCCGAGAGCCTCACCTGGCCCATCTGCAGGTTCAGCTTGGCGTTCTGGGGTATGCCCACTATGGCGCCGACATCGTGGATGCTTGCGCGGGAGAGGGCTGCCTTGAGGTGTTCTGGTACGAGGACCATGCCCACGTTGCGAATGACCTTGATGTACTCTAGTTCGCTGGCCTCCTTGGCCGAACTGAGGTCGAGCACGCCCATGTCGTGAATCACGCCTGGCTCCTCGCTGCCGGCCTTCTCGCCATGACCCTCGTTCCCTGTTACCGCCTGTGTTGCCTCGTCCATTGTCTGCCTCCTTGCCCGACTTTCGGGCTGTCTACCTATGAAGACGCGCCAGGCAGCGAAAGTGTTGGCCCCTCCTTTGCTTGCCGGAAGCGACTCAGCCTGTCACAATGTGGGCAATGTCGGACCAAGAACGTGGCCGCCCACTCGTCGCGGCACCCAGCACAGGTTATCACGTCTACCGCCTGATGGCGATGCATACGCCGGTTGGGCAGGTGCGTCTATTCTCAAAACCAGGGATCTACTCCTGGCGGCGGCCAGACCGGGCGGCGAATCTGTTGCTGCAGGCTGTCAAAGCCGACGGGCTGCCCGGCGGCGCCCGTGTGCTTGACCTTGGTTGTGGCAACGGCGTCATCGGGTTTTCGGCGCTGGAGCTTCAGCCGGATATCGAGCTGCATCTGGCCGACAGCAGCCTGGCAGCGGTCACGGCTACCAGGCTCGCCGTTGACCGGCTGGGGTATGCGGCCAAGGTGTGGCACAGCGATGTGACAGCTGACCTGCCGGAAGAACAGCGCTTCGATGTGATTCTGACCAATCTGCCACGTGGACGCCTGCTGGCTGAGCAGTTCCTGCGCGAGGCATGGCAACGCCTTGAGGTTGGCGGCAGGCTGTACCTCGCTGGCGTAACCAATATCGGCATAAGGACTCGCATCCAGGTGGCAGCCGAGTGGTTTGGTGGTGTTGAGGTGGTTGCCAGCGGCCCAAGGTGCCGGGTAGCTCGGGTGGTGAAACGGGCGGGCATGCGGCCTCCACCGCCGGGCGAGTACCATGTGTGGCGTGAGATGTCGTTCGAGGCGCGTGGGCGCACGTGGCACTACGTCGCCAAGCCAGGGCTGTTCTCTTGGGAACACCCCGATCCCGGCACTCTGACACTGGTGGAGCACCTCCGTCTCCGCTCAGGCGAGAAGGTGCTGGACCTCGGCTGCGGAGCGGGCCAGGTGGGCCTGGTCGCATCAAGCCTGGCCGAGGGTGTGCAGGTCACCATGGCGGATGACTCGCTGCTGGCGGTCCGCGCGGCCGAGCGCACGGCGGCTCTCAACGGCCTCTCGGCCAGGGTGGTCGCCAGCGACTGCGGGTCGGCCCTGATCGGCGAGCGCTTCGATGTCGTAGCAGCCAATCCGCCTTTCCACCTTGGCCCGGGCATTGAGCACGACGTCGCACGCCAGTTCATTCTCGACGCTCGCGATCTTCTGGAAGCAAAGGGGCGCCTGCTTCTGGTGGCCAACGTCTTCATCCCCTATGAGGATGAACTCGAGCGTATCTTCCGCCGGAGCGAGACTGTCTACAAGGATGAACGGTACAAGGTACTGCTCGGAGCGCGACCGGTTGGCCGTGATAAGAAGAGGCAAGCCGGGCCACTGGTGGACATGGGGCGGTCCTGACCTGTCCGCAGTTACGTCTCTCGAGCCCGAAGGACCCGCGTAGCTGTGGGCGGCACGACTGTTTGGCGTAGGAACGAGGCGCGAGCAAGGCAACGTACTTTGGGCCGGGATGACGGTCGAGGCCCAAACTCGCTGGCCAAAAGGAGTATCTCATGAACCTGATTGTCATCATGCTGGATAGTTTCCGCCAGGACCACGTAGGGGCGTATCATCGGGGCCGGCCCGTCTTTGCGGGAATCCCTGCCTGCCTGACGCCCAACTTGGACGCTTTCGCCCGAGACTGCATCGTCTTCGAAAATGCCTACCCGGAGGGCCTGCCTACCATTCCAGTCCGAACAGCGCTCATGACTGGCCAGGCGACCCTGCCTTTCCGCCCCTGGCAGCCTTTGGCGAAGGAGGACATTACCGTCGCCGAGATTCTGCGCAGCGAGGGCTATACCTGCGGCATAGTCTCTGATTGTTATCACTACCGCGCTCCGGGCATGAACTTCCACCGGGGTTACCACACGTACGCCTGGGTTCGAGGGCAGGAATACGACGCCTACGAGCCATTGCCCAGCCAGCGCCGTGTGGACGACTACGTAAACGAGCACTATCCCCAAGTCTGGCGCGAAAGGGTAGAGCAGTATCTCGCCAACACGGATGGCTTCAGCCTTGAGGAGGATTGGTTCCCGGCCCAGGTGGTGCGGCGGTCTGTAGATTGGTTGCGCAAGAACCGCGGCCGAGACAAGGTGTTCCTCTGGATTGACAGCTTCGATCCACACGAGCCGTGGGACCCGCCGGCTCGTTTCGATACCTACCGAGATCCTGCCTACAGCGGTAAGCGCCTGATCCTGCCGATGGGTGGACTGTACAGCGCCTGGGCAAGCGAGGCCGAGGCTCAGAACATCCGGGGGCTCTACGCCGGCGAGGCTGCCTTCGTGGACAACTGGCTTGGCGTGCTTTTCGGCGCGTTGGAGGAGCTTGGGTACCTCGAGGATTCTGTGGTGCTGATCACGGCCGACCATGGCCACCCTCTTGGCGACCATGGCAAGTTCCTGAAGGGCGCTGATCGTATGCACAGCGAACTACTAAAGGTGCCGTTCATGGTGCGCCTGCCCGGTGGACGGGGAGCGCGCCGCACGGAGGCGATCGTGCAGTTCCAGGACGTGCTGCCGACCCTGCTCGATGTCATGGGCCTGGCGAACGACACCGAAGCCATGTCCGGGCGCAGCTTCAGGCCCGTTCTTGAAGGCGACTGCGACGATCATCGTCGGGCCGCGATCATGGGCTACCATGATGGCCTGGACCGCTGCATTCGTGACAAGCGTTGGAGCCTGGTTCTGCGTCCTGCTGGGCAGCCCGACGAACTATACGATCTGCAGGCGGACCCTCAGGAGCGCCAGAACCTCATTGACCAGGCGCGCCCGGAGGCGGAACGCCTGGCGCGCCAGTATGGGCGTGTGTTCTTCCGGTCCACGGGCGGTGAGCCCACACAACTGAAGGGCATCCAGGGCGCGTACGAGATGGCCTCGGGAAGCGTCGCCTGAACTGGTAGGGGCTGGACGCCAGGGGCTGAGGAAAGCCCCTGGCGTTCCCGATTCTGTCAGCGAATGACGCCGAGGGCTTTGCCGACCTTCGCCATGGCCGCCAGGCCGAAGTCCAGGTCGTCCTGGCTGTGTGCTGCTGTGTTCATGATGCGGATGCGCGCCTTGCCCTGGGGCACGGTGGGATAGCCGAGCGACATGGCGAACACGCCTTCATCGAAGAGCATGTCGGAGAAGCGTTTGGCGAGGTGGGCATCGCCCAGCATCACAGGAACGATGGGCGTCTGGCTCCGGCCAGTGTCAAACCCGAGCGCCTGCAGCCCCTGGCGCAGATAGGCAGTGTTCTGCCACAGCTTCTGAACCAGGTCTTCCGAACTCTTGAGCAAGTAGACCGCGGCAAGGCAGGCGGCAGTGTCGGGCACGGTTACGGCGCTGCTGAACAGGAAAGGACGCGAGCGCTGGCGCAGGAATTCTATCACAAGCTTGCGGCCGGCGACGACGCCTCCGACGACGCCCATCGCCTTGCTCAGGGTGCCAATCTCGATGTCCACCTGGCCATGAAGGCCAAAGTGGTCAACTATGCCTCGCCCACCTTCGCCGAGCACACCCTCACCATGGGCATCGTCCACCATGAACATCAGGCCAAACTCTTGTGCTACCTTGAGCAGGTCTGGCAGGGGCGCAATATCGCCGTCCATGCTGAACACGCCGTCGGTCACCAGCAAGGCCCGGCGATAGGACGTCCCTGGCACACCTCGCGCTAACACCTTGGCACGCAGGTCATCTGGGTCACAATGGGCGTAGCGGATGATCTCCGCGTGCGACAGGCGGCAAGCGTCTATTATGCTGGCGTGGTTGAGTTCGTCCGAGAAGATCACGTCCTCACGGGACACAAGGGTGGTGATGGCGGCCAGGTTAGCGGCATAACCAGACTGCAGGAAAATGGCGTCCTCCACACGCTTGAAAAGGGCCAGGCGCTGCTCCAGATCAACATGCAGGCGCATTGTGCCGGCGATGGTACGTACGGCAGCCGGGCCGATGCCATATTTGTCTATCGCCTCTTTCGCAGCCTGGCACAGGCGCGGGTGGTTCGCCAGGCCAAGGTAGTTATTGGAACAGAAGTTGAGCACGCGTTTGCCATCCACCACCAGCCACCCGCCTTGGGGCGAATCCACGGTGCGGATGTTGATGAACAGGCCCTGATCCTGCAGAGCGGCCATTTCGTCGGCTATCCAAGCGAGTCTGTCGGCAGGCATGCGATCCTCCCCATTTGAGTTCGGATTAACGCTGGCGGCTGGCCTAGGCCAAGCCGGCGTCGTTAGGGTCCAGGAAAAGCACGACTTTGGCGGCGTGGCGCTCCTCCGCTTCCAGCAGGTCGAACCCCAGCCGCCAATCGGCAAAGGGCAAGCGGTGGGTGACAATGGGACGGAAGTCGAGGTTCCCCGAGCGGATAAGGCCCGCCATCTGGTACCAGGTGTCCCACAGCAAACGGCCGGTGATGCCGATGATGCGCGCCCCCTTGAAAATGAGATCGCTAGTGAAGTCTATCGGTACTTCATGGGTTGGCAGGCCGAAAGCGCAGAAACGCCCACCCGGACGCAACGCCTGGAGGCCTTGATGGATGGCAAGGGGACTGCCACTCATCTCCAGCACCACATCGGCGCCTCCCGCCAGGATCTTGCTGGTTTCGGCGACCACGTCGAGCCCAGGCTGAGAAGCATCAAGCGTGACAGTGGCGCCCAACTGCTTGCTGATGGCGAGCAGATAGGGCGATAGGCCCACGTGAACGATGGCCGCAGCGCCGGCGGCGCGAGCTACCGCCACGGCACCCAGGCCGATGGGTCCGTCGCCGAAGATAAGGACGGTACGCCCACTGACTGGTTCCACCAGGGTCGCGTAAACAGCATTGCCCATGGGGTCCTGGATGCTGGCGGCGGCCGGGTCAAGGGTGGGGTCGTTCAGCCAGAGATCGCTCTCGGGCACAGCGAAATACTCGGCGTAGACGCCAGGCCGGTCAACGCCCAGGATCTTCAGGTTGGCGCAGAGGTGTGGCAGGCCCTGGCGGCACACAGGGCAGGACCAGTCGGGAAGGTGGCTATCGGGTGAGACATAATCTCCCTCTTTGATGTGTGCCACCCTGCTGCCCACGGCGACGACATAACCGCATGCCTCATGCCCGATTACCTGAGGCGGGTGAACGCGGCTGTTCGTTGCTCCGTCCCAGCGATCAATGTGCAGGTCAGTGCCACATATCGAGCAGGCGCGCGTCTTGACAAGGACATCAGTGGGGCCGATGTCTGGCACCGGAACCTCACGCAACTCAAGCCCTGGTGAGGGCTGCGGCTTCACGATGGCGAGCATCGTTCGCGGGATCGTCATATTGCCCCTTCTACAGCACCCAGTCTTTGCCGCGCTTGAAAATGGACTCCAGCACGGCATCGCGCGCATGTTCTATGGCGATGCGCATGGCCTCGCGCGCCCTGGCGCTGTCGCGCTTGCGGAAGGCATCGAGCAGAAGGTAGTGCTCGGCAAGCATCTGGTCGGCGTCATCGCTGAGGTCAAGGCGTAACACCAGGAAGCGGTGCATTTGCTCCAGAGTTTCGCGCAGCACACCAACCAGCAGGCGGTTACCCGCCGCTTCGGCGACTGTGAGGTGGAACTGGCGGTTCTCATCGAGGTAGGAGCGGTAGCTCTCGGGGTCACCGGCGACATAGCGGCTCGAGAGCCGTGCCAGCTGCTCGATCTGATCCGGTGTAATGCGGGTGGCGGCGAGCTCGGCCGAGGCCGTCTCAAGAATCAGGCGGAGCTGAAAGACCTCCTCCACGTCCCTGACAGTGATGTGGCTGACGAAGTAGCCGCGCCGCGGCTGCACCTCGACCAGGCCTTCCTGCACCAGGGCATTGAGGGCGTCACGGACGGGAGTGCGGCTCATGCCATACTGGGTAGCCAGATCGGCCGGCGAGAGCTGCGTGCCGGGAAGGAGTTCGCCGGACATGATGGCGCTCTTGATGTTGCTGTAGGCCTCGCCCTTGCGTCCTGGTGCGACCATACCTTTTCGCTGTCGTGCAGCGTGATATATCAGAGATATTCTCATGATACACTGGCACTCGCTACCTGTCAAGTGCCGCCCGAGGTTCGCGGCGGCTTGCATCTGGGGGCCGCACTGGCAAAGGCGGCGAGGTCGTGGCGCTCCGGCGCCCGTGCCGAAATGCCCAAGTCTTGCCGGCCTGATTGAGGCGGGCTCACGGGCCGGAGCGGGTGGCCAGGCGGGCGCTAACGCCTGAAGTTGGGCAGCCAGGCCGCGTTTGCGGCGAGCGACTCCTCCAGGATTCGCCAGGCAGTGTCGAGGGAGACGACCTGGGCATCGAGCAGCAGGCAGTGGAGCGCCCGTTGCCGGTCTCCGGATAGAGCAGCGTCTACCATCAGTTCCTGTTGCACAGCGCGGGTATGCAGTAGGTGGGCTACTGGCTGTGGCAATGGGGCTACCTGCTTGCCGTGGACTCCGCAGCGATCTACGGCAGCGGGCAACTCGACGATAGCAGCGGCGGGCAGGTTAGGGATCAGGCCCTGGTTAGGGATGTTGATCATGTGCTGGCCGGGCGCCCCGATGCCGGCGAGCGCCGCTAGCACCTCCACAGCACTCTCGCCTGAAGGCCTGAGCAGGCCGGTTACTGGCAGGTCGCCCTGAGCGAGGGCCTGTCGCTCGCGCAGACGCTCCTGCCACTGGGCTTCGCTCGTGTGACGGGTGATCAGGCCATAGTCGGCCCCGCCATGCGATTCCGGCGTAAGGAAGTAGGGGAAGAACTCGGCGATGTGGTCCTGGCTGCCAGTTGGCCAGAGGCCGAAAGCGGCGTAGATCTCCCGGGCGATCGGTACAGAGTCAAGGAGCGCTCGCTTCTCCGGGCTGTGAAGGCGCTCGAGAGCGGCGGCCAGGACATCTTGCCCGGAGCGTATGAGAGCTGTGGCCCAACCCAGGTGGTTCGTGCCCACTGAGACCAGGTCCAGCTCGCGTTCGGGCACGTCTAGGGCTGCAGCCATCAGGCCGAGGCTCTCTCTCCACGCCTCGCAGAGGCCGATGACGCGGACGCCCGTCTCGCGAATCATGGCTCGGCAGACCGCTGCCATCGGATTGGCCAAGTTGAGGATTGTGGCCTCGGGGCAGAGCCTGGCTACATCCTGGGCGATCGCCACTGCTTGGGGAATTACGCGCAGGCCACGGAACACACCCGCTGGCCCGACGGTTTGCGAGGTTGGCTGGAATATGCCGTGACGCTCGCCAATGGCGACGTCCCGTTCGCGCGCCCAGGGCTCGCCAACCGAGATAGAGTTGAGCACGTAATCGCTGCCGGGGAGCACTTGGCGGCGGTCGGCGCTGCCCTCCAACCGCAGGTCAGCGCCGCTCTCGGCGATCATGCGTGAGCAGATTCGCTGAGACAGGTCGAGGGTGGCAACATCGGTGTCAACCAGGGCAACCGTGCTGCCAGCGAACGCTGGGTTCAGCGACATATCGGCGACGACGGAGAAGGTGAATGCTGACCCGGCGCCGATGATTGTGACCTTGACTGCCGCCATAAGGAGGCCTCCAATGCGTCGTCTGCTGAGGCGCGGATTGTCACGCCCGCTTGCTCTCGCGTCAAGGCGGCTCTCAAGCCAACGCCGACGAGGGCTTGGCGTGGCACGCGCGGCAGGTTGCTTTGTTCGCCGGGGCGTGTTATACATCGTTGATCACGCGCGTATGGTATGGCATGATGGCGCATCGCCGAGCCGCAACCGGGCCAGTGAGTTTGCGCAGCTCGGGATGGCAATGTCCTCATGCAGGCACGTGACAAGAGAACACCGAATCGTTGCTGGTTAGCGTTTCTGGCACTGGCTACAGAGGCTGGAGGAGACACATGGCCGCCGAGATCAGGCTTGAGGAAGAGCGCAGGCGCCTGGAGGACGAGCGCGCCGATTTGCTGGAGAACATCCAGCACCTGCGCGATCTGTTGAAGACTGATGTCGACGCGAGCACGCAAGAGGGTGACCCTGATATCTACGAACGCGAGCGCAACCTTGCCTTTCTTGAGGGTGCCGAAGAGCGGCTTGAGACGGTGGAGCGAGCTCTGCGCATGATAGAGAGGGGCACCTATGGCATATGCGAGCGGTGTGGCCAGCGCATAGAGCCCGAACGGATCCAGGCCCTGCCAGACGCTACCCTGTGTATGCGTTGCCAGCGCGAGGTAGAGCGCTTGGCGTCCAAGGCTCGCCGCATGCAGTAGCAGGGCAGCGTGCCGGGCGGCATCCGTTTCAGGAGCGACAGGGGGCTGCTGGCTGCTGCCGCAATCGGGCTGCTGGCCACGGCTCCTTTGTTCAGACCCGGGTTGCCCTCATTAGCGGACGCAGCTATCCATCTGCTCCGTACCGCTGAGTTCGGTCAGATCGTTGCGAGCGGTGCCTTCCCGCCACGTTGGGCACCTCACCTGGCCTATGGCTATGGCTACCCGCTCTTCATCTATGCTCCGCCATTGCCTTACCTTGCTGCTCTTGCCCTTTCATCAGTGGGCCTGGGTCTGGCCGGTGGCCTGAAGGCTGTCGCAATCCTCGCTTTCGTCCTCGGTGCGGTTGGCGCCTACCTCTGGGGGCGGGACAGTCTGTCCGCTGCAGCCGGGCTGCTGGCGGCGCTAGTGTTTTCCTTCGCCCCTCTGCGGTTGCGCGAAGCCTATATCCTGGGCGGCAACTACCCGCAGCTTCTCGCCCTGTCGCTGTTGCCGCTGTCATTGTGGGCCATCCGCCGCTCCCAGCGAACCGGCTGGGGATGGCCAGTGGGCCTGACCGCTCTGCTAATCGGTAGCTCGCTTCTCAGCCACCTGTTCCAGGGGCTCGTCGTTGTAGCCGTCGCAGGCGGCTATTGCCTCGTTCTCTGGGTCGCCGAACGTGGCTTCGCGCGACTGGTGCCCGCTTTGGCTGGGATCGCCCTGGGCGTCGGCATCGGCTGCTATACGCTCCTGCCGGCTCTGCTGGAGCGCGGCTACGTGCGAGCTTCCCCCGCTTACTATGCGCGTGCCAGCCCCTACGAGGGGCGCTTCCTCGATCTCGGGCAAATGGTGTCGCTGCCGGTAGCGCCTGATCCCTCCGTGGCTAACCCTTACCTGCCACTTACGCTTAACGGCGCTTTCGTTTTGCTCGGGTTGGCTGGAGGCGCCGCTGCTCTGGTGCGCGGCCGGCGCGAGGTGCGGCTCGAGGCCATCTACATGATGGGCCTCACGCTTGCCTGCATGGCCCTCAACCTTCCCATTTCGCTCCCGCTCTGGCGCGCTGAGCCGCTCCTGGCGATGGCGCAATACCCGTGGCGCTGGCTCAGCCTGGCCGGAGCAAGCCTGGCCTGGCTCGCGGGGGCAAACCTGCTCTGGTTTCGCAATGGGCAAGCCGTGCCCCAGCGAGTGCGTGGCACTGCGCCAGTGCTGGCCCTCTTGGCAACGGCTGTAGTGTCGCTGCCTCTGCTGGTGCCCTGGCGCCCATTCATAGACCATGGCACGAGTGTTGCCGACCTCTACCACTACGAGCGTCTGACGGGCGCCATCGGCCTGACGACTCTGGGCGAGTACATGCCCGCCTGGGTGCACGGGGCGCTCGACCCCGCCGTGCACATGGTAGAACTCGAATCCGGCAGGTGGCCTTCCCCTCTTGCCTCGGGCCAGCAAGGCGCCACACTTCTTTGGCTGGGAGCCGATGGAGCAGATATCGAGGTCACAAGGGCGGAGGCGAGCCCTCTCAGGCTCGATTGGCTCTTCTACCCGGGCTGGCGCGCCAGCCTGGACGGGTCCCCTGCTCGCGTTGAGCCCGACACTGCGTCCGGCACCATGGTCGTAGGGGTTCCTGCGGGCGAGCACAGGCTGAGCCTGCGCTTTGGAGAGACGCGCGCCCGGCTGCTGGCAGACGCTCTGAGCGGCGCCTGCTTGCTGGCCTCCATGGCAATTCTGCTGCTGAGACCTCGAAGGCGGCAGCCTGCGGCCGGGCTGCCACGCTTGGCGTCCCTGAGCGTGGTAGCAGCGACAATGGCGGTGTTCGCACTGAGTGCGTCATGGCCTTCCGGCATCCGGGAACTCGGTCGGGCTCTGTTCCCAGGGAGCCTGGCCTCGGCCCGCCCGGCGCCAGCGGCGACGTTCGCGGGTGCAGCCCAGGTTGCCGCTTTCAGCGCCCCTTCACAAGTCGCCGCCGGGCGCAGCTTTGCGGTGACACTTTTCTGGCGTGCAGTAGCGCCGCTCGGACATGACTACGCGACTTTCGTTCATCTGGATGCACCGCATGCAGCTGTGACTGTGGCTGGCTCCGGCAACTGGCCCCCCGGCGACAAGCGCACCCAGGAGGACTTACCGACCCTGTCCTGGCCGCTCAATGCGCTTGTCCGCGACGAGCACACCCTGGACGTGCCGGCGGATCTTCCGCCCGGCCTCTACAGGCTACGGGCGGGAATGTTCGTGCTGGGCGATGGGCAGCGGGCACCCGTCAGCGGCGTAGGAGCGGATGACGGCACTGTTGAGCTTGCGCTTGTGCGCGTGCTGCCGGCCAGGACCGTCGGCATGGATGCGGTTCCAGTGAAGCTGGCAAAGCGCGTGGGCGCGGTTGAACTGCTCGGCTACGGGCTCGAGGGCGAGGCTGTCCCCGGAGGGCGCCTGACGCTCACCCTCTACTGGCGCCGCTGGAGCACAACTTCGGCGGACGGCCACGTCTTCGTGCACCTGGCTGGCGCTGGAGGCCAGCCCGTAGCTCAGGCGGACGGGCCTTTCGCCGGAGGGAACTACCCACCGGCTGACTGGCTGCCCGGCGAGGTGGTTGCCGATAGACGTGAGCTCGTTGTTCCCTCCGGCCTATCGTCCGGGGAGTACGAACTGCTGGTGGGCGTATACGATCCTGGCACTCTGGCGCGCTGGCCGGTGGCTGGCCAGGACGGCGCAGACAGGGCCATTCTGCTGCAGCGCATTGCCATAGCGACGGGACGCAGCTTTGACGCAGCACCGTCTGGTGGCTAGAATCGCGCCCATGCTTCGGGGCAAGGGACTGCGAGCGCGCTCGAGCAGCGCTTGGGGCGCCGCGCTGGTGCTGCTGTGTGCCGGGCTGGCCACCTCCTCGCTCCTCACCACTCGAGGGCTGCCGAACACGTCTGATGGCGTGCTCCATCTCTTCCGCTCGCTTGAGTTGGTGAGCGCCTGGCAACAGGGGGTGCTCTATCCCCGCTGGGCGCCGGACTTCGCTTTCGGTTATGGCTACCCCATATTCAACTACGTACCGCCTCTGTTGAGCTATCTCAGCGGCCTTGTGAGCCTGTGTGGCCTGGACATGCAAACGGCCATGAAGCTGGCGGCTGCTGCCTCGGTGGCCGCCGGTGGCCTCGGTGTCTTTTTCCTGGCCAGTGAGTTTTTGAGCCCCCTGGCGGCGGCCTTGGCCGGCGTGGCGTACGCTTTGCCGCCGTACCGCTTGTTCGAGATCTACATTGAGGGCAACTATCCCCAGTTGCTCGCTACCGCCATCATGCCCTATGCCCTCTGGGGCGTCTACCGCCTGGTGCGGTTGGGTGGGCGGTGGAACTGCGCACTCCTTGCGCTGAGTGTGGCTCTGCTCGCGCTCTCGCACAACATCAGTGCCATGCTCTTCGCCCCTCTGCTAGGTGCCTATGCGCTCTGGCGCGTTCTGGCCGACCGACCGAAGCACTGGCCGCGCCTCCTGCTGGCTGCGGCTGCGGGGCTGCTTGCAGCCGCTTTCTTCTGGCTGCCGGCTGTCGCTGAGCAACAGTACGTGCAGACCTGGCGGCTGAGCAAGGGCTTCTTCGACTACCGCCTCTACTTCCTGAGCCTCAGCGATTTGGTGGCCCTGCCGCAGACACTCGACTTCCGCTGCGCCAACCCCTTCTTCCCCATGAGTGTCGGCGGTCACCTGATACTGCTTTCCCTCCCGGCGCTACCGATGCTTGGGAGGCGGAGCTCTGCGCGCGGCCACGTTGCCTTCATGTTGGCTGCGCTCCTGGGCTACATGCTGATGATGTTGCCGTTGTCCGGGCCAGTCTGGTCGGCTGTTCCCGTCCTGGCCTATGCGGAGTTTCCGCAGCGCTTCCTCGGCGTTGCGGCACTGCCCCTCTCGCTACTGGTCGGTAGTGCCGTGGATGCCTGGGAGGGGAAGAGGCTGACGCAGGCGGCGTGGGCTGCTTTGGCACTGGCCGTGATCGTGCTGGGGGCCGCACCCTATGCCCTGCCGCGCAAGCCATTTATAGATTGGTCAAGCGCGAGAGCTCAGGACGTGCAGAGCTACGAGCGGTCCAGCGGCAATCTCGGTACCACGAGCGCCGGTGAGTACCTGCCACGTTGGGTGGAGCAGCCGCCCACCGCGCCAGTGGTCGCGTGGCCAGGCCTACGGACCGTGGAACAGGGCGCCGGCAAAGCCCGTTTCACGCTGGAGCCGGGCATAGCGGGCCAGGTAGTGCTGCCGTTGTTCTACTTCCCGGGCTGGCTGGCGACGGTTGATGCCCAGCCGGTCGAGATCTCGGTCGCTGGGCCTGAGGGTTTGATCGCGGTTCAGGTGCCTGCTGATGGTTCCGCCAGGCAGCACGACGTGGAGCTTGTGCTGCAGGATACACCGCTGCAGCTGCTTAGTTGGCGCTTGAGCGCCCTCGGGTTAGGTCTGTTGTTGCTCGTCTTGCTTCTGCCCGGCCGGGCGCCAGCTCCTGTCGAGGAGGTGCGTCAGGAGCAACGGTCCATGCTCCTCGCCGGCCTGGCGCTGGTTGCGGCTGCGGTACTGATCCTGAAGGTATGCTACATCGAGCCCGATACGATGCTTTTCCGGCAATATTCGCCGCCTGGCACCGTGCTCGCGGCGGAGCATCACCTAAACCTCGTACTCGGGCAAGAGGTGGAGTTGCTCGGCTACGACCTGGAGCGCAACCAGCTGCCGGAGGGCGAGTCCATTGTCCTCACTCTCTACTGGCAAGCATTGGCGCCGCTCACGAACGACTACCGCTCGTTTGTGCATCTGGACTCGCTGGCTGATGGCCATACGCTGCTCTCCTCTGAAAAGGCGAACCCTGGTGGCATCCCGACCAGCCATTGGCATCCGGCGCTGTACGTCGAGGACCGTTACGAGGTTCCGGTGCCGAGCGGGCTTCCTGCTGTGGGCTACGCCCTCAGGGTCGGGTTGCGCCAGGCTGACGGTAACTTACCTTTGCGGGGCTCGGACGGCGCGCCCTCGCTCACTCTGCAGACCCTGTACATACTCCACCATCTGCCCGTGGACGTGCATCGTTTCCCCGGCCAGGAATGGTACCGCTTCGGGGGGGCCATCCGCCTGCTCGGATACGATCTTGACCGCAGCACACTTGCACCAGGTGAGAGTGCGAGCCTGGCGCTCTTCTGGACGGCTGATGTGAGTGAGCCGCGTCCAATGAAGCGCTTCGTGCACCTCATTGGGCCTGACGGCCGGATCGCGGCGCAGTGGGACGAGTGGCCGGTTCAGGGCCTTTACCCGACCGACAGGTGGCTGACGCGCTACATCGTGGTTGACCCGGTGAAAGTCCAGATCCCGTATGCCGCTGTTCCAGGCCAGTACACCCTCCTCGTTGGCCTCTATGACGCCCAAACACTTGAGCGTCCGCCCGTCAGTTTGAGGGGCAAGCAGCCTTTGGCTGAGCGTGCCGTGCTGCTGCCGGTGCGCCTGAGCGTGCGATGACCGGTCGGCGGGCCTGGCGCCTGGCCTGGCCGTGGCTGTTGGCCGTGGGTCTCACGGCGATAGCCAGCTTTCCTGCCTGGTTGCACCCGCTCACATCGGTACCGGGAGACCAGGGCGACCCTCTGCTCAACACGTGGATTCTCGCCTGGGTAAGCCATGCGCTGTCCGCTGGCGTGAGCATCTGGAATGCGAACGCTTACTACCCCCTGCCCGGCACCCTGACCTTCAACGAGCACCTGTTCAGTCTTGCAGTGCTGACGGTGCCGGTGCAGGCGGCGGGTGAGCCATTGTTAGCGTATAACGTCTCCTTCCTTGGCTCCTTTGTGCTCGCGTTCATGGGCGCATTCTTGCTTGCAGCCCGGGTGTGGGGCAGCGGCACGGCCGGCATGTTGGCGGGCGTCGTCTACGCTTTCGGCGCCTATCGCCTCTCCTTGATCGCGCACCTCCAGTTGCTGTCTTCCCAGTGGCTGCCGTTCGCCCTGTGTGCGCTGGAGGGTTACATCGCCAGGCCTTCGTGGCGGCGCCTGCTGGCCGTGGCGCTGTTCCTTCTTCTGAGCCTGGCCACGAGTTGGTACATGGCCGTGTTCTCGGCAGCGGCTGTGTCCGGCTGGTGCCTGCTCTCGCTGGCGACCGGCCGCTGGCGCCTGCTGCGTGAGCACTTGGGCCTTGCGCCTGCTCTGGCGGTCGCGAGCTTGGCTGTGCTGGGACTGGCTCTGCCGTATGGGCACTCTCTGGCGATGATCACCTCCGGCCGAGGCTTGGCCCAGTCAACGAGCTTCTCCCTGCGGCCAATAGACTTGCTGACCGCTGCGCCCGCCAACCTGCTCTGGGGCCGGGCCAGCGCTGCCATGCGCACCGCCCCTGGCTTCAACGACGAGCATTCGCTCTACCTGGGTTGGTGCGCCGTCGGGTTGGCGGTGGTCGGTCTCTTGCGAACCCTGCCACGTGTGGGTCAGCGCGCCCTCGCGATAACGGCAGCTGGCGTCGGCGCTGTCTGCCTGGTGCTATCGCTAGGGCCAGAGCAAGGGATCGGCGGGCGAAGCTTTTCTCTGCCCTGGGGCTGGGCGCTGTCCGTCCTGCCGGCGTTGCAGGCCGTGCGCGTGCCGGTGCGCTGGTTCATCCCCCTGACTCTCTGCCTGGCCTTGCTGGCCGGTGGGGCAAGCAGGCAGCGCCGGGCGGCGATTGGGCTGGCGGTGCTCTGCTTTCTCGAAGGTGCGAGCCTGCCTTTGCCCCTGGCGCCTGTGCCGTCGCTGGCGCGTCTGCCCAGCGTCTACGCCTGGCTGGCCCAAGCGCCCAGGGGTGGCGTCATCGAATTGCCGTTGTGGGTGGCGCCCCAGCCTGAATACCCCGAAGCCAAGCGGCTCTACGCGAGCACCGAGCACTGGCTGCCGCTGGTGAACGGTTACAGCGGCCTAACGCCGGAAAGGCAGCGCCAGTTGGCTTCGGAAATGCAGGCGTTTCCAGACGCCCGATCGCTGGCGGAGCTACGACAACTAGCAGAGCAAGGGGTGAAGTACCTGATCGTGCATCCCGGTGAGGGCAACCTCAGCGCTCTTGCCTGGGAGCGTGAATATCGCTGGGAACTCGCGGCCTTGCCGTGGTTGCACCTTTCCGCCGTAGCGCCGGGCGCCTGGTTATATGCGGTGGACCCAAGCATCGAGGCTGACCTCCGCACTGGCGCTGGCGCGTCCGCCCAGTTCGTCCCCTGTCGGGTGGCGTTCGCCAACGGCACTGACCTGTTGGGGTACCATTGGCAGCCAAACGGCCCACTCGGGCCGACCCTGGCCCTCTTCTGGCGCGCGCCCGCCGTCCCTGCCCCAGACCGCACCGTTTTCGTGCATATGATCGGCAGTCAGGGGCAGGTGCTATCTCAGGCCGATGGTGACCCTGTCGGCGGGCATCTGCCGCTGAGCGACTGGGCCCCAAGCGCTCTGGTGCGAGATGAGCATCTCTTCCCTGAGGCGCCGGCTGGTGGCGTGGCATTCGCCGTCGGTTGGTACGATCGGACGAACGCTGCGAGGGTGCCGTGTACCGGGCCCGGTACCAGGGACGATGCGGCGATCCTGCCCATTGAACGCTGAAGACAAACCGGCCCACGGGTAGACCCCGCGGGCCGGCAGTTGAGGCGGCGCACCCAACCGGCTGCTAATGCGAGAAAGGCGTCTGCCTCATTGGGCCGTCGGTGTGTCCAGTGGGACTTTCGTGGACGACCAGAACCGCTTCACGTTCGGGCTGGCCGAGGCAGTGCTGAGCCAATCGTCGAGAGCTTGCGACTGCCGCTGCTGCAGAAGCTGCGGGTCCAGGGGACGATTGTCCTGCCTGTCAACGACCTGGATCAGGGCGAAGCCCGCCGAGGTGTTCACGATAGCGTACTCGCCCTTCTGCATTTGGAACGCCTTGTCCAGGATCGCCTTGTCCACGGTAACAGAGTCCTGAGTCAACCAGCCCAGATCGCCGCCGTTGTCCTTGGTGCCGACATCTTGCGATAGCTCCTTGGCGAGTGCGGCGAAGTCCTCGCCTTTCTGCAACCTGGCGAGCGCAGCCTCAGCATCTTCTTTCTTGGCCAGCAGGATCTGGCGTACCTGCACCTGGTTTGCCGTCGTGGGGACCTCCGCGGCGAAGGCGGCCTGAAGCTTGGTGCGCAGGACCCGCATGCGCATCTGATCCATGAACAGGCTCTCACTGAACCCGGCCTGTTTGGCGATATAGGCCAGATACTGCTGGCGCATGGCCTCATAGCCCTCTTTGCTTACCGGGGTGGACGTGGGCCAGGGAGTGGGCGAAGGGCCCACGGTGGCGGTCGGCAGAGGGGTACCGGTGGGTGTGCCCAGAGCCACTTCTGTCGCTGCGCTCTCGGCGGTTGCTGTGCCGATGTATGAGGTGGCCTCGGCCCAGCCGGTGGCCTGGGCGTAAGCCTCGGCGGTAGCCGTCTCGGGCACCGTCGTGGGTGTCGCGGTGGGCGGAGTACGGTAATAGCCGAACCACTGCTCGACCTGCTGATCCACCTCGTCCTGAGTGACGACAATGCCGCGGCGCTTGGCCTCCTGGCGCATCAGTTCATCGTTGATCATGTTTTCGAGCGTCTGCAAGGGCAGGGAACTGGCGGCCGCCTGCAAGCTCTGAATCTGCTGGGCGATGTACTGGCTGAGGAACTGGGTATTGGGGTCGGTCGGGTCGAGGAGGGCTTGCTGCTGCTGCAAGGAAGCCAACTGGCTGCGCAGGTTCAACCGGTTGTAGCGAACCATGGCCTGGTAGTCTCTGAGCGAGATCTTGACACCGTTCACGGTGGCCACAGGTTCGTTCGGCGTGACGATCGCCACTTTGTATACGCCCGCTGCCAGAACGATCAGGACCAGGGCAATAACCGCGGCCAGGCCAAGCCGGACCCAGCGATCAAACTCGGCTTTGCGTCTGGATGCGGGGGTTTCACGTCTGATAGGGATACTGCGAGCTTTCGCCATAACCGCCTTTGGGTATTATAACGAAACGGGCATAGGGGAAACCTATGCCCTCAAGGATGCACTTGGAGTCCGGTCTGCTATCACTAGGATGTGAAGCTGTGCTCGTGGCTGTACGGCAGCAGGGCTATCTGCCGGGCGCGCTTGATGGCGCGTGAGAGCATGTGCTGATGCTTCGCGCAATTGCCCGTCTGGCGGCGGCCGCGCATCTTACCCTGATCGGTCACGTAGCGCTCAAGAGTGGGAACGTCCTTGTAGTCAATTGTCTTCGCTCGTTCCACGCAGAAAGCGCAGACACGGCGACGAGGGAAGTAGCGGCGCTGGCCACCGGGCATGGCCGGGCGCGCACCACGATCCTCGCGGTTGCCTTCCTCCCTGGCGCCTTCCATCGCTTCGCCTCTATCGTTGTCGGCCAATTCCTATTCCCTCCACTGTAGCTCGTAATCCTGGTATCTTTCCGCCTCGCCGGCGTCTTCGCTGGTAAGGACAAGCACCTTTTCCGCAATTATCTCGGTCCGCAGCATTTGGCGGCCCATGACATCACGCCAGACGTGGTTGCGCATACGGCCTTCCACGTAGACTGGCGTGCCCCGCTCCAGTTCCTCTTCGCAGCGCTCGGCCAGTTCCCGCCAAGCCACGACGCTGAAGCATTCGCTGTCTCTCTGCAGCCTGCCGTTCGCGGCCGCGAGAGGCTGAGACACGCTGACAGCGAAACAGGCCACCGCCGTCCCTTCGGGCGTATAGCGTAGCTCAGCTTTCTCGGCGACCTCGCCGATCAGCATGACTTTGTTCAAGCCCAACATGATTGCCCCCTGCTCAGACGTTCCAGCAGTATGGCACAGGTCAAGAGAGTGGCAGTCTGGCTCACTGTGCCGGAGCGGCGACTTCTTCGCTGCGGACTATCAGCCCTCTCAGAACATCTTCGTTGAGGCGCAGTTCGCGCTGCAGGCCGGCCACTGCGTTGGGCGCGAGGCGAAAACGAGTGATGACGTAGAAACCGCTGCTCATCTTGCGAATGGGATAGGCGAGCCGGCGCATGCCCCAATCGCGCATGTTGGTGACCTCGCCACCGTTTGCTGCGATGTAGGCGGCGACCCGCTCCTTGACGGCGGCCTGCCTGGCCTCGTCCGCGTTCGGCTGGATAATGAAGACCAACTCGTATTCGTTCATGGTGCTCCTTTCCCTGGGATTGCCCCTGGACAGGCCAGGGGCGGAAAGCGCGTTGAGCCGCTCTGTTTGGCGCGGCAACGTATCTGTAAACTATAGCATGCGGCGAGCGTCGCGAGCAACATATGGACAATCGCTCCAGCGCGGCATGTGCGTCTGCCGGCCCGTCCATGTAGAATGACTTCTTGGTGATTGATATGGAAAGTAAGTACCTGCAGGTATTGGAATTCCCCAAAATACTGGCCCAGTTGGCCGAATACACCTCCTTTTCAGGCGGGAGGGACCTGGCCCTTTCGCTTGACGTCGCGACCAGCCTGGAGGAGGCGAGAAGGCGCCAACGCGAGACGGCTGAGGCCGTGATGCTGCTGGACAGCAAAGTAGGCATCTCCCTGGGCGGTGCCCACGACGTGCGACCTCTTCTGGAGCGGGCGACCCGCGGGCTGCGGCTGTTGCCCTCGGAACTGCTCGACATTCAGAGCACGCTGTTGGCCGCTCAGCCTCTACGACGCACGCTGAGTCGGCTGTCCGGCCAGT
The DNA here is from genome assembly GCA_034436255.1 of Anaerolineae bacterium. Taxonomy (GTDB): domain Bacteria; phylum Chloroflexota; class Anaerolineae; order DRVO01; family DRVO01; genus DAOTVV01. The sequence continues at coordinate 23,310 of DAOTVV010000132.1, forward strand.
TCCCGCTCCTTTCGGCGCTGGCGGGCAGGCTCGAGGAGTGCTCTGGCGTCGTGGCCGAGATTCGGCGCTGCATCACGCCCAAGGCCGAGGTAGCCGACAGCGCCAGCCCAGAGTTGTCGCGCGTGCGCTCGCAACTGGCGATCGCGCGTGAACGTCTTCTCGAGCGGCTGGAGCGCATGCTCATGTCGAGCGATAACGCCCCGCTCCTGCAGGATACCCTGATCACCCAGCGTTCGGGGCGTTTCGTCATCCCGATCAAGGCTGAGTACAAGGGCCGCATACCTGGCATCGTGCATGATGAATCCGCCAGCGGGGCCACATTGTTCATTGAGCCGCTCGCGACTGTCGAACTCAACAATGAGTGGCGAGAGTGGCAGCTGCGCGAGGAACGCGAAGTGGCTCGCATTCTCGATGGACTCACCGATCTTGTCGCTCGCGAAGCGCATCTCGTCGAACGAACGACAGCGGTGCTGGCCGAGCTCGACTTCATCTTCGCCAAGGCTCAGTACGCGAGGCAGCTACGTGCCGTGGAACCGAAGCTCATGGGTTTCGAACCCCGCCAGGCGCTGGACGAGGAGCAGTCCATCTTCCACCCGGGCACGCATCTGCGCCTCATGCGGGCGCGCCACCCATTGCTCCCCGCCGACACTGTGGTCCCGGTAGACATCTACCTGCGGCTGGGACCAAGGGGCTACTTCGTGATCGTTGTCACAGGGCCGAACACGGGCGGGAAGACCGTCGCCCTGAAGACGGCGGGGCTGCTTTGCCTGATGGCGCAAGCGGGGCTGCACATTCCCGCTGCCGAGGACTCGGTGCTGAGCGTCTTCGAGAATGTGTTTGCTGACATCGGCGACGAACAGAGCATCGAGCAGTCGCTTTCCACGTTCTCGTCGCATATGAGCAATATCGTCCATATCTTGAGCGAGGCCACCGACCGCAGCCTCGTGCTTCTGGACGAACTCGGCGCCGGTACCGACCCCGTGGAGGGTTCAGCATTGGCGCGCGCCTTGCTCACGGAGTTGGTGCACCGTGGCGTCACCACGCTGGCCACGACACACCATCCTGAGCTCAAGCTTTATGCGCAGAGCACACCCGGGGTCGAAAACGCCAGCGTTGAGTTCGATGCTGAGACTCTGTCGCCGACCTACGAACTGACTATTGGCCTTCCTGGGCGCAGCAACGCTTTTGCCATCGCCGAACGGCTGGGTCTGCCGAGCGCAATCGTGGAGAGAGCCAGGGCGCTTGTTGACCCGAACGCACTCCAGGCAGACGAACTGCTCACTGAGATCAAGAGTATGCGCGACGAGGCCGAGCGACGCCTGCTGGCGGCGCGGGAGAGCCAGACCCAGGCCGAAGCCCACGAGAAGGCCCTGGCAGAGCGCCTCCGCGAGTTGGAGGAGGCGCGCTTGGAGGCTCTGGACGCTGCCCGGCGCGAGGCGCGGCTGGAGATGGACCAGCTCCGGCAGGAGATGGCGCGTCTGCGCATCGAGCTTTCGCGCCTGCACGTCTCCGCCGACGCCCAAGGCGTGCGCGAGGCCCTGGCTGCAGCGCAGTCTGCAGTGAAGCAGGCAGAGCAGACACTGGCTACGGCGCCAGCGGCCGCGCCACGTGGCGCCGATGCGCCGGGGGTCGGCGATGCCGTCTGGGTGCGCAGCCTGCAAGCTCAGGGCGTGGTGACAGATGTGGGCGAAGGGCAGGCGGAGGTGCGGGTTGGAAACCTTCGACTGCGAGTTGTCTTCGACGACCTGGAAATCCGCGAGCAGGCGCCGAAGAGCGCGAACGAGTCTATCCAGGCCAACATGCCGGGAGTCAAGGTGACGGCGACGGTTGTGGGGAGGCCCGAACTCCACCTGCGCGGAAAGCGCGTGGAGGAGGCTATGCCTGAGCTGATGCATTACCTGGACGACGCCTACCTGGCAGGCCTGCAGCGCGTACGCATCGTGCATGGCAAGGGTACAGGCACGCTGCGCCGCCTGGTGCGCGAGGAACTGGCGCATCATCCGCTGGTCGCTGCAGTGCGCCAGGCTGATGCTCGCGATGGCGGTGAGGGGGTCACCATCGCCGAACTTGTGCCCCGCTAGAGGGCGCTGATGCTCGCGGTGGTCACTGCCTCACGACGCACGGACTTGCCTGGGCGCTATGCCGGCTGGCTTAGCGAGTGCATTCGAGCCGGACAGGCGATCGTGCCCCAGCCTTACAGCGGCAGGCCCCGCCTGGTGTCTCTGCGGCCGAGCGATGTGCATACGCTCGTGCTGCTTTCCAAGGATTTCGGGCCCCTCTTGCGCGACGAGGCTGGCCTGCAGGCCGCACTCGCCAACCTCAGGCATGTCACCTGCCAATTCACCGTCACCGGCTTAGGGGGCAGTCGTCTCGAACCGGGGGTGCCACCGGCGGGGCAGGCTCTGGAACAACTGCCATCCCTGGTGGCGTGGCTCGGCGACGCCAGGCGACTGACGCTTCGCTTCGACCCCATAGTGCACTGGCATGAGGACGGACGAGTCCAGTCCAACTTTGCCTGGAGTGGTGAAGTGCTGGCCGCCTGCGCTGCCGCGGGCGTGCGCAAGCTGCGCATCTCGTTCGCTACGATCTACCGCAAAATGAGCCGGCGCGGTGTGGCTTGGGTGGACCCGCCCTTGGATGAGAAGCTGGGCATGGCGCGCGACCTGGTGGCCGCTGCCGCCCGGCTGGGCATTGCTGTGCACGGTTGCTGCCAGCCGGACCTCGCGTCTGTGGGTGTGCAAGCGAGCGGCTGCGTTGATGCCGCCGAACTGAGCGAACTGCACCCCGATCACCTGGGTGCTTCGACACAGCGCGCCCACGGCCAGCGAGTTGCATGCCTTTGTAGTGAAAGCGTGGACGTGGGCTCATACGAACAGCCATGTCCCAACGGCTGCCTGTACTGCTACGCGCGGCCACTTGTTCATGGCAAGAGTACATGAGCGAAGCGATGGCGCCGGCGCCTCAGCCTCTCACCGGCGGGCCTTCATCTCTGCCTGCTCACTTCAGGCTCGACAGAAAGTCGCTGACACTGGCGTAGGCACGCCTGGCCACCAAGAAGGGGTCTTCTTCCCAAAGCGCGCGGTTGAAGAGTTCGAGCGAGACATAGCCATCGTAGCCCGATGCACGGATCATGCCCATAATCTCGCTCAACGGCAGCACACCCTCACCGATCAGGACGCGGTCGGCGTCGCTCCAGATCTCGCGTGGCCGATCGAGGGCGTCGTTGATATGGACGAAAGCGACTTCGTTGGGGCGAAGCCCTTCCAAGTCCTCCATTTTGCTGATGCCGGCGTAGAAGTGGAAAGTGTCCAAGAGCAGGCCAAGGTTAGACCGGCGCGCCCTGGCGATCAGCATCTGCGCCGTCGTCAACGTGCCGACAAGAGGGCTGCACTTGATGAACTCGAGAGCCACCCGCACACCATACTCGCCGGCAATATCGCATACCTCGGCCAGGTTACGGGCTGCCAGATCGTAAGTGGCCTCGGATACAGCTTGCGCGCTCTCGGAGTAGACGATAAGTACGGGAACGCTGAGGGCCTGGCAGAGAGCGAGCCGCCGGCGCAGACGCTCCAACCCTGATTGCCGTTCCATGCCACTGCTCACCAGATGGCCACCCTCGGCACAGGCAGCGACGGGCGTGAGAGCCAGCCGCGAGAGCAACTGTTGAGCCGATTCGATACTGTTGCCCGCCTCCAGGTACCGCTCGAGCTTCTCCAACCACAACTCCACGGCGCCAAAGCCAGCCTGGGCGTAGGCATGCATGTCGGTGATGAAATCGCTGGTCATGGTGGTCGCTTCGTTGATGCAAGGCAGCATCATCGTCCTCCTGCTGGAAAGGAAAGGCCGCCATACCGATGGCGGCCTACGCTAAGCATGTGCCAGATGGCAAACGCCGGCTCAGGGGGTCACGGAAGACCTGCCTACGCCGAGTGGTGATCGCCGTAGAGAAGACGCCAGAGCACGGTGGTGCCAGCGGCGGCAAGCAACAAGCCGGCGGCGACCATGGCCAGAGGCACCGTGTTCAGGCTGCTGCCACCGGTGACGGGCATCACGGCCGCCAGGGTGGCTGTGGGCACTACCGTGGGCGCAACGGTGGCGGCCGGAGCGGGCGTGTTAGTCGGCTTTGGCCCAGGTGTGTTCGTGGGCGCCGGCGCCGGGCTCTCGGTCGGCGGTACAGCTGTGGCCGTGGGCGCAGGCGTGTTGGTGGGCACCGGGACGGGCGTGTCCGTCGGAGGAGGGGCAGGCGTGTTGGTGGGCTCCGGGGTCTGGCCCGTCGTACCGACGGCCGAAGCTGTGCCGGGGTAGACCAATGCCAAAGCGAGCGCCAGTGCAGCAACACCGAGGATCAACAGAAACGACTTCTTGGCTCTCATCTCTTACCTCCACTAGGCAAGCTGAGTTGGGTGGAAAGCGACATAGGCCCGGTCAGTGGCCGCTGGCCCGCTCCGCCACCGGTATCATCACCGAGTAAGTCGGGCCGCTCGGCCCGGGCGCCGGCGTGAGAGCGGGATCACCGATGGTGGTGTAGGTATCTATCAGGTCAGCGAAACTGCTGTCGAGAGCGGCCTCACCGCTGTACAGTGCGCTGCCAATCGTATTCCCCTGCAGCAACGACGCTAGCAGTGGCCCCGCCATCATGTCGTGCCCGGCGGCGTTACCCAGGCTGAGTGGCGAAACCGACGATACAGTACCACGGTCTGGGGCAAGAAGCAAGGCCTCATCCAGCACCGGATCTCCCGGATGGTAGAAGGCGCCCGTAAAGCAGGTCATCTCGAGGAGGACCGTGAGCGGTGTCGGCCCCAGGCTTGGCACATCCGTAACATGGAACAGGCTTGGCGAACTCCAGCCGTACCAACTGCTATGGCCGAAGAACGTGGTGATTCGGTTGCCGGCACGCAAGAAGTTGAGCAGGACATCGGTCCCGGTTGAGCCCCCGGCATAGTAGTGGGGCGGAGCGGCGTCTGGCTCCAGTGACTGATACACCCTGCGGATTGACCCGGCGCTGATGCGGCCGGTTGCCACAGCGGCGGCAACGGCGCGCTCGGACGCCTTGTCGAAATAGTAGGGAGTGGCGTACGTGGTATCAGGGTCGCCAGCGGCGAATAGGCCGTACTGCGACCAACCACCGGGCGCGGTCGTCTCATAGGTGATGATCTTGCGCACCACGGCGGTGGCGTCCGACGCCGTGCGCACGGGGATGCGGCCGACGAGGACGCTGGGGAGGGTCTTGCTCTCGTTTGCGAAGAGGTGGTCGGAGCCTGCCTGACCGGCCCAGTTCGGGTCAATGTCGTCCTTCAGGTAGGGTGGCACATAGTTCACCAGGCCCCAGTTCAGGCGGTTCTTGAAGTCGTACGAGCCATCGCCCAGCAGCACGAGATAGGAGAGCGTGTGTGCGCCGCCTGACTGCCAGGCTGCGTAGGCGTCGTGGACGAATGACCGGATCGCTTCCGGGTCCAGCAAGCCATAGCTGTAGTGATCGTAGATGGCCTGGGTGCTGACCACGAGCGTTGTCAGGCCATTGTGGCTCTGCCGGTGCTGCGCGAGCGCCTGCGCCACGGAGGTGAACCCGGGGTAGGTGACGATCAGGTACTGTGCCGGTTGATCGAGCGTCAGCGGCTCAGCCGGTGCCACAGCGGAGATGTGCTTCAGCCCGTTCGCCGCCGCGATGGCATAGGTGTGTGGGCTCGCTGCCGCATCGGTGAACGTCAGCTGCCAGGTGCCTGAGGCCGGGCCCACGCTAAGGCCTGTGAGTTGCACGGGGGCCAGAGGATCGCTCACGTCCCAGGCGATGACATCCTGGCTGGTGAAGCCATAGAGACGGTAGGTGAAAGTGCCTTCCTGACCCTGGGCAACGAGAGCATTGGTCGTCACACTCGCCACCGGGTAGGTGAGCATGGGAGTGCCGATGTAGGTGCTCTCCGGCAGATAGCCACCCTGGCCATCCGGCTGGCCGGGAAGGGAGATGCGGATGATGTTCAATCCGTCTACCACCGGCACACTCAGCGAGTGGTAGGCGGGGCTGGCGCCGTCCCAATCGAACGAGCCGAGCGGGGAGTAGGTGAGTTTCTGGCCGGCGGCGACGGAGGCTGTTCCCAGCCCGCGGCTGGTTAGTGGCAGGTAGACGTGGAAGGACCCCTGTACGACCACGCTCCAGTCGAACAACAGGTGGTGGTGCGCTGGCTTGGTCGGGTCTTCCTTGCCCTGGAATGCGAGGCTCAATGTGGCCGCCCCCCGCGCTGCGCCTGGGATACTGACGGCGAACCATTGCACGGCAGGCATATCCTGTGGCAGCCCAGCCTGAATCTGCGCTGGGTAGAAATGCCCGTCGTCGGCAACGGGAGAGGAGACCGAGTCGTAGATGAAGAGGTCCGTCCATGTGCTGCGCCAGGGGTCAGGGTAAAGCGGATTGTAGTTGCGCAGGGGGACAGTCGCGGAGAGGAGTGCGGAGTCGGCGGCGCCAGGGCTGACGTCGCGCGAACTGAGGCGCAGACCGTCCGGGCCACCCCAGTCGAGCCAGTAGGCGTTGGTGGTGCCATAGGGGCTAGGCTGGGCGCCGGCTTGACGTTCTCGGCCGTAGAAGAGCAGGCTATCGCCGGGGCCGAACAGGCCGTCCCCATCGTGGTCGTTGACCTGGATTGCGACTTCCTGGCCGGCCTCGAACAGGCGCAAGCTGCGGCAGACAACGCCCGAAAGGGGCACGCCTGCCGCCGACAACTCCTCGTAGGTGACGCTGTACAGGCCCGGGCCTGAATCGGCCATGAGGCGGTAGCGGCCAGGCGCCGGTGGCACTGCCTGGGCGCGGAGGAGGGAGGACGCGGCGATTGGCTGGGCGTAGCGGGCCATGTCGCCGGGGTTGAGCACAGAAGCAGCCACGGTGGCCTGAAGTGGGTCGGTCACGTTCTGTCCCGGAGCCTGGCCGAGGAGCGCGCCAATGAAGTCCAGGCTCACTGTGGCGTGACTGGTGACAACAATCGAGCCATCGCCAGCGTCATAGCG
>DAOTVV010000133.1:0-8782 GCA_034436255.1 Anaerolineae bacterium
TGTCCACTTCGTAGCCCTTGCGCCCATGCTCCGGGAAAAGGGCGTCAACTTCGAGCCGAGCCAGGTCTGGCACGAGAGGCATCACGTGGCCAAGGTACCACATGTAGGTTCTCAGGCCCAACCTACGCGCCTCGCGCGCGACCTCCTGCTCATAGGGAAAGACGAACTCGCGGTACATCGCTGGCGAGATCGTGTCGGCCCCAGCGCAGTACTCGATCATCCAGGCACCCGGCGCGCCAAGGCTCGCCCCGGCCCGCAAGCGGGACTTCTTCCATTCCACGATAACCTCGAGCGCGCGGTGAAAGAGGGCACGTTTGCTGTAAGTGGCCTCAAGCCCGGCCTGAAAACCGCCGAACAGGTCCAGGGCATCGGCAAAGATGGTGTTTAGCGGAAACATCAGGAAGTGGCTCTGGCCGTACTTGGGCAGCAACCGCTCCAGCGTCGCCAGAAAGCCATCTTCGATCCAGAACGGCGCTGGCGGCACCGGCCCCAGCAACTCCTCGATGTCAGCTTCGCTTTCTACCGAGCGCGGGTAGCCGTCGCTGGCAACCCAGACAGCGGCGGACTGCTGGCTCACCTCCTTGCCCTCACGATCCAGCGCCACCGGTCTGCCCTGGCCATCGGAGAGGTTGCCCAGGCGGTCAATGCGGTACTCGCGGCCGGTGGTAAGCACCTGCAACCAGGGCTCGCCGCCTCGCATCACCACCTGGCGCTGGCCTGCCAACCGGCGTGAGCGCCCACCCCAGCACTTCCAGAGGTCCGTGGGGTGGCGGCGGTAGAGGTCCTCGTGAATGGCAGCCCGCTCGGCCTCGTCTCCGAACTCGTACTGCCAGGGCGCGCGGCCGGCGGCGATGGCCATGTAATCGTAGTCGCATTCGAGCAGAAAGGGGACACGGTCCGGCTTGCCGCCGTCGAGAGCGATCCGCACCCGTTCCTTCGCAGTCAACCGCTACCTCCTTAGCATGGTGAACCCACCAGCAGCTCGCTTCCAGACGGGAGCGCGCTGGCAGCCACAGGATAGTGCAGGCGCGCGCCTGCCGAAAGCCGCTGCACGTTCAGGGGCTAGCGTCGCCACTCAGGCCCGCCATGGCGCACGGGCCCGAGGTTCTCTTGCAGTCCCAAGCCCAGCGTATACACTGATGCCAAAGTGAGCATATCGCCACCGGTGCGACCAGGCTACATGCCAATCTCTTAAGGAGCCTATACCATGTCAGGTCTTAGACTCATCCCCCCCAAGTTCGTCCCACCGCTCGACCCCGATTTCCGCCCGGCGGTATTGGCCAACCATGCCTTCCTGCAGGAGGTCGCTGCGTCCGGCCAGGGCACCCCGCTCGTCCTCGGGCTGGAACGCGGCCCAGGCGAGTACTCGCGCTTCGAGACCACCGTTTTCCCTGAGGGGCACCCCCGCGCCGAAGCGAACCTCATGTACGCCGAGCGGCTGGTGAAGTTCCTGCTCTGGCAACGCGGCGGCTGGAAAGTGTATGTCGGCGGCCCGCGCAGCATCGGCGAGTACATCCGCAAGACATACGCCCCCGGCGGTGCCCGCGAGTTCGACTATCACTTCATGGGCGAAGACGTCTACGAGCGCACCTTCACTGTCGTCCCCTGCGACCCGGCCGATGTGCCTGCCGCACACGAGACGGCCCAATCCCTCGGCCGGCACCTCGATGGCTACCGCATCGGCTTCGACCTGGGCGCTTCCGACCTCAAAGTCTCGGCTGTCGTCAATGGCGAGGCGATCTACAGCGAGGAATTCGTCTGGGAGCCGCGCAAGCAGACCGACCCCGATTACCACTACAACGCCATAATGAAGGCCCTCAAAGCGGCCGCCGCCAAGCTGCCCAGGGTGGACGCCATCGGTGGCAGTTCTGCCGGCATCTACGTCAACAACCGGCCGATGGTCGCCTCCCTTTTCCGCGGTATCCCGAAAGACCAGTTCCATAGGATCAGGGACATGTTCCTGCGCATCCGCGAGGAGATGGGCGTGCCCCTCGAGGTCATCAACGATGGCGACGTCACGGCGCTGGCGGGAGCCATGTCGCTCGAGGACACCGGTATCCTTGGCATCGCCATGGGCTCCAGCGAGGCCGGTGGCTACGTCAACCTGCAGGGCTCGATCAACCCCTGGCTGAGCGAACTCGCCTTCGCGCCCGTTGATTACCAACCCAACGCCCCCGTGGACGAATGGTCCGGCGACCGCGGCGTGGGGGCGCTCTACTTCTCGCAGCAGTGCGTCTTCCGCCTCGCCCCCAAGGCCGGCATCCAGATTCCGGAAGGGATCACCGACGCCGACAAGCTCAAGTTCGTCCAGGATAAGCTGGAGGCTGGTGACCCTGGCGCCAGGCGTATCTGGGAGACCATGGGCTACTACCTGGGCTACGGCATCGCTCATTACGCCGATTTCTACGAGGTGAAGCATGTACTCATCCTCGGCCGCTGCACCTCCGGCCGCGGTGGCGAGTTGATGCTCGCCGGGGCGAACGAGGTACTGCGCGGGGAGTTCCCCGACCTGGCCGCCAGGATCAACGTGCAGTTGCCCGATGAGAAGAGCCGGCGCGTCGGCCAGTCCATCGCCGCCGCCAGCCTGCCCGAGATCCACTAAAGCCGCTGGCGTCGTATGAGTCCTTGTGCTCGTCCGGCGGTGCGCTGCACGGCCTGCATCAGCGCCGCTGAGACGTGCCCGTTCCGCGAGTAGTCCGGGCCCTGTGCCCGCACTCGCGCAACAGTGTCTGCAGATCGTCAGGAGGAAAGCATATGAGATTCACACTCAGTACTTCCGAGGTCTATGTTCCCGACGGGCTGGCGCCGGAGCCGGCCCTCGCCCGCACCACGCACCTCGCCGTCTCCGCCCATCAGGACGACCTGGAGATCATGGCTGCCAAGGCCATCCTTGACTGCTACCAGCAGCCGGACAAATGGTTCACAGGGGTCGTCGTCTCCGATGGGCGCGGCTCCCCTCGCGCTGACCTGTACGCGAACTACACCGACGATCAGATGCACGAGGTGCGCATCCGCGAGCAGAAGAAAGCCGCCCACATCGGCGACTATGCCGCTCTGGTCCTGCTGGATTACCCGAGCAAGGTTGTGAAGGATGGCGGCAACAGCCAGCCGGTGAACGACTTGGTGGCCGTGCTCAAGGCAACGCGGCCGCAATTCGTCTACACCCACAACCTGGCCGACAAGCACGACACCCATGTCGCCGCCGCAGTGCGGCTCATCCAGGCCATCCGCAGCCTGCCGGCGGCCGAGCGGCCCCAGGCTCTCTACGGCTGCGAGGTCTGGCGCGACCTGGACTGGATGACCGACGCGGACAAGGTGCCCCTGGACGTCTCCGGCCACGAGAACCTGCAGGCAGCCCTGCTCGGCGTGTACGACTCGCAGATCTGCGGCGGCAAGCGTTACGACCTGGCCACCATGGGCCGACGCAAGGCCAATGCCACCTACTTCGCCTCCCATGGCGTAGACACGAGCACAGGCTTGAACTTCGCCATGGATATGACGCCGCTCATCCAGGATACGCAGCTGAGCATAGGCGGCTACGTCCAGAGCTACATAGACCGCTTCGCGCAGGAAGTGCGCGAGCGGCTGCAAAAGCTAGGGGCATAGCCACAGTCACCTTCAGGGCGTCGGCGGGGGCCGGCGCCCTGAGCTTATTTGACGCCCCTCTCAAGCTGCCGTATCGTAGACGCCACGATTTGGGGGTGGATGGGCCCCGGTGGGCTCCGCGGTCTTCAAAATCGTCGGGGGCGCCCTAGCGGTGGCCTCGGTGGGTTCGACTCCCATGCACCCCCGCCTGCGACGTTTCGCCGTCTCTGGCCGGGAGGCATCGCCGCCTCTGGCAGTGGTCTCGTGCTGCTGCTCTTCTCGGCTCAGCCCAGGCTATGCCAGATAACCGCTGTTACGGCATAGGCTTGGCGGGCACTCATCGCTGGAGGTCCCTCATGCGCGACCTGGCTAAAGCTATACACGAGCGCGTCCTTGTTGCCGATGGAGCCATGGGCACAATGCTCTATGCCGCCGGCCTCCCCGCCGGCATGGCCCCGGAACTCTGGAACCGGCAGAACCCGGGCGCGGTGCGCTCGGTGCATGCCGCCTATATCGCCGCCGGTTCGGACATCATCCTCACCAACAGCTTCAGCGGCACGCGCATCAACTTGCGTCGCCACGGGCTGGAAGCAGAAGCGCCAGAGCTCTGCCGTCTGGCTGCCGAGATTGCCCGCCAGGAAGCCGGCGACCGCGTCTACGTCTTCGGTTCCATGGGCCCCACCGGCGAACTGCTCGAGCCCCTGGGCACGCTCAGCTTCGACGAGGCGCGGGATGCCTACGCCGAACAGGCCGAGGCCCTGGCCGCCGGCGGTGTGGACGCCATCCTCTGCGAGACAATGAGCGATATCACTGAGGGGCGGGCCGCCATCCAGGGGGCGCACCTGGGCTGCTCGCTGCCGGTCATCTGCACTTTCAGCTTCGACGCCGGCCGGCGCAGCATGATGGGCGCCAGCGCCGCCCAAGTGGCTGGCCTCTGGGAAGAGGGCTTGCTCCTTATCGGCGCCAATTGCGGCCACAGCCTGGAAGACACCCTGGCTGTGATCAGCGAGATGCACAGCCTGTTGCCTGGGGTGCCGCTGATGGCCAAGCCCAACGCCGGCGTTCCCAGCCTGGGCGCCGACGGCCTCAGCCACTTCGACGTTGGCCCGGAGGAGATGGCTGCCTTCGCGCCGCGCTATCTGGAACAAGGAGTGCGCATAATCGGTGGCTGCTGCGGCAGCACGCCAGCCCACATTGCCGCCATCGTCAAACGGCTCGCCGCCAGTACCTGATCCCCACATTGCCGCACCGGAGGAGCACCGTGCCCAGTCTTGAGCCCAAGGATTTCACCTACTACGACCTGCGCCAGGGCAGCAAGAGCAGCGACATCGCCACCATCTTCAGCGGTTGGCGGCCGGGCGATGAGCGCCTCGCCGTCTTCTCGCCCCACGACGACGACGCCGCCCTCGGCGCCGGCTACCTGATGCTCGCTGCCCAGGCCAATGGTGCCGAGATTTACGTCTGCATCTTCTGCGACGGCTGGGCCGGCTACAGTACGCCAGCCGAAGCCGCCACCATCGTCGAGGTGCGGGCCCAGGAGACACTCGCCTCCTACGGCCACCTCGGCATTGATGCGAAACACGTGCTGCGCATGGGCTGGCGGGATTTCAGCGTCCTGCCCTACATCGGCTGGTACCTGGACTCGGGCAAGACGGGCACCACCGCCTCTGTCGTGCCCACACTGAGGCGCTTGGGCATCACGCGCATGGTCATACCGAACGGCTATCGCGAGCATATAGACCACGAGGCCGTGCATCGCATCGGCGCCTATGATGGGCCGCAGGTGGGCGACGCCATCCTCTCCGAGTACGGCCTGGTGCCACCGGTCCGCAGCAGCCTGATCTACGCCGTCTGGGCCGACCTCTCGCCTGAGGATGCCCTGGTGAGCCATCAGGATGTGCGCATCCGGGCTAACCGCGCCATCGTCGCCCCCGATGCCGCCGAGCAGGCGATCATGCAATCCCTGCGCCTGTTCAAGTCCCAGGGCAAAGTGATTGAGGGCCTGGTGGACCAGCGCGCCGGGCGCCGCCGTCACGATGGCTGGCTCGAGGTCTACCAGGCTTTCGACGCCCGGCCCATTCTCGACTACGGCCCTTACCATAAGCTGCTAGATGGCATCGCCTAGCCCCACCGGCGCGTCCTCTGGCTTCGCCCGCACCCGGTGGCTCCGGCGGGCACAATTCCTGGCCAGCTGACGCCAGGACGGGCTATCAGACGGGGGTAGGTGCGATGCCGGAACTGCCCGAGATCACCATCCTGGCACAACAGATGGGCCAGCAACTGGCGGGAAGGCGCCTGGAAGGGGCGGACGTGGTCCAGGAGAAATGCCTGAACCTGCCCAAGGACGCCTTCTGCAGGGCAATCTCCGCCAGGGTCGTGGTTCGATCCTACCCAAAGGGCAAGTGGGTGTTCACGGAACTGGACGGGGGCTACCACCTGCTCCTGAACCTGGGCATGGGAGCAGAGGTGCGCTACCACGCGCCTGGCTCGGCCTGGCAGCCGGACTACCAGGTGGGGCTGCGCTTCGATGACGGCGCCGGCCTTTCCTGCCGCTTCTGGTGGCTGGGCTACGTGCACCTGATGCCAAGTGACCGGCTCAGCGAGCACAAGCTCACCGCCGGCCTGGCCGTGTCCCCGCTGGACCCCGCTTTCACCCTGGAATACCTGGCCGGGGTGCTCAGCAAGAGCAGGACCGCCGTCAAAACGGTGCTACTCGACCAAAGAAAGGTCGCCGGGATCGGCAACGTCTACGTCCAGGACATCCTCTTCCGTGCTGGCCTGCATCCCCTGCGTCCCGGCAATGGCCTACGCTTGCGCGAAGTCGAACGGCTGTACGACAGTATCCATGCCCAACTGGAGATGGCCATCAGCAAACACGGCCTCCTCTATGAGCGTGACCTCTACGGCCAGGAAGGAGGCTTCGGTATGGAGGAATACCTGGTAGCCTACAAAGAGGGCAAACCCTGCCCGGTGTGTGGCACCACCATCGCGAAGATCAGGACGGGCAGCACCGCATCGTACATCTGCCCGAACTGCCAGGTGCTCTAGCATGGAAGGCGCCGCGGGCACTGGCAATGGCGCCGTCCAGGCCGGGTGCGGGCAGTGACGAGCGCTGCCAAGCCCTCTATGCAGCCAGCCGGACTGGCGCTCCGCAGCCAGCGCTTGCAGCTCGTCGCCTGCACCGCCGCCATGGGCCGGGCGGCACTGATCGAGCCCGATAGCCTCCAGCCCCTGGTGGGAGCGCGCCCCGCCGATGGCTGGCCGCTCATCGAGGTGCGCCGCTTTCTGCCCTTTTACATCGCCCGCCTGGAACGAGATGGCTCCCTCCTCGGCTGGGGCGTCTGGCTGGTGGTACATCTGCAGGATGGGCTGATAATCGGCGACGTCGGTCTGCACGGCAAGCCCACACGCGATGGCATGGCCGAGATAGGCTACAGCATCGTCCCTGCCTATCGCGGCCACGGCTACGCCAGCGAGGCCGGGCAGGCCATCGTCGAGTGGGCCTTCAGCCACCGCCGGCTGCAGCGCCTGATCGCCACCTGCGAGGTGGACAACGCCGCCTCAGCCGCCGTGCTCACTAGACTCGGGATGCGCCCCGCTGGCATGGTCGAGGACCTGCTCAAGTGGGAGTTGCCACGCCAGGCCTGGGCGGCGATGCACGACGCGGCGACGCCGGGCCAGGCACGATGACCGCCCGCGCTCACCTCGGGCGGGATACGATGGCCGCGGCGCTCTATCAGCGTGGCCACATCTACACTGGCCAGCCCTCTCGACCCTGGGCCGATGCCATGCTCGTTTGCTGCGGTCGCGTCGTCTGGGCAGGTGCAGCCAGCGAGTTGGGCACGGGCCTGCAGGCCGAGCCAGTGGACCTCGCCGGCGCGACAGTCCTCCCCGGCCTGACGGACGCGCACACTCACCTCCTCTACCACGCTCTACTCGCCCAGCGCATCAACCTGCGCGCCAGCCGTTCCCTGGCCGAGGCGCTGGCGGCGATCGCCACGTATGCCCGCGCTCATCCGGAACGGGCCTGGATCCTGGGCCACGGCTGGAACGAGAACCTCTGGCCGGAAGGCCGCCTGCCAAACCGGGCCGACCTGGATTCAGCTGTGCCGGACCGACCGGCCGTCCTCACCCGGGCCGACTATCATCTGGCCTGGGCCAACTCCAGAGCCCTCCAGGCAGCCGGGGTGACTGCCGGCACCGCTGACCCACCTGGCGGGCGGATCGAGCGGGACGAGCACGGGGAGCCGACCGGCATCCTGCGCGAGCGGGCTGCCGCCCTGGTTCTGGATGTTGCGCCGTCACCGTCGCTATCCGAGCGAACTCAGGCACTGCTCGCAGCACAGGCGGAGGCGCACAGCCTCGGGCTGGTTGGCGTGCATACCATGGAAGGAGCGGAGTGCCTGGAAGCGCTGCAGGACCTTCGCGCCCGTGGCGAACTATCGTTGCGCGTCCTGGTCGTTCCGCCGTACCACCTGCTCCCCGAACTGCGCGCCCTGGGCCTGCGCCCCGGCTTCGGCGACGAATGGCTGCGCCTGGGCCAGCTGAAGCTGTTCGCGGATGGCAGCCTCGGCTCCCACACCGCCTGGATGCTACAGCCGTTCGAGGATGACCCGGCCAATCTCGGTATGCCGGCGAACAGCCCGGATGAATTGGAGCGCCTCATCCGCGAAGCCCATGGCGCCGGCTGGCCCTGCGCCGTGCACGCCATCGGCGACGCCGCCAACCGGGCCGTCCTCGGCGCCATCGAGCGCGCTGGTAGATCCCCCAGTTCCTTGCCGGACCGCATCGAGCACGTCCAGATCATCCAGCCGGAGGACATGCCCCGGCTGGCCCGGCTCGGAGTCGTCGCCTCGATGCAGCCCGTCCATGTGGCCAGCGACTGGGCCGTGGCCAGCCGCCTCTGGGGCGAACGCGCTCGCTTCAGCTACGCCTGGCGCTCGTTGCTTGCGCATGGGGCGGTTCTGGCGTTCGGCTCGGACGCGCCGGTTGAACCGTTGAACCCGTGGGCCGGCCTGCAGGTCGCCGTCACTCGCCGGGACCTGGCCGGCCAGCCGCCCGAAGGATGGTACCCGGCTGAGCGTCTGACTTTGGCCGAGGCACTGGCCGGCTTCAGCAGCGGCGCCGCCTTCGCTGCCGGCGAACCGCGCCAGGGTGCCCTGGCACCGGGATGCCGTGCCGATTTCGTCCTCCTCGA
>DAOTVV010000134.1:0-8765 GCA_034436255.1 Anaerolineae bacterium
GATCGCCTCTCCCTTACGTATCCACAATCAGAACGGAAAGACGCGCCATACAGCGCCGCTGCGCCCAGGCCTTACGGCCTAGCCCGGTTCTTCGGCGCGCGTGAACGTCATCGCCGCCACCACTTCCCCACCGGCCTGGGAGACCGCCTGAGCGCAGGCCACGAGCGTCGCCCCCGAGGTGCAGACGTCGTCCAGCACGATCAGGCGCATACCTCGCAGGCAGTTCGCAGCCTGGAATGCACCCTCCACGTTCGCTAGCCTCTCCCGTGCCGACAGGCCAACCTGCGGCGGGGTCGCCCGCACCCTGATCACGGCGCCCTCCACTGCGGGCACGCCTACTTCGTCCGCGAGCACCCTTGCCAGCAAGGTGGACTGGTTGTAACCGCGGCTGCGTTGCCTCGAACTATGAAGCGGAACGGGCACGATGCCGCTGGCCGACAGGCCGGCCTGGCGCCAGGTCGAGGCCAGCATGCCGGCCATCGGCTGGGCCAAGGCGCGCAGTCCCTCGTATTTCAGCTGGTGCACGGCCTCGCGCAAGATGCCCTGGTGTAAACCTACCGACCAGACGGTGAGTGGCAGTGCCTCTCCTTGGTAGCCCCAACCTACTGTCTTCGGAGTGGCGAGGAAATGAGCGTCGGAGAGGCAATCGGGGCAGAGATAAACGCCCCAGGCACCGCAGCCAAGGCACCGTGGCGGAAAGACCAGGTCGAGCACCCGGCCTAGCCAGCGGCCGATGGCCCTTCCGGCTTGCATCGCTCAGATGATCTTGAGCACGCCCGACGTCTTGATGCTGATTATGGCCGGGCCTAGCAGCACGATGAACAGAGCCGGGAAGATGAGGAAGATCAGTGGGAAGAGCATCTTGAGCGGTGCTCGCTGGGCGATCTCCTCCGCCCGTTGGCGGCGCTTGAGGCGCATCTGGTCCGCCTGCACATGCAAGATGCGCCCGATGCTGGCGCCCAACTGATCCGCCTGGATCACGGCAGCGACGAAGCTCTTCAGTTCAGGCACCTCCACCCGCTCCGCCATGTCCCGCAGGGCTTCGCGCCGAAGCTTGCCGACACGGATCTCGGCCAGGACGCGGGCGAATTCCTGGGTGAGGGCATTGTCCCACTTCTCCACCACCTTGGCCAGGGCGGCGTCGAAGCCCAGGCCTGCCTCCACGCTGATCGTGAGCAGATCGAGAGCGTCAGGCAGGCTGCGCAGGATCTCGGTCTTGCGGCTCCGCACCCGTCCACCCAGCCAGAGCGTCGGCAGCATATAACCGAGCGCACCCAGCAACAGGCCGAGCAACAACCCGGCACCCACTGAGTGCGCCAGGCCCGAGATGACTACGAACATGAGCACAGCGGTGCCCACCGCGGCCAGAGCCCTGATACCGATGAAATCGAGGGCACGCATACCGCCCGGGTTGCCGGCCAACTCGAGCTGTTTCCGCGTCCGCGCCAGCGTCGCCTGCGGTGCAAGCGAGGCAAGCCGTCGTGCCAGCCGCTGCAGGCTCGGCTTGACGACGCGGGCCCAGAAACTGCGCTCCAGTTCCAGGTCGGTGAGGCTGCTGCCGCGCAGGCCGTATTCGGCGAGACGCACCTTCACCTGGTCGTCGGAGCGGATACTGCCCAGGCCGATCACGATAAGCGTGACGCTGAGGCCGATAATGAGTGCCGTAACCACGCTCACCACGTTCATGTCAGCTACCCACCGTCACACCTGTATCCGAACGATGCGCCGGATGATCATGTAGCCAGCGCCGATCATGAGGGCACCGATCACCAACATGATCACACCGCAGGTATCGTGAACCATCTGCAGCATGTACTGGCGGTTGATGAGGTATAGCAGGAGCGAGACGACAAAGGGCAACGCCGTCAGCAGGTAGCCCGAATACATCTGTTGCGAGGTCAGCACCCTGATCTCTCCCTGGATGCGCACGCGCTCGGCTATCGTGCCGCTGATCGTCTCCAGGATCTCCGCCAGATTGCCGCCGACCTCATGCTGGACGTTTATGGCCGTGACCATCATGTCCAGGTCGTCGCTCGGGACCCTTGCCATGACGTTGCGCAGCGCTTCCTCCTGGCTCAGCCCCAAGCCCACCTCGCGCACGACCCGGCCGAACTCGGTGCCGATCGGGTCCGGCAGTTCCGAGGCGACCACGCCCATGCTCTGCAGCATGCTGTACCCCGAACGCAGCGAACTCACGATCAGGCGCAGGGCGTCTCCCAACTGGTCGTTGAAGGCCTTGAGCCGCGCCGCCTGCCGACGCTTGAGGTATATGTGGGGCAGGAAATAGCCGACTACCGCCACCAGCACGGCCAGGATCGGCGTGCCAAAGAGCACCAGGCCGCTGAGCAGGCCGAGCACGGCGCAGATCACACACAGGGCCATGAACTCAGAGACGCGGTACTGCAGATCAGCTCGCGATAGACTTTCGGCCAGGTGCTGACCAAACGGGCGCTGCCGCAGGTAGCGATCCAGCCTGGCGGCCATCGTACGACGCTGCCGGCGTTCCGGATCGGCGCTCTTGCCACGCGCTGCGTACGCCGACAAACGGTCCTCAATGATGCCGCTTTGGCCACTCAGCAAGCGGCCGATCAACCAGGCGGTGAGGCTGATTGTGATCGTGAGTATTGCGGCGACCAACAGTGCTACGCGCATATCAGCACCATCATCAATAGCTGCGCAGAGTCTCGCTTATGCCAAGCAGTTGCGGCGGGATCGGAATGCCGGCTGCCTCCAGTTTCTCGGCGAAGCGAGGCCTGATCCCTGTGGGTTCAAGAGTGCCCAGGATCCTGCCCGCGCTCTCGCCACGGCGCTTGAAGCGGAATATGTCTTGCATCACGATAACGTCTCCCTCGAGCCCCTGTACCTCGCTGAGGGAGGTCACCCGGCGTGAGCCGTCACGCAGGCGTTCCTGTTGGACCACCAGGTCTATGGCGGAGGCGATCTGTTCGCGGATGGCGCGCAGCGGCAGGTCCATGCCGGCCATCAGCACCATGGTCTCCAAGCGGGCCAGAGCGTCGCGCGGACTGTTGGCGTGCAGCGTCGTCATCGAGCCATCGTGACCGGTGTTCATTGCCTGCAGCATGTCCAGAGCCTCGCCCGCTCGCACCTCGCCGACGATGATGCGGTCCGGCCTCATGCGCAGGGCGTTGACGACCAGGTCCCGTATCGTGATCTCGCCCTTGCCTTCGATGTTGCGGTCGCGGGATTCGAGCGTGACCACGTGTTCCTGCTGCAGTTGCAACTCGGCGACGTTCTCGATGGTGATCACACGCTCGTCACCCGGGATAAAGGAGGAGAGCACGTTCAGAGTAGTAGTCTTGCCGGAGCCGGTGCCACCGGAAACGACGATGTTCAGGCGCCCGCGCACGCATAGCTCGAGGAACTTGGCTGCCTCCGGCGTGAGCGTGCCACGGCTGATCAGGTCGGTCACGGTGAGCGGCTTCTTGGAGAACTTACGGATGGTGAGCACCGGGCCATTCAACGAAATGGGGTGGATTACGGCATTGACGCGCGAGCCGTCCGCCAAGCGGGCATCAACCATGGGCTGGCTCTCGTCAATGCGCCTGCCCACGCGCGACACTATGCGCTCGATGATGCGCAACTCGTGCTCGGTGCTATCGAAGCTCAGGTTGGTGAGTTCGATCTTGCCGGCTCGCTCCACATAGATACGGGTGGGTCCGTTCACCATGATCTCGGATACGGTCGAGTCAGCGAGCAGTTGGTCCAGCGGCCCGAGCCCGAGTATCTCGCTCACGATCTGATCGAACATCCGGCCGCGTTCGGCCCGGCTGAGGATGATGTTCTCTTGGGCGAGCAGCGAGTCGAACAGTTCCTGTATGCGCTGCTCCACCTCCGCCCGCTCTCCCAGGCTAGTGGAGGGATCCAGCTCTGCCACCAGCTTGGTCTGGATACGCGTCTTCAGGTCCCGGTAGGCGTCACGGACGTCTGTCCCCGCTGAGGGCGCCAGGCGACGCAACCTGGGCACAGCCCCGGCCGCCCCACCATTGTCCTTATCAGCCTCAGCGGCTTGATTTCCCTCGAGACGTCTCAACAGAGACACCAATCACCCTCCTGAGAAGGCGACAAAGCGCCAGATCGCGCCCTCAACCATGCCCCCATAGCGAGAAGACCTTCTTGCCCTTGGGCTTCGGCGGCTCTGCAGGCGGTTCCTCGCCACCGGCCATCTTCGCCGTCAACTTGCGCGCCACAGCCAGCACCGCCTGGCAAAGGGGCGCCTCAGGATCGGTTTCGTACATTGGCCGCCCTTGATTCGCCGCCAGGATGGGGCCGGCGTCATCGTAGGGGATCGTGGCCAACGCCTTGCAGCCCAGAGAGCGTTCTATGTCCTCCACTTTCACGCCGTAACGCCGCCCGGCCATACTGACCAGCAAAGCGCGCTTCTCCTCCGCAAAGCCGAGGGCGTCCAGCACTTCCAGCATCAGACCGGCGCTCTTGATCGCCGGGATGTCCGGCGTCGTCAGCAGCAACAGCTCATCGGATTCGTCGAGGGCGCCGAGAAGAAGGTCGTTGAGCACGTGGCCACCGTCAACCACAACCAGGTCGAAGCTGTGCCTGAGCGCCTGCAGGATGCGCCGGACAGCGTCGGCGCTGACGAGCTCGGCATTCTCGGGCTTCGGCGGCGCCAACAATGCCCGGATACCACTCTGGTGGGCGATTGTCATCTCGCTCGCGAAAGAGGCGTCCATCTCTTCTACGTGGACAGCCAAGTCCGCGATCGTGCGCGTGCCGTGCAGGTTGAGCATTACGCCCACGTCGCCGAACTGAAGCGCCCCGTCAACGACGACCACCTTGCGTTTGGTGAACGCTCGCAGGGCCAGGGCCAGGTTGATTGCGAGCGTGGTGCAGCCGCTGCCGCCGCGGGGGCTGAAGACGGTGATGACCTTGCCCAGCACGGGTTCCTCTGCCGCCGCAGCCACAGCCAGCTTGCTCTTGCGCATCTCGTAGACCTGGCGGATCTTGGCGGCGGCATCGTCAATATCGAGCGGCTTCAGCAGGTAGTCGCGGGCTCCGGCGATCATCGCCCGGCGCACGTAGTCCAGGTCGTCTTGAACTGACATCATGATGACCTGCGTGGCCGGCATACTGGCGCTGATGGTGGCCGCCGTTGTAAGGCCATCCATGCCGGGCATGTTGATATCAATAAGAACGACATCGGGGTGAGTCTCACGTACGACCTGAAGGCCGGCTTCGCCGTCGTTGGCGGTGCCAACTACCTCGAGGTCAGGCTCGAAGGAGAGCAGCCGCTCGATGTTGGAGACCACCTCTACGCTGTCGTCTACGACGACCACCCTGATCATCGTCTAGCCTCGGTATCCAATGTGCCTCGCTGCCACTCGCTTAGCGCACCTGCAGCTCGCCCTTTGCTGTCAGGGGCACGGTTATGTCGCCACGCTTCGGCGGCGTCACGATCTTGAAACGCTTGACCAGGTAATCGAGCGTCACCGATTCGGTCTCCACGACCTTGTTGTCGTCCTTGGCGCGCAGGACGAAGGAGACGCTCGCCTGACCCTCGTTGATCTTGTCGAGCAAGAACTGCAGCACAAGGGCGTCCTGCTGCTGCACAAGCAGCGTCAGCATGTTGGCCTCGGTCTTGCTGGCGTTCGCAGTCGCCGTCCCATTGCCGGTGCCGGCATTTTGGGCCGGGCCCGTCCATTTGCCGACGCGCAGTACCTCGATGTCCTGCAGCGTCAGTTGGACGACCATGCGCGGGCTCTGGGTGTTCTTGCCGTCAAGGGGCAACACTGCCTGTGTGTCGGGATCCACGTTCACCATTTCGAAAGAGGCGATGATGTCAACGTGATCGCCCGACTTCAGGGCCCCACCAACGCCGGAGAGGTCGCCGACCGGAAACTCCATCGCCACCCGTCCCGGCTGGAACAGGGAAGCCGCACTCTTGCCAGCCTCAGCCTCGGCCGTCTTGTCGAAGTACATCTGTGGCTGAATGATCGTCCCCTGGGGAATGTCAAGCGCAGCCGTCATCCCCACCACCGCCATCGGGTCCTTCACCGCAGTGGCAGGGACTGGCTCGCTGGGGTCGAGGCGAACGAGTTGCAGCGAATCGAGCCGGATCTCGTCGCCCTTGGCGATATTCTGCGCCGCCCGCACCACCGTAGGTGGCTCAGGCGTGGGGCCTTTCGCCGCTGTCACGCCCTTCTGCTGACTCATGAGCAAGAGCACGAGGACGCCGGCCAAGAGGCCCAGGATCAGGCCTACCAGAATGATCAGTCGTCCGCCCTTCACAGGCTCCTCCTATACCAAGCGAAGCTCAATGCGCAACCGCCTGACGCTGCACCAGCGGCAGGAAGGTGAATGGGCTGCCGCCGCTAGCGGCAATATCGGCGACAAGCAGCCGTCGGAGGCTGGCCAGGTTGTCCACTTCATTGCCCTCGCGTACCTGGCCCCAGGTGGGGTCGCCACCGCTATCAACCTGAGCGTAGACATCGTAGACCCCTGCCTGCGTCACGGTAGTGACAGCGGGGAAAGTGAGCGTCACGCTCTTGCCCGGCTCCAGATCGGCGACAGGCACGCTGCGCAGG
The DNA here is from genome assembly GCA_034436255.1 of Anaerolineae bacterium. Taxonomy (GTDB): domain Bacteria; phylum Chloroflexota; class Anaerolineae; order DRVO01; family DRVO01; genus DAOTVV01. Next base: position 6,558 of record DAOTVV010000134.1, read on the forward strand.
AATTGCAGCCGTGGGCTGGAGCATGTCGTGTCAGCACAGCTACCGCCCACATGGTCCGTCGGCCCGCTGGGTGGAGCGGAGACCGCGTTTCGGACGTACACTTCGACCGTGACTGCTTTGAGGTCCGGCACGGTCGCGTAGGGCTGCAACCCGGCGAGGCCGACGTTCGCAATGGTCACGCTGAGGCTGAGCGCCTGACCGCGTCTGGGCGCTGCCGGGCTCACACTCAGGTTGGTGACCGCCAGGTCCGGCCCGGCAACGATGTCTATATCTGTCGCACTGTTGTCGTAGGGGTCGGTGTCAGAAGCCTGGCTGGCGATAGCCGCCGTAGCTCGCAGGCCGAATGTAGCATCGTTGGTCGGCACGTCGCTGGCGACGCTGGCCAGGAAGGGTACCTGCCCGGCCGATCCCTCCGCCAGAGTACCAAGGTCGTAGCGGAAACTGCCGTCGCCCGCACTCTGCCAGCCGGCCCCGCCCTGCCCGATCAGCCCCTGCCCCAGTCGCAGACTAAGGTAGGCTCCGGTGGCCTCGCCGCCGCGGTTGCCGTAGGAAAGCACATAGGTCAGGGATTGGCCCGGCCTGGCCGTTGCCGTCCCATCGTCGAGGGATACATAGAGGTTCGCGGCGTGTTGCAGCGCCACGTATGGGCTCCCGCTAGTCGCACTGAGGCTGCCGGAAACGGCGCGAGCAGCAGTGCCGCCGATCTCATGCACGCTCTCGCTCACCTGATCGTCAACGCGCACGCTGTAGGTGATGCCCGCCGACGCCCCGCCCGCCAACCCAGGCAGGTCCCAGCGCAGCGCCGTTCCCGCTCCCTCACCGTTGGGGCCATGGGTGTAAGGCGGCACGGTGTCGCTGAGGCTGATGGGGCCGCACGCCTCACCGCCAGTGTTGCGCACCAAGAGGGCAAAGGTGACCGGCTCGCCGACGTGCACCGGGCCGGCTGGGCTCTGCACCTGTTTGGACACGGTCAGCGAAGCAGGAATACTAATGCTGTGTGTTACCACAGTACTCGCACCCGGAACTCCAGTACTAGCTAACGAGGCGCCAAGTTGGACCTCTTGCCCATGCACTACGTTATCGGCAACAACGGCAGTTAGCTTTAGCGAGACCGGGCGATCAACCACCAGAGAGCCCAGGTTCCAACTCACCTGCTGGCCCGACGCCTGGGCGACCGGGTCCGCCCCCACGAACACAAGCCCCTGGCTCAGTGTGGCACTGACCGAGGCACCGCTCGCGTTTTCACCGCCGACATTGCGCGCTGTTAGCGTGTAAGTGACCTGCTGCCCGGGCCGTAATGTCAGGCCGCCGGCCGGGTCGGCAACGGCATCGAGGCGCAGTGCCGGGGAGGACACGACGGTGTGCGTCACACTCGCAAGCGAGGCACTGGGTAGATCAGCGCTCATTGCGCTGAAGCTGGTGCTGATGCTGGTTCCGTTGGCGAGCGGCCGGGCGACAGTGGCCACGAAGCGAACCGTGCCGCTGTAGCCGGAAGGGAGGGTCCCCTGGGGATACCAGCGCACGGTGCTGCCCTCGAGCACGCCGCCATCGAGCGGACGCAGGTTGGTGAGCAGGCCGGCGGCCGGCAACGCCGAGATCACCACGCCGCTCGTGCCGCTTCCGCCGCCCACCCGGTAACTGAGTTGATAGGTGATGTCCTGACCGGGGCTGACCTGGGAACCGCCCGGTGGATCGGCGGTAGCGGTTCCGGTGATGGACAAGGGCGTCGTGGCCAGTTGCAGCTGGGCGACGTTGTTCGCGGGGGAGCTATCGCCTACTAGATTGCCGTCGAGGTCGGTCATTGGCGGGAAAGCAACCTCGGCCCGGTCGGTCACCTGCTCAACGCCATCACCTATCGGCCCAACTTGAGCCGTCAGGCGGACCGAGCCCCCCGATCCGGCAGGCACGCTGCCCAGGCTCAGCTGGAAGCGGTTGCCGGAAAGCGCCTGCCACTCGGTGGATATGCAGGTGAGTTCGGCTGGCAGCGTCTGGGTGAGCGTCACGCCACTCGCGGCGACGCCGCCGTTGTTGCTGTAGTCCATGGCAAAGGTCACGAGATCACCCGGCCGCACCGCCGTCTTGCTCGCTCGCAGTGCGACAGCGAGCTCGGGCCCAGGGGCGTCGTAGATGACCTTGATCCACTCCAGGCGCGGGCTGAGGTGAAACGGTGCCGAGGCCGTCAGTTCCAGCCGGTACTTGAACTCAGCC
>DAOTVV010000135.1:0-7344 GCA_034436255.1 Anaerolineae bacterium
TGCCTCGCCGGGAACTCTTCCCAGGCGGCGCTGAGACGGGCCCACGCCGATCGGGCATCTGGGACCAGGGCCGTCGGCACGGCAGTGGGTATGTCCGGTTCTCGTTCAACAACGAGCGCGGCGGCGCCGGAGCCCAGGGCGGCGCCTATATAGCGGTGGCCGTCAACTTCCAGGCCACGGTAAGCGACAAAGAGCGAACCCGGCTGAACCCGGCGCGAGTCCGCCACGACACCACTGACCATCACCGCGCTCGCTCCTGGCGGGGGATGAATGCCCGCCTCCTGGAGGAGCCGTTCCAGGGGCCGCCAAGCCGACTGTGCCTGGCACTCTAGCTGCAGCATGTCACCTCTGCTATACTGGAGCCGGTGAAACACATGAGCGATCGCGTACTATCACCTGAGGTGCAGGAAGCCGAGGCGGCTGCCGAACGCAGCCTGCGCCCGAGAATGCTAGACGAATGCATCGGCCAGCGCAATGTCATTGAGGCGCTACGTATCTTCGTGGAGGCTGCACGGGCACGCGGGGAAGCTCTGGACCATTTGCTGCTCTATGGGCCACCCGGCCTGGGCAAGACCACTCTCGCTCACGTTGTGGCCAACGAGATGCGGGTCAACATAAAGATCACGTCCGGGCCGGCGATCGAGAGGCCGGGCGACCTGGCGGCGATCCTCACAAACCTTCGCCAGGGCGATATCCTATTCATTGATGAGATTCATCGCCTGGCAAAGGTCGTCGAAGAAGTGTTGTACCCGGCCATGGAAGACTACGCTCTCGACATAGTCATTGGGAAAGGGCCAGCTGCCCGGGCGATCCGTCTTTCGCTGCCGCGGTTCAGCGTCATTGGTGCCACCACGCGCCTGGCTCTGGTCAGTTCGCCCCTGCGCTCGCGCTTCGGCAACATCCATCGGCTGGATTTCTATGATCTCGAGGCCATGCGCCAGATTGTGGAGCGCTCGGCCAGGATTCTCGGCGTCAGCATAGATGGCGCCGGCATAGACGAGATCGCCAGCCGAGCGCGGGGCACGCCCCGGATCGCAAACCGGCTGCTGCGCCGCGTGGCCGATTATGCTTTGGTGCGTGCCGACGGTCGCATAACCCAGGAAGTCGCCTCCCAGGCTCTGGCGATGCTTGAGATTGACGAACTGGGCCTGGACAACCTGGACAGGCGGGTGCTGCGAGCGCTTATCGAGAAGTTCGGCGGCGGCCCGGTTGGTCTCGACACCGTCGCTGCCTCCGTCTCCGAGGAGGCAGACACGATCATGGACGTTTGCGAGCCGTACTTGCTGCAGCGCGGTTTCATTGAGCGCACTCCACGGGGCAGGGTAGCGACGGCGCGAGCCTACCACCACCTTGGCCTGGCTCAGCCAGAGGCCAAAGCGGCACAGCAACCGGCCCTGTTCTAGGGCTGCCGCTCCTGGCCTTCGTAGCCCGCGGAAATGACAGCCCATCCGGCCAGTGCTATAATCGCCCGATTGCTGGGGCGGCGGCTGACTGCCGCTCGTCGTTACGGCTAGGTGCTGTCACAACTTGCAGAGCGGAGTGTCCCACCTGATGAGTACGCAGCTCAACCTTAACTCGATTCTTCAGATAACCATCGGCTTTCTGAGCGCCTTTGTCATCTCTCTCTACTTGAGCATCATCATCTGGACTTTCCGAGACATCCGCTCGCGCACGAGAGACGTTTTCGCCCAGTTGCTGGCGACGTTGCTGGTGATCGTTTTCAATCTGCCGGGTCTGTTGCTTTACGTTATCCTTCGTCCGAAGGAGACCCTGGCGGCAAGCTACGAGCGCGCTCTGGAAGAGGAAGCGCTTCTGCGCGATGTCGAGGACCGCAACCTCTGCCCCAATTGCAAGGCGCCCGTCGAAAAGGATTACCTCATCTGCCCTGAGTGCCGGACGAGGCTGCGTCGCAAGTGCGCCCGTTGCGGCCGCCTTCTCGACCTGCGCTGGGGGGTCTGCCCCTATTGCGGGTTGGACCAGCAAGCGCCTCTGGCGCAGCCGACTGAAGGAGGCGACGGCGCGCGGCAGGAAGTGCAGAAGGCGCGCTAGCCAGACGATGCAAATGGCAACCCGGCCACCGGTTCACCCGGTGGCCTTGTCGTGCCGTCCGGTTGGCGGTTCTGATCTCAAGCATGCTGCAGGAGGGTGATAGTTGGTAGCGTCGGTTCTGGCACTTAATGCGTCCCCACGGCATGGGAACACCCGTCGGTTGGTGGGCGATATCGCCACTTGGCTAGAAGCGCACGAGGTGAGGGTCACCGTGCTGGATCTGGCCGACTATCGGGTAGACGACTGTGCTGGTTGCCAGACGTGCATTCTCAAGGGACGCCCCTGCCCGCAGAAAGACGACAGCGCTGCCATACTGGCACGAATCCTGGAGGCCGATGGTCTCGTTCTGGCCAGCCCCGTCTACATGATGAACGTGCCGGGGCAACTCAAGAGCCTGTTCGACAAGACAGCTATCTGGTTCCACCGCCCACCGCTCGCCGGCAGGCCAGCCTTGCTCGCAGCGACGACTGCAGCCGCCGGGCTCGACGATACACTCAACTACATGCGACGGGTGGTGATCCAGTGGGGGATGCAGCCGGTGGGCTTCTTGGGCAGGAAGTTGGGCCAGGATGGCCCGATAGATGAGAGGCCGTTGCGCAGTTTCCTGTGGCACATTCGCTCGCCCCGCGTGGCCTACCGGCCAAGCCTCGCCCAGCTTCTGCAATACCAGGTACAGAAAGTCCTGGCGCTTAAGGTACTGCCTCTGGACCGCGAATATTGGCTGGCTCAGGGCTGGGAGCGAAGGCCATTCTACTATGACTGCAGGATAAGTCCTCCCAAACGGCTGCTAGCCGCTGGCTTCTATCGTCTTCTGAGCCACAGAGTGCGTCCTCTGCAGCCAGTTCGCTAGGCCACGGGAAAGGCTTCGCTCGTCCGGTGCACCCGGATCATGTTCGTGCGGCCAGCCCCGCCGATTGGCACACCCGCCGTGAGCACCACCAGGTCATCGGGGCCCACCAGACCCTTCTGCCGTGCTGCTTCGATACTGCCAGCTGACATCAAATCCGTGCTGGTGTACGCTGGCACAAGAAGTGGGATCACGCCCCACACCAGGGTGAGGCGGCCAATCAGGTCTGGGTCTGGTGTCACGGCAATAATCGGCTGTCGGGGCCGGTTCTTGGCTAGCATGCGGGCGGTGAGGCCAGACATCGTGGCAGCGATGATTGCTGCGGCGCCCAGTTCTGCCGCCAACTCGCAGCCGGCCTCGCTTATGCCCTCAGTCACGGAATGGGCCACGTGCGCGGCGCTCTCTCGCAGCCACGCATCATAGGGCAGGTTTTCCTCGGTGACCCGGGCAATGCGCTGCATCATCTGCACCGCTTCCACAGGGTAGCGGCCGGTAGCCGTCTCGCCGGACAGCATGACGGCATCAGTGCCGTCGAGGATGGCGTTGGCCACATCGCTGGCTTCGGCCCGGGTTGGGCGGGGGTTGGTGATCATGGACTCCAGCATTTGCGTGGCCGTAATGACAGGCCGGCTAGCCGCTCTGGCCCGTGCAATCAGCGTCTTCTGGTAGATGGGAACATCCTCCGCTGGCACTTCCAGCCCGAGGTCGCCGCGGGCCACCATTATCGCGTCGGCCGACGCCAACAATTCGTCGAAGCAGTCTATGGCCGACTTTCGCTCGATCTTGGCGATAATGGGCGTGTCGTGGCCCGCCTGGCGAATGAGCGTGCGCAACTCCTCAACGTCGCTCGCGTGCTGCACGAAAGAGAGCGCCACATAGTCAACGTGCTGATCCAGGGCGAAGGCCAGATCGGCCTTGTCCTTGTCGGTGAGCGCTGGCAACTCTATATGGACGCCAGGTACGGTGATGCCCTTGTGGGAGACGAGGCTGCCACCTGACAGTACCCGACACAGCACCTCATCGCCCTGGTTCGCCTCAACAACCAGCTCGATTTCGCCATCGCCAAGAAGAACGCGACTGCCGCTGGTCATCGCAGCCAACACTTGCGGATGCTGGACGTAGACATGGGTGCCGTCGCCGAGCGAGGGTTGAGACGTAAAGCGGAACTCCTGCCCCTGACGGAGGTCCACCGCCCCACCGGCGAATTCGCCAATGCGCAGTTTGGGACCCTGAAGGTCGGCGATGATGCCGACCTGCGTGCCCAGTGCGGACGCTGCTTGGCGGCAGGCGGCAATCCGCTGAGCGTTCTCAGCCGGCGTGCCATGGGATAGGTTAATCCTGGCCACGGCCATCCCAGCCTGGATCATGCCTCGGATGGTCTCCAACTCACCCGAAGCGGGTCCGAGGGTAGCGACGATCTTGGTCCGGCACGGCGGTTGGCATGACGGGGCAGCCGGCATGGCCTTCATTCCTCCGCTGTCAGGTCGGCTATCTCTAGGCCAAGATCAGCGGTAGCGCGGATGAGTTGCTCCCGGCTGAGGCCGGCTACCTTGAGCACGACCAGGCAATCCTGCTCGCGAGCGATTGTCCCGACTGACACGGTACGCCCGCCGCGGCTAGCAATCTCCGTGAGCAGTTCAGGCAGGCCGAGATGCCCCTCCGGCAGCGTGAGTGTGACGCGCAGGCCTGTCTGGCCGCCGCCAAGCAACTGGGTGAGGGCATCGAATATGTCACCATCGGTGATGATGCCAATCAACCTGTCTCCGCGCATCACCGGCAGGCCTCCAACTTGGCGCTCGCGCATAACGGCGGCCGCCTCCTCGACGGGGCAGAACTCGCTGATGGTGACCACTCGCTTGGTCATCACGGCCCGCACCGGGTCCGCGAGCCGGCCCGCGGCCTCGGCAAGGCGCAAATCCATGTCCGACACGATTCCAAGCAGAGCACCCGTTTCGTCAATAACGGGCAGGCGGTGAATGCGAGCTTCGCTCAGTACCTCCAGAGCCTCAGCGACACTGGTATCAGCGCCCAAAGTGCGCACATTCCTTGTCATGCAATCAGCAACGAGCATCTCATCCCTCATGGTTTCTTTTCGGAGAATGGGCGGGCGGCACGGGCCTCAACGCTCAGGGCGGTCGCGGTAGCCCAGTGCCCTAAGGTGGGCGGGGTTGCGTCGCCAATTGTGACGCACCTTCACCCACAGCGCGAGGTACACAGGGTGGCCGAGTAGCCTCTCGATCTCGGCGCGGGCGGCAGTTCCGATCGCTTTCAGTGTCGCACCGCCGGCGCCGATTACGATCGGCTTCTGCGACTCCTTCTCGACGTAAAGCGTCGCCGCCACGTAGTGCGGGCCATCCTGCCGCTCCTTGAACTCGTCTATGGTCACGGCGATGGCGTGTGGCACCTCATGGCGCAGCTTCAGCAGGGCCTGTTCGCGGATCAACTCGGCGACGAGGAAGCGCTCCTCGCGGTCTGTGAGTTGATCCTCAGGGTAGTAGCGCGGCCCAGCGGGCAGGTGGGCGATGATCCAGTCGAGAACCGGCTCCATTCCGCGACCCAGGGTGGCGGCCGTCCAGAATACCTGCTCGGCGGTAGCGAGCGCCAGATAGGCTCGCTGTCGCTCTGGCATCGCCCCGGCCGGCACCTGGTCGCGCTTGTTGAGAATCAGAGCTTTCGGAGCCTCTGTGCTGGCCAGCGCCTCCGCGACTGTCCGGTCTGCGTCATCAGGCTCCCGGCTGCCGTCCACGACCCAGAGCACCACGTCGGCATCATCAAGGGAGTCGCGCGCGGCACTCACCATGTACTCGCCTAGTTGGGTTACCGGCTTGTGCAGGCCCGGTGTGTCAAGGAAAAGAACCTGAGCGTCCTCTCGGGTCAGAATGCCCAGGATGCGCTGGCGCGTGGTCTGCGGCTTTGGCGAGACGATGGCGAGCTTCTGGCCGAGGAAGTAGTTCATTATGGTGGACTTGCCAACGTTCGGCGCCCCGACTATGGCTACAAAGCCGGAGCGATGCCCTGCCGGCCAGTCCGCGACCCCAAGAGAGGATGGCCCAGCCTCGGCCTCAGGCACAGGATCCAGAGAAGGATTCTCCTCGGCGCCCGGAGTGAGAGCGCTGTCCTCCACCTCGCTGTCCGGCGTCAGGGCTGCTTTGTCAGTGGCCATAAGTCTCCGTCAGCTTGAAGGGGCTGAAGTCCGTATCCCAGTCGTAGTAATCCTCATTTTCTAGCCGCTTGAGGTAGCCGACCACCTGGTAGGTGACCGGTGTGGCGAGAGCCTCGAAGCTGCATTTGAAGACGTAGTTGCTTACTGCGACAGATATCAGAAGCGAGTCAGGAAGGGCGCCGGCAAAGGCGATGAGGACGAAGAGCAAGGTGTCTACACCTTCGCCTACGAGGGTGGAACCGATGGTGCGGACCCAAAGGAACCGGCCGCGCGTAGCGAGCTTGAGTTTGGCCAGAGTGTAGGAGTTGGAGAACTCGCCCGCCCAGTAGGCGATCAGCGAGCCGGCTACGATGCGCGGCGTTTGCCCGAGGATTGCCATGTAAGCAGACTGGCCGGCCCAGCCAGCGGCTGGCGGCAGGTAGCCGACGACAGATAGGGTCGCCGCCATAAGCGCTGTGGAGAAGAAGCCGGCCCAGATGACCCGCCGTGAGCGCCTGTAGCCGTAGACTTCGGTCAGCACGTCGCCGAAGATGTAGCTGATGGGGAACAGGAGCGTACCGCCGTCAAACGTGAAGGGCCCCAGGCGCAGGATCTTGCTCGAGGCGACGTTGCTTATCAGCAGCACCGCCACGAACAGGGCCATGATCAGGTCGAAGGCCTTGTAGGTGACGCGCGTGGCGCCCCGGGCGCGGTTCTGGCCTTGGATGGTCCCTTTACTCCAGTTGGAATTGGGCGAGCATGCCTCCACATATGCTTTCGGGAAGCAAGCCGCACTTTCATCAAGAATACACGGAGTTGAGGCCATGAACAAAGCAAGGAGTTAGTTGGCTCTGAGTAAGCATCGGCCTGGACACACGTCCAGAGGGCCTGGCAGCACGGGAGCTTCTCGGGCGCGGAGGAACTGAGTTAGTGGCCCGGGCGGTCGAGTAGATCGGCAAGTGTTTGAGCATCGTGCCAGGCGGTGCCGGAATCCTCCAGTGACCAGAAACTCGCTAACACTGCCCTGACAACGCCCCAGGCACGTATCTCCCATTCACTGAACCCGAGCTCCTCCGCCAGCCGGGCAACGAACTGATCCAGGCGCTGGCGGTTGGCAGCTGTGTCTGCGGGTTGGGCTAGCAGGTTGAGCAGGAGCGGCCCTGTCTCCCAGATGGCCGGGCCCGTGACCCCTTTTGGGTCAATCGCCAACCATGCTTCGCGTTGGGCGGAGAGTATGTTGCCCTGATGCAGGTCGCCATGCAGGAGCACAGGCTCCGACGCCGTCGCTGAAAGGCGCGAGTAGAGG
>DAOTVV010000136.1:0-4879 GCA_034436255.1 Anaerolineae bacterium
ACAACGGCTGGCTTCGCATCAAGCTCCGCCCAGTAGCGGCGACGGAATTCGTCCCACTTCGCCGGGTCATGGCTGAACCACTGCCTGAGCTCCGGGCTCGGCGCGATGTCTTTAGCCCAGGCGGAGAGGCCAGCTCGCTCTCGGCTGAGGCCACGCGGCCAAAGGCGCTCCACCAGAATGCGCTCACCATCATCGGGGCTGGCCGGTTCGTAAGCGCGCTTCAGCCTGATCATGTGCCTGCTTTCAACTGATGATCGAGCCAGCCGATCGTGAAGTCCAGCACCTTTTCCCGCTCGGGCTCATTGTGAGTCTCGTGGTAGAGGCCTGGCCACAGCCTGAAGGTGCATCGTGGTCCGGCGCGGCGAGCGAACTCAGCGCTGGCCGGCGCTGAAGTGATGTGGTCATCGCCACCATGCATGAGCAGGAGCGGCAAGGGAAATTGCTGAGCATGCTCAATGGCCCAGGCCCCGGCCGACATGATCGCGACGGCGGCTCGAGCTGAAATACGATCGTGTACCAGAGGGTCGGCAAGGTAGGCAGCGGTGACTGCAGGGTCATGGCTCAGGGCTTTGACAGCGAGCCCATTGGCCTGGCTGAGGCTGGGCCAGACAGTGGACAGGGCTCTGGCAAGCGCTACCTTGGCTGCAGACGGCTCAAACGAAAGGCGCAACCAGGGGCTTGTGGCGATCACGCCCCGCAAGGCCGGGTCCAGGTGACTGCTGCGGCGAAGCGGATAGTTGATCGCCAGGTTCCCGCCCATGCTGTGCCCGTAGAGAAACAGCGGCAGGCCTGGAAAGAGGTCTGTGCTCTGCCCTAGCAGTTGGTCAATATCGGCAAGGATAGCTGCATAGCTGGGTATGTGGCCGCGCTGGCCGCCCGAACGGCCGTGGCCACGAAGATCGGGGGCGACGACAGCGTACCCCGCGGCGGTGAGGCGTTCGGCCACGTATAGGTAGCGGCCGCTGTGCTCACCCAGGCCATGCAAGAGGCAGATGGCCGCCTGCGTCTCTCCGTCCGGGCGCCAGATCCGGACGAACTGAGGTATACCATCGAAGGTGTTCCAGGTTATCTCGCTTTTGATCATCATGCCCAAAAGAGTGCCTCCTGCCGACGGGCGCTGGCCGCCGGTCAGCGGCGACGGGTGGCGCGTCGAAGGAGCGCGCTCAGGCTTCCGGAAGCCAGCCCGAAAACCAGGGCGAAAATGATGGCCTGGCGCGTGTTCAGCAGGACGCGGGTGCCATCGCCGAGTTCGGCTTTGTCGGCGAAGAGAAGGGCGATGAAACTGCCCTTCACCTTGGCCTTGCCTCCGACGATCAGAGTATTGATGAACGAATTGCTCAAATCCGCATCGCCGCCGACGATGACCGCACCCGCCCCGGAATTGCTGATCGTGGCCGAATTGCCAGCTGCCATTGCGGCGACAACGGCGCCATCAACGTTGACATCGTTGCCAGCGGCGACGGCGCCGGCAGCGCTTGACTCGATGCTGGCCTGCTGAGAGCGCACGGCACCAACGATTGTGTTGCTGATGTTGGCGGCCTCGACTGGCGGCTTCGGCTCTGGCTCCGCCTGCTGACTGACTCCCGGTTCGCCTGGGGCGCTGTTCTCCATCGTTTCGGGCTCGTTCTCTTCCATCACCAGACCTCCTGGGCAGCCGATTGACGCAACGGCACGCACACCTCAGCCATGTTCGCACGTCGCCGGCTGCCTGTCCAGCCGAGCAGCGGCGGGCAAGCACGACGAGCGATCGCGACGGGATAGACGCATCTCATTGCACCCTCTGGGACATGCTACAGGCTCACGCGCGCCAGGTCAGGTTGCAGGCTACCGCCTGGGCACGCACGTAGGCGGCCGCCTGGCTGTAGCTGTCGGCGTCGGGCAAGTGCTCCAGCATCAGGGGCAGATCAGGGTCGAGTTGTGCGAGCTCCGTGAGAAGGGCTCGATAATCGAGGCAGCCCAAGCCCGGCCGCACCTCGTTGATGTGCACCATGAAACGGTCCTCCATGGCGACGTCTTTCAGATGGCAGCTGCGGATCAGCGGGCCGAGGTCGTGGCAGAACTGGCGGATCACCGCACCGCTGTTGAATAGACGCTCCGGGGAGTTGATCAGGTTGGCGGCATCGAAATGCACCGCGAATTGGCGCCGGTCCACCGCGTGCAGCAGTCGCGTGTAGCTCTCGGCGGAATCCGGATACATCCAGGGCATAGTCTCGAGGGCGTAGTAAGTTCGCGTCGGTCGTACCGCGTCAATGATGGCGCGCACGGTCTCCACGATCAGGTCGAAGGCTGATTCACTGAGATCGTCTGCGAATGGCCCATCCCACTTGCTGCCGAGCGAGCCAGCGATGTTCACGCAGCAACGGGCACCGATCCGGTCAGCCAGTGCGAGTTGGGCCTGACAATGCGAGAGCGCTGCTCGCCTTGTTTCTGAGTCTGGACTCAGCGGGTTGCTCCAGGCGCCGACTTCAGCGATGACGATCCCAGCCCTGTCAGCGGCGGCGCGATAGGCAGCGATGGTCGCATCATCGGCGCTTGCCTCAAGCGGGCAGTAGGCGGCGCCGTACCCGAGCCGGCGCAGTTCAGCGACCCAACGGTCAGGGTCATTGATCGTCGCGAAAAGGGGCGCTCCCAGTCTCATCTGCCGTGCCTCCATAGGTGATGGATGAGGCAGCCTACAGCCAGGAGCCAGAGTTCTCAAGCCCGTCGTGACTGCCAGCGCGGTTGCGACGGTGAGGGCTCGCCTGGCGCAGTTTGACGCGGTGGGCGAATCTGGTATTATGGATTTTGAATTGGCGTGGGTCGCCCGCCCAATCTTGCCGAGGAGCAAATGTGGTATGGCAATGGAAAAGGTCGTTGTGCTCAGTGTCATATGCCACGGTCTTGACTGCTCCTCGACCGAGCCGGGCGCCTAGCTACAAAGCCCACGCCGGTAGCTGAATAACCCCTGGCCACGAGCAGCCATCACTGTGTCGCTCGTGGCCTTTGTTTTTCTGCTCCCTCTTCTCCGGGAATGAAAACGCTGGACGCCTGCCTGCGAGGCCACGAGCGCACACGCTCATGGCCTCGCGTTTTCCTGTTCATTTCTATGCGAACCTGGAGGTCTACGGAATTGCCTAACCGTGAAACCAAGAGATGGCAGCACTATCACCAGAACAAGGCGATGCGCGCTGTGCGTAAGGAGATCAAGCGCAACCGAGAGCCCGATGCTGTCCGCCGAAAGGACCGGGCACCGGTGAGCCTGGACGATCTCGATAGTTTCTACGATGAGGACATGCCGCTAAACGAGCGCGTGATGCCCAAGGGGGAGCAGGAACGCCGGAAAGCTGTTCTTGCCAAGGCCCTGACCGCTATCAGGCGGGATGAGGCAGGCGCTGGGGACGGCGACCAGGCGGCGCGGCAGCGCACCGGTCAGCGTGCCGTCGTCATCGAAGTGAGCAGCGGCCAATGTCGGGTAGACATTGAAGGGCGCGAACTTCTCTGCAGGTTGAGAGGTTCGCTGACCGCTGAGGAGACCGGAATGACCAACGTTGTCGCCGTGGGCGATAGAGTGATCGTGGAGGCCGACGGCGCTGGCCAAGGCGTGATCGCTGAGGTGTTGCCGAGGCGCAGTGCCCTGGCAAGGCCGGACGTTTTCTACAGCCACCTGAAGCAGGTGATCGCTGCGAACGTTGATCAGTTGCTGATCGTCGGTTCGTGGCGCGCCCCGGAGCTGTGGCTAGAGTTGATTGACCGCTATCTCATTGCGGCAGAGCGCAACGGCCTAGAGCCAATCATCTGTGTGAACAAGATTGACCTGGCAGAGGACGCCAGCGCCTGCCGAGCAGCCATGGTGCCGCACCTGGCCCTTGGCTACCATGTAGTTTTCGCCAGTGCGGTCACCGGCGCTGGTGTGGACGAACTGAGGGACGCGCTGAAGGGCAGGACTTCGGTGGTAGCCGGAATGTCAGGGGTAGGCAAGTCCTCCCTGCTCAACGCCATCCAGCAAGGCCTGAATCTGGCCACCGGTGCGATCAGTAGTTTCGACAACCAGGGCCGCCACACCACGACACAGGTAACCATGCGCCGGCTCGCCTTCGGCGGCTATGTGGTAGACACGCCTGGCATTCGCGAGTTCGGTATCGCTGGACTGAGGCGCAGGGAACTGCGCGACTACTTCCCCGATTTCGCCCAAATGGCCGGTCAGTGCCGCTTTCCAGACTGTTCGCACCTAAGAGAGCCTGGCTGCGCCGTGCGCGAGGCAGTGCGCCGAGGGGAGGTGGCGCAGACGCGCTTCCACTCCTACGCCAAGATCTACGAGAGCCTGCCCGAATGAGCATATGAGCGACCGGCAGCGGCCTGGCGTGTCACTGTTGTGGATGCCCTCGTCACCGGAACATGGGCAATGTCGAGTTCAGCAGCGCAACCGCGGATCCCACGCCCTATGCGGCAGCGTCGGGCGTGGGAACGCACGGCGTTCGCTGGACAAGAGAAGGCGGATGGACAAGGACGGATACGGATCAGCGCCGATCACGCGCAGCTCTCTTTCTGCCATCGGCGTGAATCTGCAAGAGTCCGTGTTTGTCTCGGTCCCCTCGCGTCCCCCTACTGCGGCCGCACGGCGTCTCTGCGTCAGGTGGCACCGGTCCGGCCTCTTGAGAATCTGGCCCGTGCCACCCGGCCGTACGCCGGCTACATGTCAGCGGCGCGCTCTGCCTCTTCCATGGCGATGCGTGTCCACTGGTCAAAGCGTTCGGGTTGGTTGTTGCAGGTGTGGGTATCCTTGAGCACGATCTCGACAACACAGCCGCGGGCGATCTCAAGGGCTGTGCGGATGTAGCGGCGGACTGCCTCAGAGTCGAAGGTGACGTCGGCCAGATAGGCCGGGTGCGGTTTCCACGAG
>DAOTVV010000137.1:0-2086 GCA_034436255.1 Anaerolineae bacterium
CGCAGGATGGTACCCGGGTGAGCGTCTGACATTGGCCGAGGCACTGGCCGGCTTCAGCAGCGGCGCCGCCTTCGCTGCCGGCGAACCGCGCCAGGGTGCCCTGGCACCGGGATGCCGTGCCGATTTCGTCCTCCTCGAACGCGATCCATTCACCCTGCCGCCCGAGGAGCTGGGGCAATTGCGCCCTATGGCCACCTTTGTGGCCGGCAACCGGGTCTACCCTACCTGAGGCGAGGCGAAAGCGGAACAGGCTGGACGTGGAAAGGCACAGACCGCGAACGACAGGACACAGGCCCAGGCCGCAGTCTTTCTGACCTGCGCCTGTATGCGTTCATCTCTGCACCGCCGAGGAGGGTTGTGAGGGCATGCTTACCTGGGAGAACACCTGGACCGAGATCGCGGACGCTGGCGTCCGTACCGCTGTCCTGCCCATAGGCGCAACGGAGCAGCATGGCACCAACCTGCCCCTGCTCACCGACACTCTCCTCGCCGAGGTGGTGGCGGCGGCCATAGCTCGGGATCTGAACGCCTACCTTCTGCCAGCCTTGCCGGTCGGCAGCTCCGCCACCCACCTGTCCTTTCCCGGCACGCTCAGCCTGCGCCACGAGACTCTCGCAGCCGTAATCACGGACCTGGTGGAGTCGCTCGTCGCCACCGGCTTTGACCGCGTGGCTTTGGTCTCAATGCATGGCGGCAACTACGTGGTCTGGTCGGACCTGCCAGGCCGATTGGAGCAGGCCCATCCCGGCTTGCGCGTTGCCGTACTGCATCTCAACCGGCTGTGGCATGAGGCGAGCCGCGCTGCCGGTATCCTCACCGACGAGATGCATTCTGGGGAGTGCGAAGCCTCGGCGCTGGCGGCCCTGCGGCCGGACCTGGTGCGCCCGGGCGCAGTTGATTTCCCGGAGCCGCACAAGCACCTGCACGGCGTGCCGGTGACGCAGACCGGCTTCCCCCAGGATGTGCGCCAGGTCTCACCCCTGGGCGCCCTGGGCGAGCCATCCAGAGGGAGCAAGGAGAAAGGCGAAAGGTTCTGGCAGGCTTTCCTGCCCCTGGCCATCGCCAACATCAGGGAGCAGCTTTCGTGAGCACAGACCGGGACATCGCGACAGACGGCTTGGGGCTGGAGCGCCTGGCGGCCATTGCCGACCAGGTCGAGGCCCGGCGCGGCTGGGACTTCTCCCGCATGCACGATCGCTGCGACCCGGTGCCCTGGGACTATCTGGAAGTGGTGCGCCGCTTCCTGGCCCCGGACATGCGCGTGCTCGACATCGCCACCGGCGGCGGCGAGCGCTTCCTCAGCCTGGCGCCCGGCTTCGCCAGCGGCCTCGGCATTGACCTCGACCCGGAAATGGTCCGTGTGGCGCGCGAGAATACGCCGAGTGCCCTGGCCGATCGCATCCGCTTCGAGGTGATGCCGGCCGAGGCCCTGCCTCTGGAGGGCGCCCAGTTCGACCTGGTGCTCAATCGGCACGGCCCCATCTGCCCGGACGAGATCGTGCGCCTGCTCAAACCGGGCGGCTTGTTCATCACGCAGCAGGTGGGACCGCATAACACGCACGAGATCTGTCGCACCTTCGGCTGCGGCGTGGGCGGCGAGTATCGCGATGACCCATACACGTTGGAACTGGCTCTGCCCCGCTTCGACGAACTGGGCTGTCGGCGCCTCGCTCAGGGCGAGTACGACGTCCCCTACTACTTCCTCGACCTGGAGTCGTTCGTGTTCTGGCTCAAAGCCTTGCCCATGCCTGAGGACTTCAGCCCCCAGCGGCACTGGCAGCAGGTGGACGAGATTCTCAAACGGGGCTGGGGCCCGCAAGGATTGGCCAGCAACGAGCACCGGCAGCTCCTTATCCTGCGCAAGCCAGCGTAAGGCCGACAACTGATGCAAACGGAGGTTCAAGCCAATGATGCAGCCCTGTGTAATGGCCTGTCTAGCGCATCCCGATGATGAACTGGACATAGCCACCATTCTCGCATCCTGCGCTGCTGAAGGAGCCGAGGTCGTGCTCGTCTGCTCCACCAATGGCGACGCTGGCGGTGGCCACGCGCCCGGCCTCAGCAAAGCCCAGCTTGGCGAAACCCG
>DAOTVV010000138.1:0-34063 GCA_034436255.1 Anaerolineae bacterium
CTACCGGCTCGCCGGCGCTAGCGCTCAGGTGAGCCAGGCCGCCGAGCCGGTTGTTCAGGTGCTGGCCGCGGCCGGCCCGCTCACCCGGGCCGAGATCGACGCTGCCCTGCTGCAGCGAGCCCGAGCCACGCCCGGGCGGCACCGGCGCGACGAGCTCAGCGTCAGCGGGAGCACACTCGATAGGCTGGTGCGGCGCGGCATCGTCGAGCGCCTCTCGCGCCTGGCCCGGCCCAGTGCCAGCCCGCGACTGGAGCAGACCGTCCGCCTGGCCCTGCCACCTGAGGCCGCCTGGCAGCGCCTGGCCCAGGCAAGCGCCAGCAACCCTCGCGGCCGGGTCCTGTGCCTCCTGGCCGAGGCCCAGACCGCGGGGGACCCGCTCCTGCCCGTCGAGGACCTGAGGGAGCGGGCGCACGTCAGCGCGGCGCTGTTGCGCCAGCTGGCGGAAGAGGGGTTGCTGACCATCGTCCCCGGCAGCGTCGTCCTGGCGGCCACACGCCAGGCCTGCACTCCGGAGCCAGCACTGAGCCCAGGTGCGGCGGCTCTGCTCGAGGACCTGCGAAAGGCGGGCCCGACAGACCAGGCCGCCCTCATCCAGGCCGGTCACGGCGAAGAAGCGATAGCCACGCTCCTGCAGCAAGGGCTGGCCGAAAGGCACTGCCAGCCGGAGTATGCCTGCCTCGCCATTCCCGCCGTTCAGGCCTGGCAGGCAGTGGTCGCCGCCAGCCGCTTGCCGGGCCTGGCCGCGGCCCTGAGCTACCTGGCCGAGCATCCAGGCGCGCTTTGGCTGAGCGAGTTGCTGGCGCAGCCGGGCGTCAGCAAGCGCGTGGTGGACCGGCTGGCCAGCGCTGGCGTGATCGCCCTGGAACAGAGGCGCTATTACCGCGACCCCTTCCTGGCGCGGGGCGGTGCCGCCACAACTGGCTCCTCAGCCGCCGCGCCGCAGCCTGAAGTAGCGCTGGCAGAAGAGCAACAAGAGCCCACCGCCGATCAGGCCGCCGTGCTCGAGCCTATCCTGGCGGCCATCCGGGAAGGGCGACACGAGGCCTTCCTCCTCCACGGCGTCACAGGCAGCGGCAAGACGGAGGTGTACCTGCAGGCAATCTCCCAGGTGCTGGCTCTGGGCAAGCAGGCCATCGCCCTCGTGCCCGAGATCGCCCTCACACCCCAGGCGCTGCGCCGGTTCGGAGCGCGTTTCCCCGGCCGCATCGCCATCCAGCACAGCCAACTGTCTCCGGGCGAGCGCTATGATCAGTGGAGCCTCATCCGCGACGGCACAGCCAGCGTCGTCATCGGCTCGCGCTCGGCCCTGTTCGCGCCCGTGCCCAACCTGGGCTTGATCATCCTGGACGAAGAGCACGACGCCTCATACAAGCAGCAGGAAAGCCCGCACTACCATGCGCGCGACGCAGCGCTACAATTGGCGCGCCTCTGCGGTGCAGTGGTTGTCCTCGGCAGCGCCACTCCCGATGTGACGACCTACCGTGCCGCCGAGCGCGGCACGCTGAGACTGCTGCGCCTGCCCGCTCGCTACGGCGGCAATGGCCCCGCACCGCTGCCGCCGGTGCAGATTGTTGACATGCGCCAGGAACTGCGCGAGGGGCACACAGGCCTGCTCAGCCGCCTGCTGCTCTACGAACTCGGCCACGTGCTCGAACGCGGTGAGCAGGCCATTCTCTTTCTCAACCGCCGCGGCAGCGCTACCTTCGTCATCTGCCGCGACTGCGGCTACGTGGCCAGATGCCCGCGCTGCGACTTGCCGCTCACCTACCACAGCCCGGCCGGCGAGGAAGAAACCTCCACCCTGGTCTGCCACCATTGCGGCTATCGCACCTCGCCTCCCAAGCGCTGCCCCAATTGCGCCAGCGCCCGCATCCGCTACTTCGGCGCCGGTACGGAGCGGCTGGAAGCGTACGTACACCAGGTCTATCCCCAGGCGCGCACCCTGCGCTGGGATCGCGATACGACCCGGCAGCGCGGCGGCCACGACGCCATCCTCGAGCGCTTTCTGGCCCACGAAGCCGATGTGCTGATCGGCACGCAGATGATCGCCAAGGGCCTGGACCTGCCCCTGGTTACCCTTGTGGGCGTCGTTGCGGCGGACACGGCCCTGTTCCTGCCCGACTACCGCGCCGGCGAGCGGGCCTTCCAGTTGCTGACACAGGTCGCCGGACGTGCCGGCAGGAGCGAGCGCGGCGGGCGCGCCATCATCCAGACCTACCGCCCCGACCACTACGCCATCAATGCCGCCGCCGGCCACGACTACCTGCGCTTCTACCAGCAGGAAATCGAGCACCGCCGACGCCTGGGCTACCCTCCCTTTGGTGAACTGGCACGCCTGCTCTACGTTCACACTAGCGCCGAGCGCTGCCAGGCCGAGGCGGAGCGGCTGGGCAAACGCTTGCGCCTGAGCCTGCGCCAGCAGGGCTGGCCCAACCTGGACGTGCTCGGGCCCATGCCCTGCTTCTATTCGCGCTTGCGCGGCCGCTACCGCTGGCACATGATATTGCGTGGCCAGGGCGTGCGGGACTTCCTGCGCGGCCAGCCGCTGCCGCTCGGCTGGCGGGTTGACGTGGATCCGCTCGACCTGCTGTAACCCAGGGATAAGCCACGAGGCGGCGGGCGCCAGGCCGCCACTGGCCGGCCTTGAATGTGAGGAGCGATAAGGATGTACTCCAGCCTGATCTGCCCTGCAACGGAGCAATACCCGCGTAACAGCGAAGGGGACATCGCCGTCTTACCGGATGGCCGCCTGCTCCTGGCCTACACCCGCTTCGAGCGCGGCAAGGAGGACGACGCGCCTGCTTCCATCGCCGGCATGTACTCGAGCGACGCCGGCCGCACCTGGTCCCAGCCAACGGTGCTGCACGCCAACGATGCCAGGCAGAACTGCATGTCGGCCTCGCTGCTCCTGCTGCCAACAACCGGCGAGCTTCTGCTCTGCTTCCTGCGCAAGAACTCCAGCACGGACCTGCAGGTGTGCCTCAAGCGCTCGCCAGACCTGGGGCGCACCTGGGGAGAAGTGACGCGGGTCAGCGACGGCACCGGCTACTACGTGATGAACAACGCTCGCCTGCTGCGCCTGAGCACGGGCCGCCTCGTCGCACCGGTGGCCCGCTGTGACGACGCCGACGGCCCCGAAACCGGCACCGGCCATTTCCGCTCCGGTTGCTACCTCTCAGACGATGAGGGCCGCACCTGGCGCGCCCCCACTTCCTGGGTGGACCTGGCCAGGCGCGGAGCGATGGAGCCCGCCGTGGTGGAGCGCAAGGACGGCTCTCTGCTCATGATCCTGCGCACCCAGTTCGGCCATATCTACCGCGCCGAGTCCAGCGATGGCGGGGAGACATGGGCCAATGTAGGGCCGACGCCGTTGCTCTCCCCGGATTCGCCGGCCAGCATCGCCCGCATCCCGAGCAGCGGCGATCTGCTCGTCGTCTGGAACGACAACTACGACCGTGGTCTGCCCATGGGCGGGCGGCGCACGCCCCTGCGCTCCGCCATATCCACCGACGATGGCAACATGTGGCTGCGCTACCGCACCCTGGAGCGCGACATTCACCGCGACTATGCCTACACGAGCATCAGCTTCGCCGGCGATGAGACGCTGTTCACCTATTACGAGCGGGATTGCTCCGGGCGCATCTCGCTGCGCTTCCGCGCCCTGCCCACAAGTTGGTTCTACGAACTGGAGGACATCGGGCTGCGGCAGTACGTCTACGCTGGGAGCGGCCAGCATGCCTGAGTTGCCTGAGGTCGAGATCCTGGCGCGCGAACTACGCCAGCACATCGTCGGCCGGCGCGTGGCCAGCGTGGACACCGTCCCGGACCAGCGCCTGGCGGTTGGCCAGGAGCGCCTGGCGGAACTTGCCGGCCGGCGCATCGAAGCGGTGCGCCGCTTCGGCAAACGCCTGGTGCTCGATTTCGACAATGGCCTGGCCCTGGTGCTGCACCTGATGATGGTTGGCTCGCTGCGCTTCTCCGCCCTCTCGGCCGAGATTCCTGAAGACGCCAAGCTGAGGCTGCACTTCGATGACGGCACCTGTCTCGCCCTCGTGGGCAGCGCCCTGCGCTTCCAGAGCCTGATGCCGAGCGCGGAGGTGGCGCGGCAGCCCGAGATCGTTGCACTCGGCCCGGACGTGCTCTCGGACGAACTCACGGCGGACGGCCTGGCCGAGGGGTTGGCGCGACGCCATGCCGCCATCAAGGCCGTGCTCCTGGAGCAGTCTCTCATGGGCGGAGTGGGCAACACCTACGCCGATGAGGCACTCTTTCTGGCGCACATCAACCCGCACCGCAAGGCATCCAGCCTCAGCCGCGAGGAGGTGCAGCGCCTGTTAGCGGCCATGCGCCAGGTGATGTGCGAGGCCATTGAATACGGCGGCGCCTCGGAGATGGCTTTCGTGCACCTCGATGGCAGCAAGGGGCATTACCAGGAGCATTTCCGGGTGAAGCAGCGCGAGGGCCAGCCCTGCCTGGGTTGCTCGGGTACGGTCGTCAAGGAAACCGTGGCCGGCCGCCCGACGTACTATTGCCCCGAGTGCCAGCACTGACGTGATCATGGCTACACTACCGAGCGCCAAAGTCACGAGCAGGGCCAGCCTGCGCCGGTGGCCGCTCGTAAAAGCAAAGGGTCGGAGGGACTATGCCCGGGGGGATTTTCCTGCTGCAAGGCGGTGACACCCTCGTCGAGATGACTGAGAAGGACTATGACTCTGAGGAGCTTCTGCAGAAGCTCCTGGCGGACTACCCAAACTTGCTGGCCGGCGACCAGATTGACAGCGACTCGCCCAGGCGGTGGCTCCTCATTGGGCGCGAGGTAGGCGTGCCCTTGGAGGAAGCTGGCGGCAACGCCATGTCCCTCGATCATCTGTTCCTGGACCAGGACGGCGTGCCGACCCTGGTCGAAGTAAAGAGAAGCAGCGACGTGCGCATCCGCCGCGAGGTGATTGGCCAGATGCTCGACTACGCCGCGAATGCTTCCGCCTACTGGCCCGCGGACCAAATCAGGCAGTTGTTCGAGCAACGCTGTGAAGCCGAAAAACAAGATCCCGATGAGATCCTGGCCGCGTTCCTTCAGGATGAGGAGGACGTGGATTCGTTCTGGCAGGAGGTTAGAACGAACCTGCAGGCTGGCAGGATCAGGCTTGTATTCGCGGCGGACGTCATCCCGTCCGCTCTGCGAAGGGTTGTCGAGTTCCTCAACGAACAAATGGCCCCCGCCGAGGTGCTCGCTCTGGAGGTGCGGCAATACGTCGCGGAGGGGCTCAGGGCGATGGTCCCGCGGGTGTTTGGCCAGACTGGGGACGCCCTCCAGCGCAAGGGGCACACACCGCGAGAGCGCTTCCAGTGGGACGAGGCAAAGTTCTTCGCCACTTTGGAGTCTTACAGGAATGCCGATGAAGCCGGAATCGCCCGGCGCATTTTCGAGTGGGCCAAAGACCATAAGCTCCGCGTGTCCTGGGGTAGTGGCAGAGTCTACGGGTCGTGTTTTCCCTGGCTGGACTACAACGGAATCTCCTACTGCCTGTTCGTGATCTACACCTACGGCAAGGTGGAGATGCAATTTGAGGGGCTGGCACGCAGGGCTCCGTTCGATCAGCGGAGCCTTCGGCTGGAGCTCTTGCAGCGCCTGAATCGCCTGCGCGGCGTCTCCATACCCGAGACCAAGCTGGATAAGCGCCCTAGTATTGCCCTATCGCTGCTCTCAGACGAGAAAGCCCTCGGGCAGTTCTTCGAGACCATGGAATGGGCGCTGCAGGTCATCCAGGCAGCCTGATACGGCGCTTTCGCATGGGCAGGGCCCATTGCTAGCTGGACCTGCCGTTTGAGATCTCACAACCAAAGGAGAGTCAGCCATTGACCCCACGCCAGCGCGTGGAAGCGGCCCTGCTCGGGCAGCGGCCCGACATGGTCCCTTTCACCGTCTATGAGAACAAACTGCCGACCAGCGAGGCGGAGCGGCGCCTGCGCAATGAGGGGCTGTGCATCGTCGAGCGGCGCACGCCGGCATACCTTACGCGTTACCACGAGACGACGGTCGAGAGCCGGCACTACACCAGCGACGATGGCGTCGCCAGGGTGCGCACCACCTACCATACTCCTGCCGGCGACTTGACTGCGGTGGACCAGCCTGCCGGCTTCACCACCTGGCATGAGAAGCGCCTGTTCACCAGCCCAGCCGACTATGAGCCCCTCGAGTGCCTCATCGCCGACCGCTATTACCTGCCCAACTATGAGGCCTTCGCCAAGACGCAGGCGCTCCTTGGTGGCGACGGCTTCGTGCGCGCCGGCATCGGCTACGAGCCGCTGATGGAGATCATCCTCGAGTTGATGGGCGTCGAGGAGTTCTCGCTGCAATGGGCCGAGAACCGCGAGCGCCTGCTCCGCCTGCACGACCTGCTCGTCGCCGATCGGCGCAAGCTCTATCAGGTTGTCGCCGCTTCGCCGGCGCTGGCCGTGAACTATGGCGGCAACGTCAGCCCTGAGGTGGTCGGCTTAGAGCGCTTCGAGCGCTACATCCTGCCCCAATACGAAGAGGCGGCCGAGGTCCTGCATGCCAGGGGCAAACTGCTGGGCGTGCACTTCGACGCCAACACTCGCCTGCTCGCCCCGGGGATCGCCCGCTCCAGCCTGGATTACATTGAGGCCTTCACGCCTGTGCCCACCTGCGATATGACCGTGGCTGAGGCGCGCCAGGCCTGGCCGGGCAAGGTGCTCTGGATCAACTTCCCGTCCTCCGTGCACCTGGAGAGCCTGGCCGTGATCGCCGAGACGACGCGGCAACTGCTGCGCGAGGCTGCGCCAGGGGATGGCTTCCTCATCGGGATCACCGAGGACGTGCCCGAGGACCGCTGGCAGGCCAACTTCGAGACGATCTTGGGCGTCATCCGTCAGCAGGGACGACTCTGACCACAGATGCACGCCGCTGCACAGGGAACACCGATGCACACCGATAGAGGCCGACGAGCGCAGCACAAGACATTGCCGAACGCTATCGGTGTGCATCAGCCTGCATCCGTGTCCATCGGTGTCCATCGGTGGTCGTGTCCATCGGTGGTCGTGTCCATCTGTGGTCGTATTTGCAACTCTGGGGGATAAGCGATGCTTGAGCAACTCAAAGAACAAGTGTGCCGCGCCAACTTGATCCTGCCGAAGGCCGGCCTGGTCACCTGGACGAGCGGCAACGTCAGCGGGCGCGATCCTGAGAGCGGCCTGGTAGCGATCAAGCCCTCGGGCGTGCTCTACGATGACCTTCGCCCGCAGGACATCGTCATCGTTGACCTTCAGGGCAATGTGGTGGAGGGCGGGCTGGCGCCGTCTGTGGACACGGCGACGCATCTTTATGTCTACCGCAAGCGCCCGGACGTTGGCGGCATCGTCCACACGCATT
Source organism: Anaerolineae bacterium (assembly GCA_034436255.1). Classification (GTDB taxonomy): domain Bacteria; phylum Chloroflexota; class Anaerolineae; order DRVO01; family DRVO01; genus DAOTVV01. Next base: position 7,391 of record DAOTVV010000138.1, read on the forward strand.
CACCCTATGCCACGGCCTTTGCCGCCGTCGGCAAGACGATTAAGCCCTGCCTCACCGCAATCGCCGACGAGTTCGGCTGCGAGATTCCGCTCGGCGCCTATGCCCCCATCGGCGGCGAGGAAATCGGCATGGAGATCGTGCGCTCCATCGGGCAGGCCCCTGCCATCCTCATGCGCAACCACGGCGTGTTCACCATCGGCGCAAACGCCATGGCGGCGGTCAAAGCCGCCGTCATGGTAGAGGATGCCGCCCGCACCCTCTGGATCGCCATGCAAATCGGCGACCCGCAGCCCCTGCCGCCGGACCAGGTTGCGGCGCTGCACGAGCGCTACATAACCAAGTATGGCCAACGCTGACCGGCGTTGATCCGGGCTCATCCAGCGGGTTGCCGCTCACCCCTCATCTCGTTAACATAGATACGCTCGCCGCGGCTCAGCTAGTGCCGCTGGCGAGCGCATCTAGTGTTTGCAGAGGGGTAGCTATGCCGATCTACGAATATCGCTGTGGCAACTGTGGCCGCAAAGTGGCCATCTGGTGGCGGTCCCAGGCGCAACTAGAGCGCAGCCACCCCACCTGCTCCCGCTGCGGCAGCGACCAGCTGAAACGCATCGTCTCGCGCACGGCCTTTCTGCGCAGCGAGGAGAGCCGGCTGGACAACCTGGCCGACTCCGGCCTGGGCGACCTGGACGAGAACGACCCCAAGAGCATGGGGCGCTGGATGCGCCGCATGAGCCAGGAAGTGGGCGAGGACATGGGCCCCGAGTTCGACGAGATGGTCGGCCGCCTGGAAGCAGGCGAATCGCCCGAGCAGATCGAACAATCTATGCCCGGCCTGGCGGATGAAGCCGCCGGTATGGACGGTGGCCTCGAGAGCGGCGACCTCTACGACGTGTAGGCTCAGTACCTCTCGAAGCGTTCCACGTCCAGGACGAACACCGTGGCGCCGCCCACCTGCACCTCGATCGGGTTGGGGGTGTAGAGTTCGCCCGGCTCCATGATCGGCGGCAGCGGGCTGACATACTGGATGCGAGTATGGCAGCTCTGGCGGATCACCTTCAGCGCCTCGTCCACTTTCTCGTCTTCGGTGCCGATGAAGACCGTGGTGTTGCCTTCGCGCAGGAAGCCGCCGGTGGTGCTGATGACCGTGGCCCGGAAACCTCGCGTGAGCAACTGGTCGAGCAGGCCGCGGGCGTCGTCGCTGTTGACGATGCTGATGATGAGCTTCATGGCTTGCATGCCTCCTGGAGGGTAACCTCAACCTGGTGTTGGATGGCGGCGGCGACCTCAGCCGGCGGCCGGGTAGCGTCAATGACACGCCAGCGGTCCGGCTCCTGGGCAGCCAGTTCCAGAAAGCCCTGGCGCACCCTCTGGTGGAAGGCCAGGTCCTTGGCCTCCATGCGGTTGGTCTCAGCGACGTTGTGCTTACGCCGCAGGCCCACTTCCGCCGGCACATCCAGGCAGAAAGTGAGGTCCGGCGTCAGCCCCTCAGTTGCGAACCGGTTGACTGCCGCAAGCTCCGCCAGCGGCAAGCCAAGCCCATAGCCCTGGTAGGCTAGCGTCGAATCGGCATAGCGGTCACAGAGAACGACCCGGCCCTGGGCCAGGGCGGGCTGCAACACGCTCGCCACAAGTTGGGCTCTGGCGGCGCAGAATAGCAGCGCCTCCGTTCGCGCCGCCAGCCCCCCTACATCCTCGTCGAGCAGAAGGGCACGGATGCGCTCACTCACTATGGTAGCACCTGGCTCCCGCAGGCACAACGGGTCGTAGCCTCGCCCCGCCAGGTAGCGGCGCAAGCTCTCCATCTGGGTCGTCTTGCCGCCGCCCTCCGGCCCTTCGAAGCTGATGAACAATCCCTGCACCCGGTCCCCTTCTCTCGTGGGCAGCGCTATCTAGCGCGGCCGCAGGATGCGCACCCGCCGGTAGGGCTCGCTGCCCAGGCTGTAGGAGAGCAGGTTGGCCTCCCGCGCCGCCAAGTGCTGCTGCTTGCGCACCTGGCTGCTCTGAGGCGAGAGTTCAACCGCCGCCGCTCCGGCCAGGACGCGCCGAATAGCCTCGCGCGTCTCCTCTTCCGGCGCCTGAGCGATCTCTTCTTCCTGATAGGGCAGAGCAAAGATGCTGGCCAGCGAGCCGCGGATCTGCTCGCTGGTGTTGGCGCGCAGCACATAGGTCGGCAGGCCACGGCGCTCGGCGTCCACGATCGCCTGCGGGTGACGGCGGTAGTGATTGCGCAGCGTCATGACAGCGTTGGCCTCTTCCAGCCCGCGGGCGATGCGCGCCGGCACGCCCAGGTCCTGGGCAGCGTCGCGGAAACGGCCGTGGCTCACGCCGTAGAGGAACACCGTCATTGGGTCGCGCCGGTTCAGGCGTTCGCCATTCTCGCCATTGCGCCCTTCCGCCGGGAAAGCGGCGTCCGCGCTTGCCACCTCATAGGCCGGGACATAGGGAAGCGGCCGGGTCTGCCGGCGGCCTTCCTCGTGCTCGCTGCCAGGCTCCAGCCGAGGCTGAACAGTGGCAGCGGCCTCCTTGTGTATTTTCCCCTCTTCGTCGCGGTAACGCACCTCAGGCGGCAGCGGCCGGCCGCGCAGGATAGCGTCCACGGCGGCGGCCACGTTGTGATGCACCACCAGGCGGTCGCGGTCCTGGATCTCGACCAGCACATCGAACGTGGGCGGAGCCTTGCGCTCCAGGATGGACTTCTGCGTCCCACGCCGGCGTGCCTCTTCATCGCTGAGGGTGACGCTCTGGATGCCGCCGACCAGGTCCATGAGCGTCGGGTTCATCATCAGGTTGTCCAACGTCTGGCCATGGGCCGTGCCCACCAATTGCACACCGCGCTCGGCGATGGTGCGGGCTGCCTCCGCCTCGAGTTCGGTGCCGATCTCGTCAATGATGATCACTTCCGGCATGTGGTTCTCGACTGCCTCGATCATCACAGCGTGCTGCATGATCGGCGTCGGCACCTGCATCCGTCTCGCCCGGCCGATGGCAGGATGGGGGATGTCACCATCGCCGCCGATTTCGTTGGACGTATCCACGATGACGACGCGCTTTTGCTCCGCCAGCACCCGTGCCACTTCGCGCAGCATCGTCGTCTTCCCGACGCCGGGGCGGCCCAACAGGAGAATGCTGGCACCGCTGGCGACGATGTCCTCAATGATGTCAATCGTGCCGAAGACGGCCCGCCCCACGCGGCAAGTCAGGCCTACGATATCGCCATGCCGGTTGCGGATGCAGGAGATGCGGTGCAGCGTGCGCTCGATGCCGGCGCGGTTGTCGCCCGTGAACTCGCTGACGTGGCTGACGACGTAGCTGATGTCGTCCTGAGTGACCTCTTTCTCGCTCAGCACCACCTCGCGCCCGGGGTAGCGCGCTTCCGGCACGCGGCCCAGGTCCAGCACGATCTCGAGCAAGTCGCTTTCGCCATTCACCTCCCGCAGCGCCGTCTCTATGTAAGGCGGCAGAATCTCTAACAATGCGTCCAAGTTATCCGTTATTTGGTATCTAGTCATGCCCTCACTCTGTCAGTCACGTCGGGCCGGCTGGCAGCAGCCTCAATCCCCGGCAGGCCCATGATCGGCACAAGCCCATCTGCCGCATGGCCATTGTCCGGGATGCTGGTGTTTATGTTGGCGCTCACTGCACCCTGCAGGCGATAGACGATCTCCTCCAGGGCCGGCCGGATATGCTGGGCCAGATGGCGCACCGTGAGCGCGCGTTCGCCGGCGAAAACGAAGCCAAGCGAGGCCAGGTCATCGGCCTGCCCATTCTGATATTGGCGCACACAGGTGTAGACGGGCCGCGGCGGCCACTGTGCGATCACGGCCAGAGCGTGCGCCAGCAGTTCCCGCCTGCGCTCGCTGGCCTCGGGCCGCATCACCAGCCGGAACCAATGTCCCTTGCTGCCCCGGCGGATGCCCAGGTAGGCCTCCAGGCCGTCCCTCCCTTCCAGCACGTAACTCTTCGTCCAGGAGCGCCCGCTCCACTCTGCCGTGGGCACGCTCCAGCCAGCGTGGATCAACCCCTCCGCCTGCTGCACACGCAAAGGGGTGATGCCGGCATAGAGGCGCTGCAGCGCCCAGGCATCACGCGCCATCTGCGGCCGCAGGTCGGGGCAGAAACGAGGGGCGAAACTCGCCGGCAAGGGTTCCATGCGGTAGACGCTGTCTGAGGCGTAGCGCAAGAAGCCAGCGCGGCGAAGGCAGCCTTCCTCCGGCCCGTCGGCCTGGATGGTTGCATAAAGCCGCACTATACCGTTGCTGACCGCCCATTGGGATAGCGACAGCAGCAGGCGCTCCCAGATCGGCACGGCGCGCTCGCTGCAGGGGAAAGGCGCGATGTAGAGCAGGTCAGCCTCAGGACGCCCCGGCCGCTGGCGCGCCTGCACAAACCCGGCCGCCCCATCAGGGCCACCCTCGCGGACCACATAGGTGGAAACGGAACGACCATCCAGCACCAACAGCGACAGCAGCGAGCGCTGGAAGGGAGAACCCTCCGCGGCGAGGGCTGCCTCTAGAGTGAGGGGCACGCCATCGTGCTGCAGGCTCCGCAGGGCCAGGAGGTCACGCAAGCCCATTGGCGGTACCATGCATAGCCCCCGGTTCAGCCGAACACGTTATCAACACTGTCCCGACGTCACATACTTCACTACTGTTTATTGTACATTCGCAGCTATGCCCATGCAACCGAATCGCCGACGAGCGGCCGCGCCATGGAGGTAAGGGAACACGGATGAACGCAGGTAGACGCCGATAAACGCGGATCAGAAGCCATTATCTTCTCTCTCCCATTGCATTGGCCTTAATCTGCGTTCATCGGCGTTCATCTGTGTCCCCTGCTTCCGCCGTCTTGACAACAACGGCATCTCGGCACCAACATAACGGCTCCAGCGTTGGCGAATGGCTGTAAGAGGAGCAAGCATGAGCCGAGTCTCCGTTGTTCGCTGCCCAAGCTACGAACGCGACCAGGTGCAGGCCGCGGTGAACCAGGCCGTGGCGTTGCTCGGCGGATGGGAAGCCTTCATCAAGCCGGGCGACAAGGTTCTGCTCAAGCCGAACATTCTCGTGAGCTCGCCGGTGAGCGCCGGCGTCACCACGCACCCTGAGGTCATGCGCGCCGCCATCATTGGCTGCCAACAGGCGGGCGCGGCCGAGGTCTGGGTGGGGGATAGCCCGAGTGTCGGCAATGCGGTGAGAGCGGCAGACCGTTGCGGCATCCTCGCCGTCTGCCGGGAGACGGGGGCCCAGTTCCGGCCTTTCGACAAGGTCGTCGAACGCCAGTACCCCGAAGGCCTGGTGGCCAAGAGCTTCCTGCTGGGTGAACCGGTCACCCAGGCAGACAAGGTCATCTCCATGGCGAAGCTGAAGACGCACGCCTTCATGGTGTACACCGGCGCCGTCAAGAACCTCTACGGCACGATCGCCGGCCTGGAGAAGGGCAGGCTGCATTTCAGCTATCAGACCCCTTCGCAGTTCGCCCGCCTGCTCATTGACCTCTACCACACCGTCCAGCCAGCCTTCTCCATCATTGATGGCATCATGGCGATGGAGGGCAACGGCCCACAGAGCGGCCACCTGCGCTCCCTGGGCGCCGTGATCGCCGGGCCAGATGGTTTCGCAGTGGACATGGTCGCCACTGGTATTGTTGGCCTTCGGCCGGAGCAGGTTCCGGTCCTGGCGGAGGCGATCGCCCTGGGGCTCCTCCCGGCCAAAGCGGAGGAGATTGAGCAGCTTGGTGTGCCAGCGGCTGACCTCCGCCTGAGCGATTTCAAGGTACCAGCGGCGCGGCCGACGAACTTTCCCCCTTTCATGAGCAACTTCCTGCGCACGCGCATGACGGCCCGGCCCGAGATCATCGTCCAGAAGTGCGAGGCCTGCGGTATCTGCCGCACCAGCTGCCCGGCCCAGGCGATCAGCATCGAGGAGCATCAGGGCCGGCGTTACGCCGTCATTGACCGCGACAAGTGCATCCGTTGCTACTGCTGCCAGGAGGTCTGCCCGCATGACGCCGTCAGGCTGCGCCACAGCTTCGTCGGCAGGCTGGTGCGTTGGCGCTGAAGGCGAGAAGCAGGAGGTCAGGTGCGTCGCTTCAACAAGCGCTACTACCGCAGCCCAATCGCTTTCCTGCGCGACCTCTGGGCCGCTTTGCGCCAGGCGCCGGTCCTGCGCCAGGCCAGGCGAAAGCAACTGGTGGACCGCGCCTTTGCCGAGAAGGTGATGCTGGTGGTGACCCAGGTGAACGGTTGCCGCTACTGCTCCTACGCCCACACCCGCATCGCCCTGCGCAGCGGTGTGAGCGACGACGACTTGGCTCACCTCCTGGCTCTACAACTGGGCGAATTCCCGGCCAGTGAAGCCGTGGCCCTGACCTTCGCTCAGCACTGGGCCGAGACGGCAGGCCACCCTGACCCGCTCGCCGAACAGCGCCTCCGGGATTACTATGGGCCGGAGAAGGCGCAGGCTCTGCTCGCTTACATGCGCATGATCAACCTCGCCAACCTGGTGGGCAATACCTTCGACGCTTTTCTCAGCCTGTTCGGGCGCGCCACCCCCGCCATTGACGGCGCCGGAAAGGCTGGCCAACAAGCGCCCGGAGAACACGCTCCTGCCGGGCCGCCGTCACGAAACTGAGGCCACCAGCCGCGTTGAGCCGCGATAGCGGCCGATCCAGGTCGAGACAGATGCCGCTGCGGATACTCTGCCTATATCTGCCACGGCTGCGAGCCCTCGTCGAACGCCTGCGTCGCCCCGAGTTCGCGGCGACGCCGCTGCTTGTCTACCAGGGTGCTCGCCGTCCGCTGGTGCTGGAAGCCTCGGCGGAGGCCGCTCAGGCCGGGGTGCGGCCAGGCATGCTGCTCAGCCGCGCGCAATCGCTTTGCCCACAGGCGACCTCTGTGGCGGCAGACGAGGCAGCTTACCGCAGAGTGGCCGCCGCCCTGGCCGAACCGATGCTGCGCCTCACCCCCGAGGTCAGCGCGCCCGCCCTGCCACAAGGAGGGCAGCGCCGCCGGCCACCTGCCACTCGCCCGGGCAACGCCGAGTTGGGCATCGCCTTCATGCGCCTGCGCGGCCTGGAGCGTCTGGTGGGGGACGAGCAGGCCGTGGCGCGGTTGCTGGTGACCCAGGCCTGGGAGGCCGTGCTCGCGGCCATCGGCGCCGAGCCCCCCAGCCCGAGCGTGCTGCGCGCCGGCATTGCCGGCACACCATTTGCCGCCCAGATGGCGGCCATGTATGGCAAGAGCGAGATCACGATCGTCCCTGCCGGCCAGGAGGCAGCCTTCCTGGCGCCTTTGCCCCTGGCCACCCTGCCGAGAATGGATGCTGCCTGGCGCGAACTGCACCGGCGCCTGGCTCTGCTCGGCCTGCGCAGCCTTGGCGAGGTGGCAGCCCTGGGCAGGCTGGCGCTGCAGGCTCAGGCGGGCGAGGTCGGCCTGGCAGCCTGGCGTCTCGCTTCCGGCCAGGATGAGGACGAGATCGAGGGCCAGGCGCCGCCCGAAGCCGAGACCTCGCGCCAGTTCGAGCCGCCACTCACCTCCTGGCCCGACCTGGAAGCGGCGTTGAGGGAGCTAGCCATCCAGTTGGCGGCGGAATTGCGTTCTCGTGGCTGGAGCTGCGCCGGGCTGCGTGTGCGTTGGCAGGAGGAAAGTGGCCGCGTCCAGCAACGCGAGGCAGCGCTCAAGGAGCCGATCGCCGGCGAAGCGGGCATTCTGGCGGCGGCGCGCCGGCCGCTCTATGCCGCCGCTCAGGCCGAGGCCATCGGCGGGCCGATCGTGGCGCTCAGCCTGCTCGCCCTCGCCCTGACCCCGGAGGCGGGCAAGCAGATGCGGCTGTTCCCCAGCCTCTCCAGCGCCGGCCAGGCCACCGCCAATCCCAAGCTCCTGCAAGTGGCAGCGGAGCTGGAACAGCGTCTGGGGAGCCAGCCCCTGCTGCGCGTGCGCCGTCTCGGCGATAGCCCCCTGGAGGAGCGCACCTACGATTTCCGCCCGCTGGACGAGGACGCCGGCTGATCTCTCCGCGCTGGAACTGCACTCCAGTGGGGGTGAGGGAACGCGGATAAACCCCGATGGATGCAGATTCACGCCGACAAGAGAGAAGAGCGATTCGTGATCCGCGTTTGTCGGCGGTCCTCCGCGTTCATCCGTGTTCTCTTGTCTCCCCTGGCCTGCCGGTCGCCTCTAGAGCATAATGGCTGTGGCGCCGGCACAGGCGACCAGGATGAGCCGAGGCCCTGATGTCAGACGCAGCCGTGGAGCTGCAAAGCCCTTCCGCCGAACAATGGAACAGCGCCCTCCAGCGCTGCCACGCCCCCAGCATCCTGCAATCTTTTCAGTGGGGCGAGTTCAAGCGCTCGACCGGCTGGGGCGTGATTCGGCACCAATCCGCTGCTGGCGTGGCTCAGGTGCTGCTGCGCCATACACCCCTGGGCCGGCTGGCTTACGTGCCACGCGGGCCGGCCCTGAGCCCGGAGCTCCCGTTTGCGGTAGCAGCCGGGCAACTGATAGGCGAACTGGCACAGCTGGCGCGGGAGTGCGGCTGCATCGCCCTGAAGCTCGAGCCGCCCTGGCCGGCCAGCCCCGAGGTCCAGGCCCTATTGCAGCGCCTGGGGTTCCGCCCCGCCTTTCAGGCGGTGCAGGTGCCGAGTACGGTCCTGGTGGACCTCCGGGGCGAGGAAGAAGCGCTGCTCGCCCGCATGAAGCCCAAGACGCGCTATAACATCCGCCTTTCCCTGCGCAAAGGTGTGACAGTACGCACCGGGGGCGACGCCGATCTCCCTGCCTTCGCTGCCCTCATGCAGCAAACGGCCAGGCGCGATGGCTTCCCCAGCCGCGACCCTGCCTACTACGAAGGCGCCTATCGTGCTTTCGCCGCCGACGGCATGGCCGCCCTCCTCCTGGGCGAGCACGAAGGAGCGCTGCTGGCCGCCATCATGGTGTTCGCCTTCGGCGACACCGCCTACTACCTGTACGGCGCATCATCAGACGAGAAGCGCAACCTGATGGCCAGCTATGCCGTGCAGTGGCGGGCCATGGCCTGGGCCAGGGAGCGCGGTTGCGAGACGTATGACCTCTGGGGCATCCCTGAGGAAGTGGGCGCACATCCCGAGCTGTATGTGGACACCGACCGCCTGGGAGAGGGCGGCCTCTGGGGCGTGTGGCGCTTCAAGCGCGGCTTTGGCGGCAAGGTCGTGCGCTATGCCGGCGCCTGGGACCTGGTGCAGCGGCCCCTGCCCTATGCGCTCTACCGCACCTTCTTCTGGGGACGCCGCCTGTGGAAGCCAGCCAGGTCCGCTGGCTGAGAGACCCCCCGCCGCCGCCTCACCCGAAAGCCTGAGCTACGCCTCATGCAGACGTATGCTGCGCAAAAGCCGGCAACATGTTATGCTTATTACTGTTGTGGGCGGTCAATGTCAGGAACTGATAGCCGCCCACCGCATTTGTCGTCTGAACACAAGGAGCATTGAATGGCCAACGCAACCCTAGCCCGCAAGCGTGGCATCCGTGGCCGCTGGCTGGGCGCAGGCATAGTCCTCGTTATCGTAGCGATAATCGTGGCTCTGCTGATCAACGGTGCTGGGCGCGCCGCCACCCAGGCCGGCGCTGCCAGCCTCGGCAACACCGTCGCCGTCACCCGTGGCGACCTCGTCAGCACCATCGCCGGCAGCGGCACAATTGATGCCGAGCAGTCCCTCGGCCTCTCGTTCCAGGTCGGCGGCACAGTCACCGAGGTGCTCGTCAAGTCCGGCGACAGTGTCCAGGCCGGCCAGGCTCTGGCCAAGCTGGACGACCGGGCCCTGCAGCTGGCGCTCACCAGCGCCAAGGCCTCGCTCGCCAGCGCCCAGGCCAGGCTGCAGCAGGCGAAGCAGGGCAACGCCCGCCCCGAGGATATCGCCGCCGCGCAAGCCGCCGTGGCCAGCGCCCAGGCCAACTACGACAAGCTTGTCGCCGGGGCTACGTCCACCGACCTGGCCTCCGCCCAGGCAGCCGTCGCCAGCGCCCAGGCCGCCTATGACGCCGCTGTTGTCGCCGCCGGCACCACTGGCAGCCAACTCGAGGCAGCGCGGGCCAGCCTGCAGAAGGCGCAGGTGGCCCTGGAGAAGGCGCAACTGGACTACACCGACGCCATCCAGAAGAACGCCAATGACCGCGCCGCCCTGGCTGCCTATCAGCAAGCCCAGATAGATTACCAGCAGGCCAAGGCGAACTACGACTCGCTGGCCGATACGGCTGGCAGCGATGCCAACTCCAAGATCCAGGCTGCCGCCGCCCAGTTGGAGCAGGCCAAGGCAAACCTGGCTAAGCTCACTAACCCGGCGACTGCTGCTGATCTCGCCGCCGCCCAGGCCAGCATTGACCAGGCCAAGGCTAATCTGGCCAAGCTCACCGCCCCGGCCACTGAGACGGACATCGCCATCCAGGAGGCGGCCGTCACCCAGGCGGAAGCGGCGGTGAAGCAAGCCGAGTTGAACCTGGAGCAGGCGACGCTGCGTGCCCCCTTCGCGGGCCTGGTCACCGACGTCAGCATTGTCCCCGGCAGCCAGGTCAACGCCGCCACGCCGGCCATCTCGCTCATGGATGTGAGCACGATGCACGTCAAAATGCTGTTGAACGAGAACGACGTGGTGCGGGCCAAGCTCGGCCAGCCCGTGCAACTGTCAATTGACTCGCTGCCGGATTGGCAGGCCACCGGGGCAGTGGATTACATCGCCCCCTCGGCCCAGAAAGTCAATGGCGTAGTCACCTACGATGTCAAAGTCACCTTTGCCAACAGCGACCCGCGCATCAAGGCGGGCATGACGGCCAACCTCACCATCGTCGTCGCCAACAAGAAGGGCGTCCTGCTCGTGCCCAACACGGCGCTGTTGCCCAAGGGCGCCGGCCACGTGGTGCAGGTGCCTAACGCGGACGGCAAGGGCTTCACTGAAGTGGATGTGACGACGGGCCTCACCGACGGCACTAACACCGAGATCGTCTCTGGCTTGAGTGAGGGCCAGCGCATCATCGCCGTGCCCACGAGCGCGGTGCCGAAACCGCGTGGCTTCTTCGGTGGTTAGCATGGCCAGCACGATGACGGCAGTTCCCACCGCCCCGCCCGGCGATGGCGGCTCCGAGCGCGCTTGCCCGGCGGGCACCATGATCTCAGTGCGCGACCTGCACAAGGTCTACCGCATGGGCGACGTCGAAGTTCCCGCCTTGCGCGGTGTATCGTTCGACATCTGTCGGGGCGAGTTCGTCGCCATCATGGGGCCATCCGGCAGCGGCAAGAGCACACTCATGAACCTGCTCGGCTGCCTGGATACACCCACAAGTGGCAGCTACATTCTCGATGGGCTGGAAGTGGCCAACCTGAGCGCGAGCGACCTGGCCCTGGTGCGGGCGCGCCGGCTGGGGTTCGTCTTCCAGCAATACAACCTCCTGCCGCGGCAGGACGCGATGCGCAACGTCGAGATGCCGCTCATCTACAGGGGCATCTCGGCACGGCAGCGCCACCAGCGGGCCAAGGTCGCCCTTGAGATCATGGGGATGGGCGAACGCCTGCACCACCGGCCGAATGAACTCTCAGGCGGGCAACAGCAGCGTGTGGCCCTGGCAAGAGCCCTCGTCGGCAGCCCTTCGGTCATCCTGGCCGATGAGCCGACCGGGGCCCTGGACACCAAGACCAGCGCTGAGATCATGCTCATCCTGCAACGGCTGAACCGCGAGCAGGGGCTGACGGTGGTACTGGTGACGCACGAGGCGGACATTGCCGCCTATGCCCAGAGGGTGCTCACCATGCGCGATGGCCTGGTCATCCGCGACAGCGCCCCGCCCAGGTAACCAGAGGTAAACTGATGACGGAAGCCATACGTATAGACACAACCACCGCCGCAGCGCCAGTTCAGGTGCTGCCGCCAATCAATATCGAAGACGAAGGCAACGCCAGCTTGCTCGAAGTGGTGCGCCTCGCCTTCGGCAGCCTGACGACTAATAAGATGCGCTCCCTGCTCACCATGCTCGGCGTCATCATCGGCGTGATGGCGGTGACGGCGCTGCTCTCGCTCGGTGCCGGCGTCAACAGCATGGTCACGAACGAGTTCAAGGCCATGGGCACCAATACCGTCTACGTCCAGCCCAACTTCGGCCGCCGGGCAGCCCAGTTGGCAGAAGGAGTGGTGCCGGTCCTGACCATGGCAGATGCCGAGGCCATCGCCGCCCTCAACCTGCCGGTAACGGCTCTGGCGCCGATGAGCAACGTCAGTGCCAAGGTGGTGGCGCCGGCCGCCAGCAGCAATGCCACGCTTACCGGCACTACGCCCGATTATCAGATCATCTCGAACCTGAAGCTGGCCTCGGGTTCCTTCATTAGCCTGGACCAGGTACGTAGCGCCGCTCCGGTGATCGTGCTCGGCGCCAACCTGAAGACGACGCTCTTCGGCTCCGGCGAGGCAGTGGGCCAGACGGTTCGCGCCAAGGACACGAGCCTGCGCGTCATCGGCGTGCTGGCTGTCCAGGGTGGGCTGGGCAGCGTGGACGACGCCGGCATCGTGCCCATCACGCTGCTGCAGCAGCGCCTCGGAGGCACGCGCAGCCCCGATGGCAACAGCTACACCGTGGGCGCCGTCATGATGACCGCACGCAGCCCGGCCGACTTCCCCACGATTGAGGCGCGTGTCAGCACTCTCCTGCGCGAGCGCCATCACCTCAAGGCCGATGGCAGCGACGATGATTTCGCGGTGCAGAACCTGGCCAGCATCCTGCAGCAGGCCTCGAGCGTGCTCAACACGCTCACCATCTTCCTGGGCGCCATAGCCGGCATCTCGCTTTTGGTGGGCGGCATCGGCATAATGAACATCATGCTCGTATCCGTCACCGAGCGGACGCGCGAGATCGGCCTGCGCAAGGCCGTCGGCGCCCGCGCCAGCGACATCCTGGTCCAGTTCATTGTGGAAGCGCTGGTGATCTCCGTCACTGGCGGCCTCATCGGCCTGGCCCTGGGTGCCCTGATCACGCTCGGCGTCAGCGCCACGAAGGTGTTGACCGCCTCGGTGACCCCGGGCGCTGCCCTGCTCGCTGTGGGCTTCTCGCTGGCTGTGGGCCTGTTCTTCGGCATCTATCCCGCCCAGCGCGCCGCCCGCCTCAACCCGATTGATGCCTTGCGCTACGAGTAGCCCGGCTTAAGCCAACCGTCGCACCCGGGAACGATTGAGCCAGAGGGTAGAGCCTGTCGCTGCGGCCGGGCTCTACCCCTGGCCGACCTTCGCCGTCTCCAGGGCGGTCCTCAACTCTTCGAGGTGATAGGGCTTCTCGATCATGGCCAGGAAGCCATGCTTGAGGAACTCCGACATCACGGGGTGTGTGGAGTAACCGCTCGACACGATGGCGCGTACACCGGCGTCAAGCTGGCGCAGGCGCTCGAGCGTTTCCAGGCCACCCATGCCGCCGGGCACGACCAGGTCGAGGATGACGGCCATGAACGGCCGACCCTGCTCGGCCGCCAGCCGGTATCGCTCGACGGCCTGCGCGCCATCGGCGGTGACCTCCACATCGTAGCCCAGTTTGGTCAGCATGCGCTTCAGCGTCCGCGTCACCACCTCTTCATCGTCCATCACCAGCACGCGCTCGCGGCTGACAGCGGCCGGCTGGGCGGAGACCTGGCGCCGCTCAGCCGGCGCCCCGGCAGCAGGCAGGTAGACGTAGAAAGTGGAACCGGCGCCCGGGCGGGACTTCACGGCAATGTGCCCGTCGTGCTTGCTCACCACGGAGTAGCAGACGGCCAGGCCGATGCCATGGCCCATGTCCTTGGTGGTGAAATATGGGTCGAAGATGCGGTTGACCAACTCACTTGGGATGCCGATGCCTTCGTCCGTGACGGCGAGGCGAACATAGGGGCCCGGCGGCAGAGGCAGGGCATCGGCCTCGGTAACGCTGACGTTCTCGGCCGAGATCGTTATCAGGCCGCCACCGGGCATGGCCTCATCGGCGTTGATCACCAGGTTCTGGATCACCTGTGCCATCTGGCCGGTGTCTATCTCCACCGGCCACAGGTCAGGGGCGATGTTGATGCGGTAGCGCGAGCGCGAACCAGAGAGGGCGAAGCGCGTGGTCTGACGCACCAACTCGCCCAGCGACGCCAGGCGGCGGATGGGGGCGCCGCCCTTGGCGAAGGTGAGCAATTGCTGCGCCAGGCCCTTCGCCCGATTGCTGGCCAACTCGGCGTCGGCCAACAGTTCTTGCTGCTCGGAGCCCGGCGGGGCATCGAGCCTGGCCAGGTCAATGTTGCCCAGGATCGCCGTCAGCAGGTTGTTGAAATCGTGGGCGATGCCACCGGCCAGGACGCCCAGGGATTCCAGCTTGTTGGCCTTGGCCAGTTCCTCCTCAAGCTTCCGCTGGATTGTCACATCGTGGAAGACGAGCACAACGCCGCCAATCGCGCCATCGTGGCCCCGGATGGGCGCGGCGCTGTCCTCAATGATGTAGCGCTCGCCCTGGCGGGAGACGAGAGCGGTATGATTGGCCAACGCGACGACTTTGCCTGTGGCCAGCACCTCGGCCACCGGATCTACCTGCGGTTCGCCGCTACCTTCTTTGATGATGTTGAAGACCTCGCGCAGGGGCCGGCCGATCGCCTCGTCTTCGCTCCAGCCTGTGAGTTGCTGCGCCACCGGGTTCATCAGCACCACCCGGCCAGCCAGATCGGTGGCGATGACGCCATCGCCGATGGAGCGCAGGGTAACGGCAAGCCGTTCGCGTTCGGCCGCCAGCGACCCCGTCAGCCGCGCCAACTCGTCATTTTGCGCCTGTAGCTCCTCTGCCTGGGCCTGCAACTCCTCGGACTGTGCCTCCAGGCTGGCGTAAGCCTGTTCCAGGGCCAGCTGAGCGCGGCGCAGCTCGGTGACGTCTACGAAACTGGAAACGACCGCCGCGATCTCACCGGTACGGGAACGCACCGGCGCAGCGCTCACCGAGATCCAGCGCTCGCCCTGCCCGGGGCCGCCGAGGCTGCCCACTTCCGAGCGCACCACCTCGCCCCGCGCTGCCCGCACAGCCGGCAGTTCATCGGCCTGGTAAAGCTGCCCGTCGAGTTTGCGCCAGTTGATCTTGGCCACCCGTTCCCCTGGCGACAGGCGCCAGTCCTCCCGACTGAAACCGAACATAGCATCAGCCGGCCGGTTCAGGCGCAGGATGTGCCCCTGCACGTCGTATACGACGAGGCCGCTGGCCAGACTGTCCAGGATGGCGTCCACCTCGTCGGCATGGCGGTCGGCGGCCGTCTTGGCGGCGATGTGCTGCAGCCCGAGCGACGCCACGGTGGCCAGCTGCAGAAGGAGGGCTTCATCCTCGGCGTCGAAATCCGAGCCATCCTCCTTGTCCGTCAGCATGAGCAGCCCCATCCCTTCCTGAGCGCTGCCCGCCAGGCGGGCGGCGAGGAGGCCGCGCAGGAGCGGGCTCGCCGGGCTCGGGCCGCAGCACTCGGGCAGGCCCTCCATCTCCGCCTCGCTGATGCGGACGACAGGCCGCTCCTGCAACAGGTGGTGATAGATCGCCTCCGTGCTCCTCAGGCAACACTCAGGCGTGCAGGGCTGGGCGCCAGGGGCGCAGGAACTGACGACCACCGCCCGGCTCGCCTCGGCACTCATGTAGTTGGCAGCCCCGAGGCGGGCGCCGGTCAACTCGCGGGCGCCATCCAGGGCTCGCTGCAAGGCCGCCTCGGCGCA
The DNA here is from genome assembly GCA_034436255.1 of Anaerolineae bacterium. Lineage (GTDB taxonomy): Bacteria > Chloroflexota > Anaerolineae > DRVO01 > DRVO01 > DAOTVV01. The sequence continues at coordinate 23,078 of DAOTVV010000138.1, forward strand.
GTCAGCAGCCATGATCTCTTCGCTGACGCGCACAAGGGCCTGCAAACGTTCGTAGGAACGCTGGCGCTTCTGCCCTGCCTGTACCTGCTCCGTCACCTCGAGGCCGACGAGCATGACGTCGGCCCCGCCGCCTTCAGCCGTGGGCAGGGGCAGAAGGGTGTAGCGCAGGTAGCGCGCCGCACCGCTGCTGTCGTGAAACTCGTACTCCGGCTCGGAGAAGCGGCGTCCCTCCTGGCTCACGGCGCGCATGCGTGCCAGGGAGCCGCTCGCTTCCGCCCCTGGCACCAGTTCCTGAACTGTGCGGCCGCTGAGGTCCTGGCCCTGCCACTTCGGGCCCATGATCCTGGCGAAGCTGGGGTTGTGCCACTTGAGGCGCAGGTCCTGGCCGGAGAAAACGGCGACAAAGGAAACGAGGTTCTCGGTGACGGTGTTGAGGAAATCGCGCTGCTGGCGCAGTTCGCCAAGTAGCCGCTCCCGGTCAGCCTGGGCTCGCTCCGCAAAGGCCTCTGCGCCCTTGCGCTCGCTCAGGTCAGTGACGAAGGAGTAGTAGCAGGATGGCTGCCCCTCCTCGTCGCGATACAGATGCGCCAGGACCTCGACCGGGACGAGGGACCCGTCCTTGCGCCGGCATTGCTTCTCGTAACGCTGCGGTTCGCCGGAGGCGTTCAGGCTAGCCAGGGCAGCCGCCTCGAGTTCATGCCAATCTGGCGGCGTGAGGTCGCTGAGCCAGTTCAGGCTGTGGAGCTCATCTTGGCCGTAGCCACTGAGGGCGCGGAAGGCATCGTTCACGGCGCTGATGCCGCCGTCCAGGCCGCAGGCGATAAAGGGCTGGGAGCAGCGCGCCAGCGCCTCGGCGAAGAAGCGCAGACGGGATTGCTCTTCCTGGGCAAGGCGCTCTGGGTCCACCTCGGTTACCTCCAGTGGTACGGCCAGCGCGGGAAGGCATCAGGCGTGCCCATAGCCCACGCTGCCGTGCTCCCATCGCTACACATAATCACACACGCCAGGCAAATGTCAACCAGTGCCGGACGCCTGGTCCGGGCCCAGACCGGCAGGGCTAAGGCCAGGAGCGGTCGGCGCTGCCAGCACCGGCCGCCGCCAGAACCGCGGCGACGAACTCGCCTTTCGCAGCGGCATAGCCGATGCGATCCGAGCCGAACCAGCAGGCTAGCTGGCGTTTCAACTGCTCATATTGGCGAGCAATGCCGGGCTGAGCACGCAGACAATCGCGAAAGAGCAGATGCTCTCGCCAGAACCGCCCGTCCCTTACAGCCAGATGCAGGTGATAGCGCTGGCCACGCTCGCCATTCGCGCCGGCGTCGGAGCGCGCCAGGTAATGCCAGGGCGCCACCGCGAAAGCGGTCACCAGGCTGTGCTCGTAACCGATCGCGCCCAACGGTTGGATGCACTGCAGAATCGCGTCCTCGTCCGCCAGGCCAGCCATGATGTCAATCGTCGGCTTAGCGGCCAGCCCTGGGACAGCGGTGCTGCCGATGTGCTCGATCGCCGCCAGCCTTGCCCCTAGGACAGGCAACAGTGCGGTGAGGATACGCTGGCGCTCCGCGGCGTACACCGCCGGCCAGGCGGGGTCATAGGGAACTATGTGTACTGGCGTTGCCACAACGCCAGTGTAGCCCGGCAGTCTGAACGCAGGCAAGCCAGGATGGCGAAGGCCTCCCCCCGGCGTCGTCGCTGCGCCAGGTGAAGGCCCTCTATGCTATAATGCCGCCGGAGCCGGACGGGCCGCGACCCGGGCCGGTACAGGCGGTGAGAGCAATGGCCGAGGAAGACCCAGCAGAACTGCGCATCATCCCCGTCGGTGGCCTAGGCGAGATCGGCAAGAACATGATGGCCATGGAGTACGGGGACGACATCATCATCATTGACTGCGGCGTCATGTTCCCCGAAAGCGACATGCTGGGCATTGACCTGGTGCTGCCCGATTTCGGCTTTCTCCTGGAGCGCATGGCCAATGTGCGCGGCATCGTGCTCACTCACGGCCACGAGGACCACATCGGTGCCCTCCCCTACTTCCTTGCCGCGGGCAATGTGCCTATCTACGCCACTGACCTCACCCTCGGTTTGGTGAGCGTGCGCCTGAAGGAGCACAACATGCTCTCCGCCACCGAGATGCACTCGGTGAAGCCGGGCGACAGCGTGCAGTTGGGTGCATTCAGGGTGGAGTTCTTCTCTGTCAACCACAGCATCCCCGAAGGGCTGGGGCTGGCCATTCACACACCGCTCGGCCTGGTCGTGCACAGCGGCGATTTCAAGTTCGACTACACGCCGGTGCATGGTCGCGGCACTGACTTTGCCAAGTTGGCGGCCCTTGGCGGCCAGGGCGTTTTCGTCCTCCTGGCCGACAGCACCAACGCCGATGTGCCCGGGTTTACGCCCTCCGAACGCGTCGTCGCCGACGCCTTTGAGGATGTATTCGATGCCGCCACGGGGCGCGTCATTGTCGTCACTTTCGCCTCGCTCATCTCGCGCGTGCAGCAGGTTGTAGATGTGGCCGTACGCCACGGCCGCAAGGTCGCCATTGCCGGGCGGAGCATGGAGCAGAACGTCTCCATCGCCCGCGAACTGGGTTACCTCAAGATCCCTGAAGGCTCTCTGCTGCCGCTGGACGAGATCACGCGCCTGCCAGACCCGGTGGTCACCATCATCGCCACGGGCAGCCAGGGCGAGCCCTCCGCCGCCCTGGCGCGGATGGCCGCCGGCCGCCATGCCAGCGTCACCATCAAGCAAGGGGACACCGTGGTCCTCTCGGCGCACCCCATTCCGGGCAACGAGGAGATGGTCTACCGCACCGTGAACCGCCTCTTCCAGCGCGGCGCCAATGTGATCACAGACCGCATGGCGCCAGTGCACGTCTCCGGCCACGCCGGCCAGGAGGAGGAGAAACTGCTGCTCTCGATCCTCAGGCCGCGCTACTTCGTTCCCATCCATGGAGAGCTGCGGCACCTCCACCTGCATGCCCGCACGGCGCAGGAGGTGGGCATCCCACCGGAGAACATCTTCGTCGTCGAGAACGGCTACGTGCTTCACTTCACGGAGGACAAGGCCTGGGTTGGCGAGCGCCTTCCCGGCGGCTACGTCTTCGTTGATGGCGCAGGGGTCGGTGACATCGGGCCGTCGGTGATGCGCGGCCGCGCTGCCCTGGCCGAGGCCGGCGTCGTGGCCGTGGCCGTGCTCATGGATCGCCAGAGCGGCGCTGTCATCGGCGAGCCCGAACTGGCCTCCCGTGGCTTCGTTTACCTGCCGGACTACGGCAACATCCTGGACACGGCGAAGCAGATTCTCCAGGATGACCTGGCCTCGGCCAAGCCCACCGGTCGGGGCGCGATCGCCAACCGCATCCGTGCCACCCTGGCGCGCTACCTGCACGACCAGACCGGTCGCAACCCCGTCATTCTGCCCCTTGTGCTCGTCTCCCCTGCTTAGGGACGGGGAAATTAGCGTGAGAGGTTGGGCCGGCCCGTTGCCCCGAGCGAGATGAAGAGCGATCGGCAGAAGGGAGCCCAGGCGTGGCGCCGCCTGCTCCTGCTGCTGTTGCTCGCCGCCTTCGCCTGGCTCGGGTTGACGCGGCGAGCGGTCGTGATCGCCACCTTGAGCACGCTGGCCCGCGGCCAGTGGCAGTGGGTGACGCTTGCCCTGCTCCTCCAGGTACTGTTCTACCTGCTCTATGCCGGGCTGTACCAGGCGGCCTTCTCTGCTGTCGACATCAAGGCCAGGCTGTTGCGGCTGCTGCCACTGCTGTTCAGTTCGGTGTTCATCAATACCGTCGCCCCCAGCCTGGGGGCGAGCGGCGCCGTCCTGTTTGTGGAGGACGCCGCCAGCCACGGCGAATCTCCCGCCAGGGCAGCGGCGGCGATGGTCCTCGTCCCCGTCGCTGATGCTACGGCCTTCAGCGTGCTCCTCGTGGCTGGCATGGCCTATCTCTTCTACCAGCGCAGCCTGCACGCTTACGAGGTGGCGAGCGCCGTGATCCTCTTGCTGCTGAACCTTGGCTTGACGTTGCTGTTGCTCCTCGGCCTGAGCCGGCCCGGCGCCCTGCAGAGCCTCTTGCACTGGCTGCAGCAGACGGTTAACACCGCCTGGCAGCGCCTGCGGCACAGGCCACTGCTGGCGCAGGGCTGGGCCGAACGGAACGCCAGCGATTTCGCCAGGGCAGCGCAGGCGATAAGAGACAACGGCCGCTCGCTATTGCGGGCCCTCGGCCTCGCGGGGGCGGCTAACCTGGCCAACCTCGCCAGCCTCTATGCCCTGTTCCTGGCCTTTCACCAGCCGGTGGCTTTCGGCGTCCTCGTAGCGGGGTTCGCGATCGGTGTCGCCCTCTCGCTGGTGGCGATCACGCCGCAAGGGGTGGGCGTGGTTGAAGGGGGCATGGCGTTGGCTTACACCTCGCTTGGCATCCCCGGGCCGGTGGCGGCAGCGGTGGTGCTTGGCTTCCGTGGCCTGAACGTGGGCCTGCCCGTCCTGGCTGGGTTCCTGCTGCTACGTCGCAATCGCCTCTTCGCCAGGCGTCGCTGACGGCCGGCGCTCCCCTGCTGCGCCGGCGGCCTATGAACCGGCAAGCCCATAGAAGCGCCGGGCATTGCCGGCGAGGATGGCCTCGCGCTGCGCCGCCGGCAGGGGGGCGATGAAATCGAGCACAAGGCCGAGGACTTGCTCGTAGGGCGCGGCCAGGGTGCTCACCGGCCAATCGGAGCCGAACATCAGCCGTTCCGGGCCGAAGGCATCCAGGACTACCTCCATATAGGGGCGCAGTTCGGCCGGACGCCAGGAGCGCCAATCCGCCTCAGTCACCAGGCCCGACAGCTTGCAGAAGACGTTGGTGCAGGCCGCCAGCCGGCGCAGGTCCCTGTCCCAGGGGGAAAGCTGGCCGTTCCTTATCGGCGGCTTGGCCACGTGGTCGAGCACAAAGGCCTGGTCCGGGAAGCGGGACGCGAGTTCGACGGCGTAGGGGAGGTGGCGCGGGAAGATGACGATGTCGTAGCGGAGGCCATAGCGGCCGAGCAGGCCGATGCCACGCAGGAACTCCGGCCGCAGCATGAAGCGGTCATCGGGCTCGTCCTCGAGCAGGTGGCGCACTCCTTTCAGTTTGGGCCAGCCGGTGTAGCGCTGCAGTTGCTCCTCGAGCCGTGGGCTGCACAGGTCCACCCAGCCGACCACGCCCTGGATGAATGGGTGACGCTCGGCCAGGTCCAGGCACCAATCCGTCTCCTCCAGCACCTGGCGCGCCTGCACCAGCACCGTCCCTGCCACGCGGTTGGCCTGCAGCAGGGGCGCCAGGTCCGAGGGCAGGTAATCGCGGGCGAGGGCCATCCTGGCCGGGCGCATCCAGCCGTAGTCCCGCTCGTTGTAAGCCCAAAAGTGCTGATGCGAGTCAATGATCATTGCTGCTTCTCCACCGCGCCTGGATCGTCGTTCTCGGGCAGGCCCTCTTTCCAGCTGACGTCGGCAGCAGGGGCAATGATGGCCCGCACCTGGGCGAGCAGTTCGGGGTCGGGCGGCACGCCCAGCGCCTGAAGGTTGGCATCCACATGCTCGGCCTTGCTCATGCCGACAAGGGTTGTCGCTACACCGCCATAGGCAAGGGCGAACTGCATGGCCAGGCTGGCGATGTCAACGCCCCTGGCATCACAGAAGGCGGCGGCCGCTTGCGCCACCTGGCGCACGGCTCGGGGGGCGGGGTGCCAGGCCGGCGGGCCCTTCCGGGTGAGCAGGCGCATGTGCAGAGGCGAGGCGCTGATCAGGCCGGTGCCCCTCTCTCGGGCAAGCGGCGCCAGGACGCGCGCCAGCCCCGTGTCCAGCAGGTCGTAGTGGCAGTACGAGAGGACGGTGTCCACATCGGCGGCGCTGGCCACATCGCGCAGCAGGTGCAGCGGGTAGCCGGTGATGCCGACAAAGCGGACCTTGCCGGAGCGCTTCAATTCGAACATGGCTGGCAGCGTCTCACCCAGGATCTGGTCGCGGTGGGCGTATTCGATGTCGTGAGCCTGGAAGACGTCTATGTAGTCGGTGCGCAGGCGCTGCAGGCTCTCCTCGAGCGAGCGGCGGATGCGCGCCGCCGAGAAGTCGAACCCGTCCGGCAAAGACTTGCCGTAGCGGCCACACTTAGTGGCCAGGATCACCTCTTGCCTGTGGCCGACCAAGGCCTCGCCCAGGCGCGTCTCGGCCAGAGTGCGGCCGTAGTAGGGGGAGACGTCGAAGTAGTTGATCCCTCGCTCGATGGCGCGGTGCACAGCGCTGCCCGCCTCGCGCGGGTCAACAGGGTCGAACTCGTTGCCCAGAGGCGAAGCGCCAAAGCCCAGGATTGAGACGCTCAGGCCCGTCCGGCCCAGGGTACGATAGATCATCTTAGGTGAAGATAAGAGAACGCGGATGAACGCGGATGGGCGCCGATAGGCGCGGATCAGAAACGAAAACGGTTGGTATTGTCAGCGTGAATCTGCCTACCTCAGTGTTCATCTGTGTCCCGTGCCCCTCCGTCGCTCGCATAGACTTGCTCTGCCCGCCGCGGCAACAGCCGGTCGCAGCCAGGCGCATCCCCCCGGCTTAGGCCGGCCGCCCGGCCTAAGCCGGCCGCCCGGCTCAAACCGGCCGGATCAGGCCGAGGGCCTGGAGCTCGGCCATGAGGTCCTCGTAGCGCTTATCTATCGCCTGTGCCCTGGCAGGGGCCTCCTTGAGCAACTGGTCGTGCAAGCCGGTGAGCATGCGCTCCAGTTCCTGCCCGCGCAGGCTGGTGTCGGCGATGCTGTGGGCTGCCACTTTCAGGCTTGGCCCACGAATGCCCAGAAGGTAGGCGCGCACGCGGTCGCGGGCCCACTTGGTTGCGTATTCCCCTGCTGTTCTACCCATGGTGCATCCTCCTCCGAAACGGGATCACACCACCCCTCCCCCCACTGGCAGCAGGCATCAGGCTGGCGCTTGATCGTCAAGTGCAGTTAGTGTTGCCGGGCAGGTAAGCCACCTCCGTGCCAGGCGCCGCAACAGCCCTTGCCGGCGCCCGGGTGAGCCTTCGGATGCACATCTCAGCGCGCATCCTCGTGCAGGGTGTAATAGTACCACATCTGAGCCCGAATGTGTGAGCACGATATGAGTCACCTTGCCGTGCAGCCGTCGGGCAGCAGAGTAGCGGTCGAATTCCACCGGCGGATCTGGATGCGCCCCCGAGTCGGCGGAGCAGCGACCGCCGGCGCAGGGTGGTACGCAGGACACGCCATCCAGCGCGCGACGACGTAGCACCGGGGCCGGCTCAGCGAAGCTGACACGTCGCCGTCGTCTCGCGGTATGACGACGCCCACGAGGGGCCATACTACACCGTAGACGAGCGCCGTCATGATCACGGAACCAAGCCGCTGTTGAGAGGTGACACGGCTCGACCGCTCTTCGGGAGGAGACAGCTGGCACAAACCATCTGCACGGCCTTTCTTCCAGGCCATCGCTCAAGTTTCTGGGCGTAGCTGCCGATACCATCGGCAAAAAAGAGGAAGCGAACATGGGCAAAGGTCGCTTGCTCGGATGGTTTGTCGCGCTCGTTCTTGTGGCATGTGCTGCTCTGGCTCTGCCGCCGCAGCTCGGCATCTGGGCCGAGGCACCGTCGGCTGCCGACCAGACGCGCACCGTCTTCCTGCCCGTCGGCTCGCGCAACGCTCGCCCGCCTCACCTCGGCTACGGCGCCGGGTTGGCGGGCGCCGACCACGCCACCACTCTGGCGGCCATGGGCTTCGACTGGGCCAAGGGCATGTATAGCCTGAATTACCTCTCCGATCAGCACCGCTACGGCGATGTGGACAACCAATTGCGCGCGTTCCTCAACGCCGGGGTGCGCCGTGCGCTACTGCGCCTTGACGCTGCTGTGCCGCCCGCTTCAGCGGCCGACCTCGCCGCCTTTCAGGCCGCCTGCCAGGACCTTGCCGCCCATGTTGCCAGCGAGTGGCGGCCAGCCGGCCTCGCTGCCGTCGCCTACGAGATCTGGAATGAGCCCAACCTGGATTACGAGTGGAAAGGGGGAACGCCGGACCCCGGACGCTACGTGGCTGTGTTGCAGGCTGCCTACCGAGGCATCAAAGCGGCAGACCCGGCAGCCATCGTCGTGAGCGCCGGCCTAGCGACGACGGGAAGCAGCGCCACTACCTTCGCCGCCGCCACGCCGCCCCTTGGAGAGGCGGCGGTATACATGGACGACCTCGAGTTCATCCGCGGCATGTATCGCGCCGGCGCCAAGGGCTACTTCGACGCACTCGGCTCGCACCCGTATGGCGGTTATGCCGCTCCGGAGGAGAAACGCGGCCCGCTCTACTTCCGCCGCGCCGAGGAGCAGCATGCGGTCATGGCCGAGTTCGGGGACGGTGACACGCCGATCTGGGCGACCGAGTTCGGATGGATCACCGACGCGGGCGGCTGCGACCTGGGTGAGCACCAGCCCTACCAGGTATCGCCCACTGTACAAGCCGACTACCTGGTGCGCGCCTTCCGCTATGCCGATGCCAACTGGCCCTGGATGGGCGCCATGTTCGTCTTCAACCTGGATTTCGGCGTCGCCCCTTGGTATGCCTACTGCGACCCGGTGCGCTGGTACTCGCTCACTTACCGCGAGGACCCCGAGCAGCAGGATGCACCCATACTGCAGCGGCCCGCAGTCGCCGCCCTAGCCGCTATGCCCAAGCACGCACGCAGCTGGTGAGCGGCTGCGATAGCGCCGGGCGCGGCTCGGAAGGGCCTGAACATAGGCGCGCTAACCCGTACCGGCGCGGGTGCGCGCCGTCTTCTCGCTGAGTGCTGTTCTTTGGGCCTCACCTCACCTTAACTTAACAAGAGGGCGCGCCCCGGGAGCCACACCCGGGGCGCGCTGCAGAAGGAGATGGAAGCTACAGTCAGTTGTTCTAGTTGCTCTCTTGAACCTCACTGGCCTGGGCCGGCAGGACCGTGCCGGTGTTGGCGTCCACCTTCACGTCGGTCTGGCCGATCTGCACGCTGTAGACAAGTTTGCCGTTCTCGTCGTCAAGCGTGACCGTGGTCGCCTTGCCACTGGCATTGAGGCTCGCCTCGGCAGCGGCCTTGGCGGCGTCAGCAGTAATGGCCGGCGTCCCAGCGGGAGCCGGGTCGGCCGCCTCCGCAGCTGCCTCGCTCACTTCTTTCTCGCCAGTCTCGGCAGCGGCGTTCGCCGGGTCGGCCGTGGTCCCACCGACCTGCTCGCTGACCTGCTGGTCCACCGTGTCGGCATCCTTGGCCTCGGGCACGGCCTCTTGGGCTGTTGCCTCTTTGTCAGCGCCGGCTACCTGGGTGACCACTGCTTGCTGCCCGGTTCCGGTTGGGGCTGGCCCCTGAGCCCGGGCCCTCAGGACCATCGGGCCAGCCAGGAGTGCCGCCGCCAGAGCGGCCGCGGCGAAAGCGGGTGCCAACAAGATGAGCGGACGTATCGGTTTCATGTGCCACCTCACCACTTAGTTTTCCTTCCGGCAGCTTCTCGTTGCCTTCAGGTAGCTATAGTGTCGCCGGTGGCGATGAAGCCCACATGAAACCAAGGCAGCAATTCGCTTCATCTTGGCAGGTGCACCGTGAACGTGCTGCCAGCGCCAGGCTGGCTCGCAACCTCTATGGAGCCGGCGTGCGCCCGCGCGATCTCCTGAGCAATGGCAAGGCCGAGGCCGGCGCCCCGCCTGGAGCGCGACGGATCCACACGGTAGAAGCGGTCGAACACGTGCGGCAGGTGTTCCGCCGGGATGCCGACGCCGCTATCGCTGACGGCAATGGTGTACTCGCCCGGCCCGGAGCGGGCGACGACGGTGATGGCACCGCTGGGTGTGTACTTAATGGCATTGTCGAGCAGATTGACGAACAGGCGCACCAGGCCATCGCTATCCCCATGGATGAGCATGCCCTGGGGCAGCGAGCAGGTGAGCCCAAGGCCCTTCTGCTCGGCGAGCGGGCGCAGCGAATCGCATACATCGCTCAGCAGGGCCGTCAGGTCAACCGGCTGGCGTGGGCCGGGCTGCCAGGCGTCACCACGGGCCAGTTGAAGCAAGTCGTCAACGAGGCCGCGCAGGCGGTTGATCTCCTCGGAGAGATCGTGCAGCGCCTGTCTATACTCCTCAGGCGTGCGCTGCCCGGCAAGGGTGACGCTCGTGATGGCCTGCATGGCCGCGAGCGGCGTGCGCAGTTCGTGGGAGGCGTCGGCCGTGAATTGGCGCTCGCGCCTGAAGGCAGCATCCAGGCGGGCCAACATCTCGTCGAAAGTAGCCGCCAGGCGCCCGACCTCGTCGTCACCAGGGTGAAGGTTGAGCCGCGAGGAGAGATTCTCCGCCGACATGCGACGGGCAGCCCGGGTGATCAGATCAATGGGCGTCAAGGCGCGCACAGCGAGGAAGTAGCCGCCAGCACCGGCAGCGACGACGACCAAGGGCACTCCCAGGCCCAGGGCGGTCAGCAGCCGGCCGAGTGCCTGCCGCACGCTCGCGAGGCTCTGCCCAACCTGGACGAAGGCAAGCACGCGCCCGTTATCCAGAAGCGGCAGTGTGATCACGCGCACCGGCTCGCCAGTGGCGGCGTCGGTCACCGTGGTAAAGCTCGCCTTGTGGCCTAACACGGCGCTACTGGCGCCAGCGCTAATGGAGAGGGCGCGAAAGGGGCCGAAGGCCTGCGTCACCTGGCCATGCTCATCCAGGAGCCACATTGTCAGCCCATGGGCACGCAGGTCGCTGCTGGCGGCACTGCTTTCCGGAAGGCCCTCGGCGAAATTGACCTGGCCGTTCTCCACGTTCAGCGCCGCTAGAGCCTGGGCGGCGCTAAGCTGCAGCGAATCATCCACTCCAGCCGAGAGGCCCGCGGCCAGGCTGAAGTAGACGAAAGCGCCATAGGCGACAAGCACAAGCAAGAGAAGCGATGCCGTCCAAAGGGCAAAACGGGCGCGGATGGTTCTAAGCCGTCGCATTTTCTGCTGCCAGGCGGTACCCTGCACCCCGGACGGTGTGGATGAGC
>DAOTVV010000139.1:0-17743 GCA_034436255.1 Anaerolineae bacterium
CAGGTGGATGTGGCGAGCAGCGCTAGCGTGAGCCAGTGTGTGGCCGCCGTGCTGGACCGGTTCGGGCGCATTGACCTGCTCGTGAACTCGGCCGGCATATACCAGACAGGCGCCATCGGCGAGATCAGCGAGGCCGATTGGGACCGGGTCCTGGCGGTGAATTTGAAAGGGGCTTTTCTGATGTGCAAGGCGGTCGTGCCGGTCATGCAGAAGCAGCATGCGGGCGCCATCGTCAACGTCTCCTCCATCTCAGGCAGGACGAAGTCGCTCCTTGCGGGCGTGAACTACACCGCCTCCAAAGCGGGGCTGATCGGGCTGACAATGTGCCTGGCCAACCAGCTGGCGAGCGACGGCATCAGGGTGAATGCTGTCGCGCCGGGGACCATTGACACGCCAATCAACGCCAACCTGACGCCAGCAGAGTTGGAAGCCCTGGCCCAGCGCTGCCCCTTGGGGCGCATCGGCCGCCCCGAGGAAGTGGCGGCCGCCATTGCCTTCCTCGCCTCGCCGGAAGCGTCCTACATCACGGGCGAGACAGTGAACGTGAACGGCGGCGCCTTCATGATCTAGAGCACTGGCCGCGCCCGCCAGCATTGTGGCATCGGGCCTTGGCCGGCGAACCCGGCACCTTGGCCCGCTCGCCTGAGGGCACGCCCACAAGGCACCAAACTGTCGCACGCAGGCATGGCAATCACGATCGAGGGGCTGCAGCGCCGCGCCGCTCCAGTACCGGTCGAATACCAGGCAGCGCAACTCAATGAGCCGACCAGCCCGTGAAGCCGCCAGCTTCGGCGCCGTGGGGTACACACGGCACACCACCCACCATTATACGACCGACGTAGTATAGGGGCAGGGTCAACGAAGCTGACACATTCCCGTCGTCGTTCTCCGCTCTGACGACGCCCAAAAGGGGCTGTACTACGCCGTAGTCGAGGCCTTCGACGCCGTCGAGGCCGTCGACGCCGTCGAGGCCTTCGAGGCCATCGACGCCGGATCGTATCGGTGACGGTAACCCGGCGTGGACGGTCACACTACTCCACCGATGCTCCGGCTGTCCGGGAGTGGTGAGGGGGACGGCAATGCGAAGGGGCCTTTCGCCTTCAGTTTCCGCAAGCCGGGCCGTACCTGAAGGCGAAAGGCCCCTTGATCGGGCCTCTTATCTAGCCCTCAATGCTCTTGAAACAGAGGTACCAGTCCTTGCATTCCAGTCCAGGCTCGGCCACTCGCTTCTCGGCCCCGTCCTGGGTGGCAGGTGCGGGAACTACGGCCTTGTCGCCCGGGCGCCAGTTCGCCGGCAGAGCGACGCCGTACTTGTCGGCAGTCTGCAGGGCGATCAGCACGCGCATGATCTCGTCCATGTTGCGGCCCACGTTCAGCGGGTAGTAGAGCATGGTGCGCAGGATGCCCTTGTCGTCAATGAAGAATACGGTGCGCACGGCCTGCGTGTTGCTCGCTGCTGGCATCACCATGCCATAGAGGCTGGCCACTTTCATGTCAATGTCGGCGATGATTGGGAAGGGCACCTTGACGCCGAAGAGTTGCTCGATGTTGCGCACCCAGGCAATATGGCTGAAGTTGCTATCAATGCTCAGCCCGATCAGCTGGGTGTTGCGCTTCTCGAACTCTGGCGCCGCCTTGCTGAAGGCGATGAACTCGGTGGTGCAGACGGGTGTGAAATCGGCCGGGTGCGAGAACATGATCACCCACTTGCCCCTGTAGTCCGACAGCTTCTTCGGGCCGTGCGTGGTGACGGCGCTCCATTCCGGCGCAGGCTCATTCAAACGCGGCAGGCCGACCGGCTTCGCTTCATCACAGCAATCCATATAACGCCTCCTACGACAGATTCCCGGGCAACCCCGGGGGCCGCAAACGACAGACCGCTACAAGGATACCGAACCATCGCGCCCGCGTCAACCCGAATCCGGCCCATATGCAGCCGCTTGCCAAAGCGCCTGGCCACAAGCACAATTGCCGGCACCGGTGCCGAGTGGTGAGCCGCGGACGAAAGCCACTCCCGAGGCCCTGCCTCGCCCGTACCCTCGCGACCGACAGACAACTCGATGATCGGCCGAAACGGCAAGGTGCCGCCTATTCCCCGCAAATGGATGACCGGGAGTCCGACCTACGGCATTAGCGCCCGCTCAGGCCCGTGATGGCTATGCCCTGAATAAAGACGCGCTGAGCGGCGAAAAACACGATGAGTACCGGAGCCATGACGGCCGTAGCCGCGGCCATCAACTGGTTCATCGGTGTAACATAACGGCTCTGAAACTGCTGCAGGCCGAGAGCTACGGTGTACAGCCTCTCGTCATGCAGGTAGATGAGCGGACCCTGAAAGTCGCTCCAGGTCCCGATAAAGCTGAAGAGCGCCAGCGTCGTCAGGGCCGGTCGGGCGAGCGGCAAAATCACGTGCCACAGTATCCCCACCTCAGAGCAACCGTCTATGCGGGCCGCGTCCGATAGTTCGAAAGGGATGCCCATGAAGAACTGGCGCAGCAGGAAAGTGGAGTAAGCGCTCCCGAAGTAGGCTGGCACTGTCAGCGGCAGAAAGGTGCCGATCCAACCCAGACGCCGGAAAATCATATAGACAGGGATCATCGTAACCTGTGCCGGCAGCATCATTGTGGCGAGCACCAGGATGAACACCACATTGCGGCCCACCCACTCGACGCGCGAGAAACCGTAAGCGATGAGGGTGTTGCTCGTCAGGTTCCCGAGCAGCACGGCGGCTACGAGCAGGAACGAGTTGCGGAAATAGCGCCCAAAAGGCACGAAGGTCAGCGCATCGCGATAGTTGTGCCATTGCGGCGGCGCTGGCAAGAGAGTAGGCGGCCAGGTGTAAATCTGCTCGGGAAGCTTAAGAGAGGTAACAACCATCCACAAGAATGGAGCCACAAATACAATGCCCACCACCAAAAGAACGATGCGCCAGACGGTGTAGAGCAGCCACTCCCGCCACGCGCGCGCACCCCGACTGTGCGACGGGGCAAGTTGCCCCAAGCTCTCAGCGTTCCCCTTCATAGTATACCCACCTGCTGGATGTGCGCTGAATGACGATAGTGGCTGAGATCACGACGATGAAGAGTATCCAGGCCATAGCCGAGGCATACCCCATCTTCAGATAGACAAATGCGTTGCGATAGAGATACAGCGCATAGAAGAGTGTCGAGTTGGCCGGGCCGCCACCCGTCATCACGTAGGCTTCGGTGAAATACTGGAACGCCCAGATCAAACTGGTGACAAGGTGGAAAAAGACGACAGGCGTGATAAGGGGCAGGGTGATCCGGAACGTCTTGTGCCACCAGGAAGCGCCGTCTAGCGCCGCTGCCTCATAGTAGCTGACCGGAATCTCCTGTAGGGCCGCCAGGTAGATCACCATCTCGCTGCCGACGCCCCAGACTGCCATTATCACCAATGATGGTTTCGACCATACAGGCGAGCCTATCCACGGTGGGCCATTTATCCCCAGCAAACGCAGGAAGGCGTTGAGCAGGCCCCACTGCGGGTTAAGGATCCAACTCCAAACCACGGCTGAAGCCACCACAGGGACGATGGTAGGCATGAAGTAGATGCCGCGGTAGAATGCGACCTCGGGCAGGCGCACGTTCAGCGCCAAGGCCATAACGAAAGCACCGGCGATACTCGCCGGAATGGCCAGTAATGCAAAATAAAGAGTGTTGTAAAGGGTTATGTAGAACTTGTCGTCCACGAAGAACAGCTCATGGTAGTTCGCCAGCCCCACCCAGGTTGGCGGTGTGAACAGCGAGAACTGGGTGAAGCTATAGTAAAGCGAGACCACAATGGGCCACAGGGTGAACACCAAAAAGCCGACAATCCAGGGAGAGATGAACGCCAGCCCAACGAAAAGGCGGCGCCTCTCGCGCCGGTTCAACCGGCTCGGTGCCCTAGGAAAAACCTTCCCAGCCGTTGCGAAACTAGCCATATCCGCTGTCCCCTAGGTCCCCCGGCCGACACATGGCGCCTGTCGGCCGGGGTAGTGATGCGCCCGTGATTGCTCTGGGGCGCACGGCCACAACGCCTACTTGATCTTGTCTAGCTCAGCTGACACTTTCTGCTGGACGGCGTCCAGCGCTGGCTGCGGCTCGGCCTGGCCGGCAAACACCGAAGAGACAGCGTTACTCAACTCATCGAAATACACTGATGTGACAGGCAGCGGGGCCCACGCCGTGGCATTGGGCGAGTTGGACAAGTCAACGAAAACTTGCACCTTAGGATCGGTCGAGTATCCCTGCAGGACGGACTTGAGCTGGGGAATGTTGGCCACAAGCTGAGAGAACTCCTTGCTCACCTGTGGATCCGTACCCAGCCACTTGGCAAACTCCCAGGACTCGTCAGGATGCTTGACGGCGTTAGGGATTACGATGGGGTTCGTCATCACATTGCTGCTATTCGCATAGGCCGGATCCGCCGGTGGCACTCCAGCCACGCCGTAGTCCAGGTTGGGTGCATATTGCTTGATGAAAGCCGGCTGCCAGCAGCCGTCGATTGTCATGGCCGCCTTGCCCAGGAAGAAGGGGTTATTCCCTTCCTCACCTGTGAAACCGGAGGCGAAATTGCTCACCTCCGTCAGGCCAAAGTCCTTGGCCACGCCCAGGTCCCATTGCAGAGCAGCCACGTTCTTCGGATCGTTGGCCGTGACCTCCCCGGATTGTGCGTTGTAGAACTTGCCCCCAAACGCCAGGGCGAGGCTGATGTACTGGTCGGTGCCGTTCGCCAGCCAACCGATCTGCGTGATTTTGCCCGAGTCATCCTTCTTTGTCAGTTTCTCGGCATACGTCCGCAGTTCGTCTATGCTCGCGGGCGCCTTATCAGGGTCAAGGCCAGCTTCCTTGAACAGAGCCTTGTTCCAGAAGAAGCCAAGGTTGAAATCCACGAAAGGCAGGCCATAGGTCTGGCCTTTGTACTGGGTCCAGGCAAGAGCGGCTGGCACGAACTGGCTCAGGTCCATCTGGGATTTCTCGACGAACGGCGTGAGGTTCTTTATGGCCCCTTGCCGGGCCCACAGAGTGACAGAGTTCGGGTCCCATAGAATGGCGACGTCAGGAGGCGTGCCTCCGGACATGGCGGTGAGAATGGCATCCGGGCCAGTCTCCCCCTTCGAGTGAATCTTGATGCCCGGGTGATCCGGCGTCCAGTGCTCATCAATCATCTTGTTGAGAGCATCAACTTCGTGAGCATTGAAACCATGCCAGAACTCGAGCGTAACCTCCTGGCCGGCCTGGGCTGCAGGAGTGGCCTGGCTAGGCTGCGGCGACGACTGGGCTTGAGCCGCTGTGGTGGCTGTGGGAGCGGGAGCCGCCCCGCAAGCATTCAAGCTCGCCAGAACGAGCCCGGCCGCTCCACCTGCAAGTGCACGAAGGAGATTGCGTCGCGACGTACTGTTCACCATGTCAATACCCTCCATTCGATTCGGAGACTGCTGCCTGATTGGCCCCGCTTCGCCCGGCGTACAGAAGAGCAGACGCGCTACCGCACGTGGCTTCGCTACGAGCTCCTTGTTCGCCGGTCTGCAGGCCCACGCTGGGTTGTGAGGCGAAACGCCGAAAGACGCCACCAAGCTGGCGACTAAGATCATACTCAGCGGGCCCCGCTCCGGTCAAGGGTACTCGCCGTCAAGGGTGGCCCACATTCCGGCGTGGCACTGGCCACCTCGCCCGGGCACACCAGTGTGTGGCCCGACGGCGACGCTCCGCACCGGGCCACGATGCCTTGCGCCAGAGCCTGAACAGCCCTGACAGACGCGGCCAGCCACGAGGTCTGGGCGTAGGCCACCGCAGCAAGCCCTCTTGCGGCGATCCGGGGCATCCGCCCGAAACGCGCATCCGGTTCCCTGGTGAGCGCTCCCGACCGCAAGCCAAAGGCAGCGAAGCCTTGCCCGTACCAGTGTACCCCATCTTTACAGGAAGGGGATTGGCTCCTCGCCCAGTCCTGGTTTCAGCCCAGCCTGTCTCACGGCCAGCCAGCCGCTTGCCAAAGCGCCTGGCCACAAGCACAATTGCCGGCACCGGTGCCGAGTGGTGAGCCAGACTGTGGACAATTGCACTGCTTATCCACAGCTTGACCTTAAGTTATGCACAGGTTGCTGGCCGGCTCACCTCAGGCAGGCATGGTCAGGGAGGCTCGATGGACCTCGATACGCTCGCCGGTGTCCCGGATTGGCCGAGAATTCAGCAGCGCTACGAAGCCTGGTGGCAGGGCGAGGTCATAGACCGCGTCCTCATCGCCATCAGCGCCCCGCGTTACCCCATCCCGGACGAAGAAGTGCCTCAGGAAGACCTGTTGGATTACTGGACCAATCCTGAACGCGTCCTGCCGCGGCTGGAGCGCGAACTGGCAGCCACCTATCTCTGTGGCGATGCCTTCCCCAAGATCGCTCCCGTGCAGACGACTATGGTCGCTATCCTCGGCGCCTATCTCGGTTGCCCCTTGCAGTTCGTCAACACTCGCACCACCTGGCTGAAGCATATCGTGGCCGACTGGGCCAACCGGCCTAAGTTTGCCTTCGACCCGGAGAATCAGTGGTGGCTGGCGAGTAAGCGCCTGCTCGAGGCCGGTGCCAGACGCGCCGCCGGCCGCTACCGCATCGTCATCCCCGACCTCAACGGCCCAGGCGAGATCGCGGCCCGCCTTCGCGGCACCAAAGAGTTGGCGCTGGACATGATTGACAACCCCGAGGCCGTGATCGAAGTCATGCCTGAGATCAACCAGGCCTGGTACCGCTACTTTCAGGCCTGCCACGGCATCGTGCACCAATACGTGGCCGGCTATGTCAACTGGTGCGGCCAGTGGTCGGAGTTGCCGGCTACTGACCTCCAGTGCGACTTCTCGATCATGATCTCGCGCCCCATGTTCGAGCGCGTCTTCCTGCCCTTCATCGAGGAACAGACCAGGCTGGTGGAGCGGACGATCTATCACCTGGACGGGCCGGGGGCTACGCGCCATCTCGATGCTCTGCTCGACTTGCCACGGCTAACGGCCATCCAGTGGATACCGGGCGCAGGGGCGCCACCGGTGAGCGCCTGGCTGCCGCTCCTGCGCCGGGTGCAGGCGAGGGGGAAGCGGCTGCAGTTGTTCGTCGAGCCTTGGGAGGTCCCGATACTTCTCAATGACCTCCAGCCCGAGGGCCTCAGCCTCACGACCACTTGCGCCACGCCTGCCGAGGCTGATGCTCTGCTGCTCGAGGCGGGCCGCCTATCCGTGCGCCGTAGCTGGCTCGTGTCGTAGCGGAGGCCATACTTGCCCGACATCCTCGCCGCCCTGCGCTGGCTGCTCGCCCTCGAGGTCATCGGCCTTGCCGGCCTGCCCCTGGCCCGGCGGGTTTTCGCCCACCTGCCAGGCGGCGGCTACGCCTGGGCCCGCCCGCTTGCACTGCTCCTGGCGGTTTTCGCGGTTTGGCTGCTCGGCTGCTTCGGCTTCCTGAGCCTGGAACCGATATCCTTGCTCTTCTGCCTGGCTCTGCTCTTCGTGCTTGGCTGGCGGTGGGGCGGGGGCCTGCGCCTCAGTAGCGAGGAACGCCGCTCTGCTCTCGGTGCCGAGGCGGTGTTCCACATCGCTTTCGTTTTGGCAGCGCTGGTGCGCGCTTACAACCCAAACATCGAAGCCACCGAAAAGCCGATGGAGTTCGCTTTCCTGAATTCCATCCTCCGTAATGGCCACATGCCGCCGCAGGACCCCTGGCTCTCGGGCTACGCCATAAGCTACTACTACTTCGGCTACCTGATGGTGGCGGCAGTGGCCAGGCTGTCCTTCGTGCCCGGGCCCCAGGCGTTCAACCTGGGCATCGCCACGCTCTTCGCCCTCACCGTCACCGGCGCTTTCGCGATAGTGCGGGACATGGTGGCAGCCGCCCACTCCCAGCGCGGGAGCACCGGCCGCCAGCCCACCATCTTCGGCATCCTCGCCGGCATCGCCCTGCCCGTGATGGGCAACCTGGAGGGCTTCCTGGAGGTGCTGCATGCGCGCCGCCTCCTGCCCGACGCTTTCTGGGCCTGGCTGGACATTCAGGACCTGAATCAGCCCGCACAAACGATCTCCTGGCTGCCCCAGCGCTACCTCTGGTGGTGGCGGGCCTCGCGCGTCATCAACGACCGCTCGCCCACGGGCAAGCCGATCGAGGTGATTGACGAGTTCCCTTTCTTCAGCTTCCTCCTCGGGGATATGCACCCGCACGTGCTGGCCCTGCCGTTCGTGCTCCTTGCCGTGGCCTTCGCCCTCGAGTGGGCCCTGCGCCTCAGCGAGCGCCCGCACGAGAAGCAGCACTGGCGCTTCCTGATCGTCGCCACGATCGCAATCGGTGGCCTGGGCTTCCTCAACACCTGGGACTGGCCTGTGTACCTGGCCGTCTTCGCCGGCGCCAGCTATCTCGGTCTGGCGGCCCAGGCCGGGCAGGAAAAGCTCGCCGTCTCCCAGCGCCTCTGGCGCGCCGCCCGCCTTGCCCTGCTGATGCTGCTCGGCGGGTTGATCGCCTATCTGCCCTTCTACCTCGCCTTCAAGTCCCAGGCCTCGGGCTTCGCGCCCACGTTGTTCGTGCACACAAAGCTGCCCCAATACCTGGTGATGTTCGGGCCCTTCATCTTCGTGGCGGCTGCCTTTGCCGGCCACCGCCTGGCGGCATTGCGGCCGTTCCCAGCCGCCCGCGCCGCCATCTGGTGGCTGCTCCTTCTGTTCCTGCCCTTCGTGGTCCTGGCCGTGATCGGCCTTGGCCTGCTCCTGCTGCCGCAGGGCCAGGCCGTGTTGGCCCAACTGCGCGGCATGGCCGAGGTGCAGGAGGTGGTTGGCGAGCGCTCCTGGGCCAGTGTCATTGCCATGCTGCTGCTGCAGAAGGCAGCCTCTCCCTGGATGCTGCTGGTCGTGAGCGGCATCGCCGGCGCTGCTCTATGCGTGCTGGAGACGGACCCCTCGCCGAGCGCAGCAGGCGAGGCGCCGGCGCCACCCGCTCTCCATCCCTCCCCAGGGCCTGCGCGGGCGGGGTGGGGACAGGGGGTCAGGTCCCTCCCCTCTGATTTTGCCCTGCTGCTGCTGGCTGTGGGCCTGCTGCTCACCTGGGTGGTCGAATTCATCTACCTGCGCGACCTGTTCGGCACGCGCATGAACACCGTGTTCAAGTTCTATTACCAGGCCTGGGTACTGCTTGCCCTTGCTTGCTCCTATGGTGCCTACGAACTCTGGCAGCAGTTGGCCAGCCCCCGTCGCTGGCTCTTCGCCCTGCCTGCCGCCATCCTGCTGGCGATGGGCCTCGTCTACCCGGCCCTGGCCACATGGACCAAGGTGAATGGCTTCCGGGAAGTGCCGACGCTCGATGGCACGCGCTACCTGGCTCAGGTTGACCCGGCCGATTACGCCGCCATCCGCTGGCTCAACGCCAACGTGCCCGATTCGCCCGTGATCGTCGAAGCCGTCGGCGGCTCCTATAGTGCTTTTGCCCGCATCAGCGCCAACACCGGCCTCCCCACCCTGCTTGGCTGGGATTTCCACGAGCTGCAGTGGGGGCGCAGCCCGGCCGAGTTGGCCCGCAAGGAAGAGGTAGCGCGCCTCTACACCACCCGCTCCTGGGCCGAGGCTCAGGCGATCATGGATAAGTACGGCGTGCGCTACGTCATTGTCGGCGCCCTGGAGCGCCAGACGTACGGACCGCAGGCCGGGCAGTTGCTGGCGCAGCACCTGAGCGTCGCCTATCAGGCCAGCGAAGGCGGCGCGAGCGTGGAAATCCTGCAGCGCCCTTAGCCCGGCTTACGCGCCAGGCGGGCACAGGTTGGGGCGCATCAGGCGCAGCCGACTACGACCGGCACCTCAGCGACGCTGCTGGCGACGCCGACCTTGGGGTAGGCGGCGAAGGCCGCCGCTTCCGTCTTGCCAGTGAGGACCGCCAGGAAGGGCACCCCAGCACGGCTGGCCGTCTCGGCGTCAACCAGGCTGTCGCCCACGTAGAGGCAGGCGTCCTTCGTCAGGCCCAGGCGCTCAACCGCGAGGAGCAGGCCGACCGGGTCCGGTTTGGGTGCCGGCACGTCTTCCAGGCCGATGATCACATCGAAGTGGGATAGCAGCCCCTCGCGGCGCAACAGCCCTTCCATCCGGTAGCGCATCTTGGTGGAGACAATGCCCAGGCGCTGGCCGCAGCGGCGCAACGCCTGGATCGTGGCGGATGTGGGCTGCAGCAGCACCGTGAGCGGGTTGCCCACCCGGTCCGACAGACTCACGAAGTAGCGTTGGAACGCTTCGCCCTTGTCCCGCTGCTTCTCCCCCGCCAGTTGGACGAGCACCTCCGGCAGCGAAAGGCCGATCGTTTGGCAGATGGCCTCGTCCGAGGCCGGTGGCAGGCCAAGCTTGCCCAGGGCATAGTTGGCACAGGCGATCACCGCCCGGGATGAATCCACGAGCGTGTAGTCGAAATCGAACACTACTGCCTGAAAGCGCGGGCTCAATCCGTTATTCTCTCCCAAACCCGGCCATCCCGGGAATTGACACTGCCCGCCCGCCTCCCTATATTCCAGAGGCCGGCGGGCGCCTGTGCCCGCCTTTGATGGGCACCATTCGGAGTCATTGAGGAGCGAGCGTGTTCAGGAAGCTCAAGTTCGAGCCCAGCCGCCTGATCAACACCAGCATCGCCGAGAATACCAGCGTCAGCGGCGAGATCAAGTGCGACGGCAACATGCGCATCGAGGGCCTTGTGACCGGCTCCATCGAGTGCACGGGCAATGTTATCATTGGCGAGCGGGCCACCGTCAAAGCCGACATCCGCGCCCACAACGTCTCCGTCCAGGGAACGGTGGAGGGCAACATAGACGGCGAGCGCGTCGAGATCCTGAGCAGCGGCCGTGTCCTGGGTGACGTCACGGTGGTTGACTTGCTCCTGGACGAGGGCGGCGTCGTCCGTGGCCACGTGATCATGCGCAAGGACGAAGTAGCCGAGCCCCAACCGCTGCCTCTGGCAGTCACAGCCAAAGAAGAGGAGCCGGCAAGCCCACCGTCAGAAGCTTGACCGGCGCGGCAAGGCCGCTCTCACATGATGCCTGAGCTGCTGCTCGTCTGGCGCTGCAGCGCTGCCGACTGTTTCGTGTGCTCACGCGCCAGGCGCTGCTCCAGCACCCCGGACAAACCGACGTAGCCGAAGCCCACGGCGTAGAATGCCAGGAAGGGCATGGCGTAGGATTCGTGCAGCAGCCAGGCCATCACCATTGTCGCCAAAGCGTAGCCGGTGAACACCAGTTCCATGGCCGTGGTGCTATCCAACCCCAGGGCATAGCGTTTGTCCTTCCACTCCCCGGACGCGCCCTGGAGGCTGAACTTGGGCGTGCGCTGAAACTCTCCGCCGTCGTGCAGCAAGCCGTTTATGACAGCCACTGAGTTGCTGCAGGCGATGCCCATCCCCAGGATCACAAGCATGGGCAGATAGAGCAGCCTCTTGAGCGAAGGCAGGCCCTGCGCCAGTTGGCCGACAGTGAAGAGCAGCGGCGGCCCCAGGCCGGCGATGCCCAGGAAGGCCAGGTCAATCGGCAGGCCGCCCTTGAGGAAAAGCACTGGCAAGGTGATGAGCAGCACTATCAGCGAAAGCAGGTGGTTCGCGTAACCAGCGAGGTGGATGAGAGCTTCGGCTTTCGTCCACACCGGCAGCCTGGATTTCAGGATGGGCTTGGTGAGATGCCGCAGGCACTGGGTGCTGCCCATGGCCCATCGGCGCTGCTGTCGCTTGAAGGCGCTCACCAGGGCCGGCACCTCCGCCGGAGCGACAACATGAGGCAGGTACAGGCAACGCCACCCGGCTAGCTGCGCCCGAAAGCTGAGGTCCAGGTCCTCGCATACAGTGCGCGCGTCCCAACCGCCGGCGTCCTCAAGGCATTTTCGCCTCCAGATGCCGGCAGTGCCATTGAAGCCCATCAACAACCCGCCGCGCTGCCGCGCTGTCTGTTCGACCATGAAGTGGCCATCGAGGGCCAGCACCTGCGCACGCGTGATGGGCGAATAGTCGCCGTTCAGGTGCCCCCAGCGCGTCTGGACGAAACCGACATCCGGCCGACCGGCGAAATGTGGGACGGTGGCCCGCAGCCAGTCGCGTGGCGGCAGGAAATCGGCATCGAAAATGGCGATGAACTCGCCTTTGGCCTGGCGCAAGCCCCTGGCCAGGGCGCCCGCCTTGTAACCCAGGCGGTTGCGCCTGTGGATCAGCTTGATGTCAACCCCCGCCTGCCGCCAGCGCTGCACCGCGGCAGCGGCGATGCTCGTAGTGTCGTCCGTGCTGTCGTCGAGCACCTGTATCTGCAGGCGATGCCTGGGGTAATCCAACGAGGCAGCGGCGTCAATCAGCCGCCGCACCACCCAGCGCTCGTTGTACACGGGCAGCTGCACGGTGACCGTCGGCTCGTATTGCCCCGGTGCCGGCGCAGTGCGACGGGCGACGAAGATGTAGAGCAAGGTCAGGAACCAGGAGTTAAAGCCATAGGCCGCCAGGGGAATGGTGGCCAGTAGGTAGATGACCGTCAGCGCGTATACTGCAAGCACAGCTCGTGACCCTCGATGACAGCGGCCGCAGTATAGCACTGCCTGCGGAATCGTCGCATCTTGGACAGAGGTGATGCCCACGGCCAGAATCAGCCGGGGCCTTTGTGCTAGTCGCCATTGCGCCGCTATACTCCCGGCCACAGGGGGGTGTTATTGCGCGTTGCACTGGTCGCTTCCTGGCTGAATCAGTACGGGGGAGCCGAGAGGGTGCTCGAGGCCATACACGCCATCTGGCCCGACGCGCCCGTGTTCACCAGCATCTACGACCCAGGCGTTTTCCCGGCCGCCTGGCACAACTGGGATATCCGCCCAACCTGGATGAACCGCCTGCCCGCGGTCAGCCGCCTCTCCCGCCAGTATCTGCCCCTCTATCCCCTGGCCTTCGAGAACTTGCGCCTGAAGGGATTCGACCTGGTGCTCAGTGTCAGCAGTGGCTTCGCCCACGGGGCCCGTGCCGTAGGCGCCCCACACGTGAGCTATTGCCTCACGCCGCCACGTTTCCTCTGGGGCCTGCAAAGCTACGTGGAGCGCGAGCGCCTCAAGCCCTGGCAGCTAGCCCTGCTGCGGCCGGCTCTGCCGCTTTTGCGCGCCTGGGATAGGCGGGCAGCAGCACACGTGGATGAGTTCGTCGCCATCTCGCACGAGGTGCAGCGCCGCATCGCCGCCGTCTATCAGCGGCAGGCGCCCATCATCTACCCGCCGGTGGATACGTCGCGCTTCCGGGTCCGGCCTGGCGCCGGCGATTACTTCCTGGTCGTGTCTCGCCTGGTGCCCTACCGCCGTATTGACCTGGCTGTGCGCGCCTGCACTCGCCTTGGCTTGCCGCTCAAAGTGGTGGGGCGGGGCCGCGCCATGGCAGAGCTACAGGCTCTGGCCGGACCATCGGTCGAGTTCCTCGGTTTCCGGCCCGACGCCGAGGTGACCGAACTCATCGAGGGCTGCCGCGCCCTGCTCTGGCCCGGGCTGGAGGACTTCGGCATAACCCCCATCGAGGCGCTGGCCGCCGGCCGGCCAGTCGTCGCCTACGCCGGCGGCGGTGCACTGGAGGTGCTCGCCGATGGCGAAACGGGCGTGCTCTTCCCCGAACAGACGGTTGAATCGCTCTGTGCAGCGATCAACCGTCTGGATGGGCTGGCATTCTCGCGGCAGCGCCTGCGAGATATAGCCTTGCATTTCGACACAACCGTCTTTCAGGAGCAGTTGCTGGAATACGTTCAGGGCATCCTTGGCAACCCGCAGCCACAGACGGCGCTCGATCCCTTGCCGGCGCAAGGCGCGGCGCCCGCCGGATCAGCTGCCGGGGCGCTGCAGCACCCTCAGGAGTAGGACGACCAATGGAACTGCGCGAATACTGGCGCATAATTCGCCGCTATGCCTGGCTCATCGGGCTGGTGCTGGCCGTCACCCTGGTCGCCACGCTGGCCCTGCGCTTGTTGCACCCGGCCGCCCCGGTTTACAGCGCCACCATGCGCTTCACCGTCGGCGTCGTGCCGGAACAGGGTCATGGCCAGTTCTATACCTATGACCGCTATTACACCTGGCTCTCCTCGGAATACCTGATTGACGACCTCTCTGAGGTGGTGCGCAGCGCCGTCTTCGCCACGGCCGTGTCTCAGGAATTGGCGGCGCAGGGCATCGCGGTGCCAGCCGGCGTCATCTCCGGCTCCACCCAGCCCGGCAAGCTGCACCGCATCCTCACTATCACCATCACCGGCAGCGATCCGCAGCGGCTCACAGCCATCGCTGCTGCCACGGCCAAGGTGCTGAGCCAGCGGAACCGCGAGTTCCTGGCACAGCTCATGTCCGAGAACGCCACCGTCTACCTCATTGACCCGCCCGCCGTCGGCCCCGTGCCGCCATCCCTCAAGCAGCGGCTGGACCTGCCCTTGCGCCTTGCCCTTGCCCTGGTCGCCGGCGTCGCCCTTGCCTTCGTCCTCGACTACGTGGACGACTCCGTGCGTGGCGAGGAGGACCTGCAGGCGCTCGGCCTGCCTCTATTGGTGGGGCTGCCGAAGTGAAGGACAATCATGAAGGACTGCGAAGGAGATGAACCACATGCGCCCGTTCCGCTTTCGCTTGCTCGCGCTGGCCTCCCTCCTCCTGACGCTGGTAGCTTGCAGCATCGGCGGTAGCGCCGGCAGCGAGGCCGCTGGTGTTGGGCTGGCGCTTGGGCCCGCTCCCTGGAAGAATGGCGACGTCGCCCGCTACGACATAATAGACAAGAGCGGCAAGAAAGTCGGCAGCGATGTCTTCAGTTTCTCCCTGTCCGGCGGCGCCTGGGTGATCAGCGACCACACTCAGGGCAGCAATTTCGAGCAGCAGGCGCAGGTGCGGCTGGACGCAGCCTCATTGCAGCCGCTGGGTGAGGAGAAAACCGTCAAGGCCGACAAGACCAACTACACCCTGAGCACCGTCTACAGCAGGGGCAAGCTGGTGATCAACGCCGTCGTCAACGGCCAGAAGCGCAATGCCACCATCAGCGTGCCAGCGAACGGCCTGGATAACGACCAACTGCTGATGACGCTGCGGGCCCTGCAGTTCAGCGACGGCTACGTCGCCCAGTTCACCAATGTGGTCGCCGCCAACGCGCTCAAATTGGCGACGACCGTGCGCGTGCTGGGCAGAGAGACGATCCAGGTGCCGGCCGGCAGCTTCGACTGCTGGAAGGTGGAGCTTGACTTCGGCCAGGCCAAGCAGTACGTCTGGTACGACACGGCCGGGCAACACGACATGGTCCAGTACGACAACGGGGCCACCAAGTCCGTCCTGACCCGTTGAACCCCTGACCCCTCTGCCTGGGCTTTGGCCGGCCAGGCAGGTGCCGCACAGCCGCCATGGGAGGACGAGGGATGGATAAGCTGTTCGCCAACCCCCTAGCCTTCATAGGCTCTCCGGACTGGCGTTCGTTGCTCATGGCGCTTGCTTTCAGCCTGCCCTGGCTGCTGCTCCTCGCGGGCCCGCTCCGACGCAGGCTCTGGCTGTGGGTGGCCATGGCGGCGGGGGCGGTTGCTTTCCCGGTTTCAATAGCCTGGGTGCAGGTGCCAGTTCAGCAGGGCCTCAACTACTTCTGGCAAGCTCTGCTCCCGGGACCGCCCGGGGCGCCGCTCATCTACGCCATCGCCATCCCGAGCATAGCGGTGTCGGGCCTGGTGCAGGAGGCGACCAAGCTTGCCCTGGCCGTTCTCGCTCTGAGGCTGGCTGGCGTGCG
The DNA here is from genome assembly GCA_034436255.1 of Anaerolineae bacterium. GTDB lineage: Bacteria > Chloroflexota > Anaerolineae > DRVO01 > DRVO01 > DAOTVV01. The sequence goes on from DAOTVV010000139.1 coordinate 15,725, forward strand.
GCGCGCCGCGGTTTCCACGGCTGTTGCGGCCGGGGGGGCGACGGGCGCGGGCTACGGCGGCATGGAGGCCTTCTGGGTTTTCAACACGATCTGGAGCATGGGTTGGAACTGGGGCGTGGTGCAGCTTGCTGGCCTGGCAGGGCTACTGGGTTTTGCTGAGCGCTTCATAACCGTGCCCTTCCACATCGGCGCTGCGGCCATCTCCGCCTATGGCTATGGCGTGCGCCGGCCTTGGCGCTTCTGGCTGCTTGCCTCGGGCCTGCATGCCCTGCTCAACTACAGCGCCATCCTGGTGCAAACGGGGGCGTTCAGTTCCCTGGGCACCGAGGCCTGGGTCTTCTTCATCTCGGCCCTGACTGTGGCCGCGGCGCTACGTCTGCGGTCGGGAGCGAGCAGTGCTGGTGCTCCCGCCGGCCCGGCGGCTTCGCCCGCCACCCAGAGCTGAGCGCGGCACGCTCACCTTTCTCGGAGGCTGACAATGCTGGCAAAGGTGGCTTCCTGTGCCCTGGTCGGGCTTGATGGTGAAGTGGTCGAGGTCGAAGCCGACATCGGTGGTGGTGTGCCGGCTTACAACATCGTCGGCCTGCCCGATACAGGTGTGCAGGAGGCCAGGGAACGCGTGCGCTCCGCTCTGCACAACAGCGGCCTACGCATGCCCATGGGCCGGGTGCTGATCAACCTGGCTCCGGCCGACCTGCGCAAAGAGGGCCCGGCCTATGACCTGCCCATCGCCGTCGCCCTCATGATTGGCTCGCACCAACTGCTGGTGGACACTGCGGACGCGATGTTCGTGGGTGAGTTGTCGCTGGACGGCAGCCTGCGTCACGTCAACGGCATCCTGCCCATGGCTGCGGCCGCACGTGCCCATGGCTACAAGCGTTTCTTCGTCCCCAAAGCTGACGCCGCCGAGGCGGCTCTGGTTGACGGCATCGAGGTCTACGGAGTGGACGGCCTGCCTGCCCTGCTTGCCCACCTCCAGGGCGAGCTAAGGCTTAAGCCCACCCGCTCTCAGTTCGACCTCGAGGTCGAGGTTCACCCCCTCACCGACATGGCCGAGATTGCCGGCCAGGAACATGCCAAGCGCGCCCTGGAGCTGGCTGCCGCTGGTGGCCACAACGTGCTCATGAGCGGCCCGCCCGGTGCCGGCAAGACGCTCCTCTCTCGCTCCCTGCCCGGCATCCTGCCCCGGCTGACACTCGCCGAGGCGATGGACGTCACCCGCATCTACAGCGTGGCCGGCCTGCTGCCGGAAGGCGAGCCCCTCGTGCGCCAACGGCCCTTCCGCGCCCCGCACCACACCATCAGCCACGCCGGCCTGGTGGGCGGTGGCAGTTCGCCCCGCCCCGGCGAGATCAGCCTGTCGCATAGGGGCGTGCTCTTCCTGGACGAGCTGCCTGAGTTCGACCATCGCAGCCTGGAGACTCTGCGTCAGCCGCTGGAGGACCGCCAGGTCACAATCTCCCGCGCCCGCGGCGCAATCACCTTCCCGGCTAGCTTCATCCTGATCGGGGCCATGAATCCCTGCCCGTGCGGCTACTATGGCGACCCCACTCACCAGTGCACCTGCTCGCCCGGCGCCATTGCCCGCTATCAGCAGCGGCTCTCCGGCCCGCTGCTGGACCGGTTCGACATCCATGTCGAAGTGCCGCACGTGGATTACGAGAAGCTTGTCTCCGGCCGCCCGGCCGAGTCCTCGGCCAGCATCCGCGCCCGCGTGGAAGCAGCCAGGGAGCGCCAGCGGCGGCGTTACGAGGGGACGCCCTACACCTGTAACGCCGACATCGGCGCTGGGGACGTAAGGGTGTACTGCTCCGTGAACAGCGAGAGCAGCAGCCTCCTGCGCATGGCCATGCAGCAACTGCGGCTCAGCGCCCGCGCCTACCACCGCACCCTCAAACTGGCACGCACGATCGCCGACCTGGCCGGAAGCGACGACATCCAGACCGTGCACGTCGCTGAGGCCCTGCAATACCGTCCCAGAATCACAGCGTGAGATAAGGGGAGGGGAGGGAAGGGAAC
>DAOTVV010000140.1:0-8003 GCA_034436255.1 Anaerolineae bacterium
GTTGGCGTGCCGCTGGCAACTGCCAGGTGAAGCGGTCCGCTGTCTGAACCGATCACGAGCGCCGCTCGGGCGAGGAGGCCGGCCAGTTCGATGAGGCTGAAGTCGCCGGCTGCCGACAGTGCAAGATGCGAAGAGGCCGCGGTCCTTTCCACTAGGGGTGCCTCGCTGGCGGTTCCGGTGACGACTATCGGTAGCCCCACCCGATCGCCAAGCAGGCGAAGCAAGGCTTCGTAGCGGCTCTCTGGCCACTGCTTGTTGGCAGCGCCCGCCCCTGGGTGCACACAGAGGAAGGTCTTCGCACCCGCCAGGTTTCGCTCGAGCCAGCGCTCCACGGCTGCCTGGCTTGAAGGCGGGATTGTAAGCTGCAGTGGGTTGGCCTCTGGTGAAGGGGCTGTTTCGGGCGCCTCAATCCCAAGTGAGCGGGTGAGGCTGCGCGTCAGCACAAGGTTGCTCACGACCTCGTGCTGGCGCCGACCGCTGGGAAGGGCTGCGGTGAGGAACGGCTCTGTTTCCGGCGTGCGCCAGCCCAGGCGGCGAGGAATGCCAGCCAGGGCTGCTGCCATCGCGCCCCACCAATGGTCAGGTCGGGCCACGAGACATATATCGAAGCGACCGCGCCACCGCCGCGCTGTCTCCAGGGCCAGCGCGTATGGCTGGATCAGGTTGGCCTTGGGGCGCCGGGTGAAGCCAGGGAACTCTACAGTCTCAACCGCGCTTGCTGCAGGCGACAGGGCAGCGAGTGCGGCAACCCAAGGGCCAACACTGAGGGTGACCGAAGCATCTGGCAGGTTCTGGCGCAGTTCTGCCAGCGCCGGGAAGAGGAACAGGAGGTCGCCGATGTGATCAGGGCGCAGGACGAGGATGCGCGGCGGCCAGCGAACGGCGGAGGTCGTGGGTGCGGTCAGTTTGCCGAGCAGGCGCAACATCTGCAGCCTAACGGCGGAGCGCTTGCTCATAGACCTCGTCCAGGCAAGGCCCCAGGCGTTCCCAGGCCAGGGGTTCGGCGATGTTGCGAAAGGCGTTCCAGCCCAGGCTTTCGGCGAGGGCCCGGTCTTCGGCCACTCGCAGACAGGCAGCAACCATCTCCCGAGCAGTGTTCGCCAGCAGGTAATCACGGCCTGGGCGAGCCTGGTACCCCTCTGCGGCGATAGCAGTCAGGATGAGCGGGCGCGCCAGAGCAGCCCCTTCGCCCACCTTGAGCTTCGTCCCACCACCCATTCGCACGGGCACGACTACCGCAGTGGCGCCAGCGAGATAGGGCCTTGCGTCGGGTACCTCACCGGTAACGTGTACGCCCGGGTGCTTCGTGAGCGCCAGCACCTCCGGGTGTGGCTGCCGGCCGACGACCCAAAAACTCGCGTTCGGCAGGTGCCCGCGCACTTGGGGTAGCACCTCGCGCGCAAACCAGACAGCAGCATCAACGTTGGGGCGGAAGTCCATCTTGCCTGGGAACACGAAGTGCGGCCCGGGCTCAGTAGCGAACTGAGGAGCGGGTTGCACGCCCCGGTAGTAGGCGAGATCTACTCCGCTTGGTACGATGGCATAACGCGTTCGTGGAGAGATCCGCCGAAGCGCTTCGGCATCCTGGGCTGAAACGGCGACCACAATATCGGCGCGCGAGCAGGCCAGGCGCTCATAGCGTAGCAGGCGACGCCACTGGACAAGCGAATAGGCCGCTTGTGGCCATCGCTCGGGGCGCCTTAGGTCTACCAGCGCAGCGCGCTTCTGCAGCAGATACTCGGCGTTGTGCTCGTCCAGCACAAGAGCCACCTTAGGCAGAAGCTGCCTGGCCAACTGCAGTGTGTAGGCCATATCGAGCGCCTGCGCCTGCACGACGTCCGGCGCGAAGGCGACGAGTTCGCGCGCCAGCAAGCCCTCCAGCGCCAGCGACCGAGAGCGGCCGGCCATGTCGGGCTCTCGCGTGGCAATGAGTTGACGCAGGCGCTCGCCCTTCGTCCGCTCGGGTGGAGCCGGAAGCAGGTGCATGATGACGCCGGACTCCCGCAGCGGCGCCGGTGGCTTATCCGGCTCGCCGAAGCCGAAAACGTGCACGGAGTGGTGGCGAGCGGCCTGGGCGATCAGGTTGTAGTTGCGTATCGGCGTGCCAGCATCCGGCGGATAGACGAGCCGCTGGACGATGAAGGCGAGCTTCATCCCGGGTTAGCCGCTGACGCCGAGCACGGAGTGGTAGAGGTCCAGCGTCTTCTGCGCCATTCCCTGCACCGAGAAGCCGCGCACCCGCTGGAAGCCGCGCTCGACAAGGGTCTGCCTCAGTTGGGCATCGGAGAGCAGGCGCCAGAGAGCGACAGCAATCGCTTCCGCGTCGTCAGGCGAAACGAGAAGACCGGCGTCGCCGATCACCTCAGGCATCGAAGAGGTGTTAGAAGCGACAACGGGCGCGCCGCAGGCCATCGCTTCCAGAGGCGGCAGGCCGAAGCCTTCGTAGTAGCTGGGGTAAGCCAGGGCCGCGGCACCGTTGTAGAGGGCGACTAGCTCAGAGGCCTCTACGTGTCCCAGGAAGCGAACTACATCCTGCAACCGTAGCTTCTCATATGTCTGCAGGACGTCGTCGTAAAGCCAGCCCCACTCACCGATCACAGCGAGGGCCACGCCAGGGGAATACTGGTCGGCCAGGATGCGCATCGCCTTGAAGAGAGTTGGCAGATTCTTGCGCGGCTCGATGGTGCCGACGAAGACGATATACCGCTCCGGCAGGCCGTGCTTGACACGGGCGGCCTCAACGGCCAGGCGATCGGCCATGACCTGAAAACAGGGGTTGATGGCTTCGTGTATCACTGAGACGCGATCCTCTGGGGCGCCAAGCAAACGCGTCACGTCCCTCTTTGTGCTCTCGGAGACAGCGATGATGTGGTCAGCACTGCGCACCGCCTGATCTATCTGGCCATAGTAGTGCGCGCTCTCTCGCGTCAGCAGATGCGGATAGAGCAGAAAGGCGAGGTCGTGGACGGTGATCACCGACTTGAAGCGGCGCCTGAAAGGCGGGATGAAATCTGGGCTGTGGAGCAAGTCGAGGTGCAGGCGGGACATCTCAAGGCGCAGAGCCGTCTGCTCGAAGCGATTGTGAGGCGGGGTAAAGATGGGCACCTGCCGAAAGGGACAGCCAGCAAACGCGGTTGGGGCGCTCTTGCGGCTGCGCAGGACGGCGATGTCATCTGGCGGGCAGAGCTGAGCCAGTCCATCGAGGAGGCGCAAGATGTATTGGCTGATGCCGCCCTTCGTGTAGTGCAGCAGGCGAGCGTCAATGCCTATGCGCATGTCATGCCCAAGCCGCTCTCACCACTCACGCTCGTATTATAGCGGCCGCCCATCCAGGCGGTCAAAGCGCTTTGCTGGGGCCAGCGCGGCGAACCTATAATGACCGTCCAATGCTCGAGTCACCAGCAACGTCTACGGTGCAGCCGCGACAGGACTGCATTCTGCCAGAACGGAGCCGCTTCATCATTGCGGCAGCGGCAGTGTTGTTGCTGGCCGGAGTCGTGAGGCTGGTTGCTCTGGACCGGGTGCCTCCGGGCTTGCAGCATGACGAAGTGTTCGGCGGTGAGTTTGCCCAGATGGTGTTCAAAGGGCAGCGGCCGATCTTCTTCGACATGAACGGGGGCAACGAGCCCTTTTTCCTCTACCTGGTCACTCTATCGCTCGCAGCTTTCGGCAAGAACCTGCTTGCCCTGCGCTTTCCAGCCGTCGCCGGGGGGATGGTCAGCATCGCTGCCACCATCTGGCTGGCGCGGCGGCTGTTTGGCGGCCGAATCGCTCTTGTCACGGGCCTGATGATGGCTGCCTCCCTGTGGTACGTGCTCGACAGTCGCGTTTCGCTGCGGGCGATCTGGTTGCCGGCGCTGATGACTGTGGCATTTGGCTTCCTGTGGCGCTGGTTGCGCGAGGGACGGCTTCCGTTGTTGCTCTTGGGGAGCGCTATTCTCGGCGACAGCCTGTACACGTACACGTCAGCCGCACTTGGCGTGGTGACGGTAGGCTTGTTTGCGCTTTACCTGTGGCTGGCCAGGAAGCAGCGCCGCCAGGCAGCTGGCTTGGGGCTGGCTCTGCTCCTGGCGGTGATGATCGGCGCGCCCATGTTCTGGCACATTGCGAGAGTGCCGGCTGCCAAGCAGCGGGTGCGCGACCTCAGCGCCGAGCTACTGGCCTTGAAGGCTGGAAACCCGGTGCCGGTGCTCATCAACACTGGCAAGGTGTTGGCGATGTTCGCCTTCACAGGCGATCCTGAGTGGCGGTACAATGTGGCTGGCCGGCCAGTCTTCACCCTGCCGCTGGGCCTGGTGTTCTATCTGGGGCTGATTCTGTGCCTGGGCCGCTGGCGCGATGAGCGCTACGCCTTCTTGGCATTGTGGTTGTTGGTGAACCTGGGCGCGAGCGCGGTCACCAGTAGTGCTCCCTCCTCACTGCGTGCGGTAGGGGCGGCCCCGGCTGCTTATGCGATTGCCTCCGTTGGCCTCATGTCGAGCCGCAGCTGGGCGCGCAAAGGTGGCTGGCGCCGCCTGTTGGTGCCGCTCCTCGTGCTGGCTGTGGGCCTGGATGCGGCCTGCAGCCTTGGGAGTTACTTCCTCGTCTGGCCGGCAAACGCAAAGGTTCGCGAGGTCTATCGCGGCGACATCGCCAGTATTGCCCGCTACTTGCGTCATACCGACTGGCCTGGCCCGGTGATGATAAGCTCCGAATTCGCCGCCGACCTGGATCGGCAGTCATTTGAGTACCTGGGCATGACTGACCGCCAGCCAATGTGGTTCGATGCCCAGCATGAGTTGGTGCTGCGCTCGCAGCCGGTATTGACCCTGTTTCCGAGCAACAGGCCGGTGGCGGCGCCTCTGCTGCCATTGCTTGAGAGCGCCGGCACTCAAGTCCAGGTGTCGTCGCGCGACTTCATGGCTTGGCAGCTGGTTGCCAAGCCGACGACCGCTCGGGCGCCGGAAGCGTCCGTGGCGACGGATTGGTCCGGCGCGGCAATGCAGATTGAGTCGGTCTCCTTGCCCGAATCGGTTGCGTCTGGCTCGAAGCTGCCCGTCCTGATCACCTGGCGCGTATCGGCGCAGGCTCCTGGTGGCAGGCAGATCACTTTCTTCGCCCACCTGCGAGACGACCAGGGCCTGCTGTGGGGCCAGGCGGATGTGCTCACCTATCCGACAAGTGACTGGCGGATTGGCGACGAGATCCACCAACTGCTCAACATCGCCGTGCCTGCAGACATGCCGCCTGGCCTGGCCACGGTGCAGGTGGGCGTGTATGAGAGAGCTTCGCAGCCGCTTGCTTTGCTCTTGCAGCCGGCCAACCTCGCCTTCTGGCGCCTGGAGGGCGGCAGGCTGACCATCAAGCCGGGTGGTCCGGGAGCGGTAAGTCTCAAGCCCGATCTCCAACTGAATCGAGCCGTGGGCGACCTGCAGTTGATAGCTGCCAGCGTCTCGCCGCGCGTATTGCAGCCCGGTGGCGTCTCTGAGGTGGCTCTATGGTGGCGCGGACCCCTGGGGGAGGCTCCTTCTCTTGCTCTGCAACTGGTTGGCTCCTCCGGGGAGGCTCGCGTCCTCGCGGAGGTGCCGGCCACGAACGCAGGCGCCGGCCAACCGGTGGGGACCTGGCGCCAGCGCATACCCGTCCGAGTGCCTCGGGAGGCACAGCGCGGCGATTCGCGCTTGCGGTTGGAGGAGGTCGGCAGCGGGCTGGTATGTGACCTGGGAGAGGTGTTCGTTGCTGGCGTACAGCGGCAATTCTCACAGCCGGCGGAGCCGCTGACGCTGGCGATCCCTTTCCAGGGCGGGCTGAAGCTAGTCGGGGCGGCTCTCAGTGGCACAAGCCTGGTTGCCGGTTCCGACCTGAAGCTTGACCTGGTCTGGACCTGCTCGCAGCCCGTTGACGAACCCCTCACGGTGTTCGTGCATCTTGTGGATGGAGCAGGCCGGGTCCTGGCCGGCTCTGACTCCGAGCCAGCGGGTGGTTCGCGACCAACGACTGGCTGGCTGCCTGGGGAGTACGTGACTGACGCGCATGTACTCTCACTGGGTGGCCAGGTGCCTCCGGGCAGATATGGGCTGAGAGTGGGGTTGTATCACGCCGACCAACCGGGCTACCCGAGGCTCAGACTGATGGGCAGCGACGAGGACAGTGCTCTTATCTCGGACATAGAGGTCAAGTGATGGACGATCAGGGTGGCCAGCGAGAACTGCTGGAGTCAGCCTATCGTGGTGCCAGAGTGCTGGTGACCGGAGGGCTGGGATTCATAGGCAGTAACCTGGCTCTGCATCTTGTCAGCCTCGGAGCGAAGGTCCTGGTGGTGGACTCGCTCATACCGCAATACGGCGGCAACCTGCATAACTTGGAGCCAGTGCGGGATAGGGTCGCCGTAAACATTGCCGATGTGCGCGACGTGTATAGCATGAACTCTCTCGTTCAGGGCCAGGACTACATCTTCAACCTGGCCGGCCAGGTCAGCCACCTGGATTCCATGGTTGATCCGGTCACAGACCTGGAGATCAACTGCCGAAGCCAGCTGACAATCCTCGAGGCATGCCGCCGGCATAACCCGGGCGTGAAGGTAGTGTATGCCGGCACCAGGCAGCAGTACGGCAGGCCGGACTACCTCCCCGTGGATGAGCGCCACCTGATGCACCCGACGGACATCAATGGCGTGAACAAGATGGCAGGCGAGTGGTATCACATCGTGTACAACAATGCCTACGGCGTGCGCGCCTGCAGCCTGCGCCTTACGAATACCTACGGACCGCGCATGCGCATCAAGGATGCGCGCCAAACGTTTCTTGGCTGGTGGCTGAGACTGGCGCTCGAAGGGCGCCCCATAGAGATCTACGGCGATGGCAGTCAAGTGCGGGACTTCAACTACGTTGATGACGTGGCCCATGCCTTTCTGCTCGCCGGCGCAAGCGAACGCGCCAATGGCCAGGTGTACAATCTGGGCAGTCCTGAACCTCTCTCGCTGAGGGAATTGGCCGAACTATTGTCGTCTCTATGCCCTCGCTGCAGCTACTCGCTTATCCCGTGGCCCGCAGACCGCAAGGCGATTGACATCGGTTCCTACTACGGCGACTATGGCAAGATCAGGCGGGAACTCGCCTGGGAGCCGCTGGTGTCTCTACGAGATGGCCTGGAGAGAACGCTGGCGTATTTCGCTGCCAACCTGGAGCATTACCTATGAGCCCAGAGATTCCCTTCGGCGACCTGAGGCGAGAGTATCAGGCGCTTGGCGCGATGCTGGACGGCGCCATCAAACGGGTGCTGGAAAGCGGCTGGTTCATTCTTGGGAGCGAGACCAGTGCCTTCGAGGAGGAATGGGCCAGGTACCTCGGCGCAAAGCACGCCATAGGCGTGGGGAACGGCACTGACGCCATCCGCATTGCTCTCGAGGCTTGCGGGGTGCGCCCCGGTGACGAAGTAGTTACGACGCCACTTACGGCTGTTCCAACAGTGACAGCGATCTGTATGCTGGGGGCTGTGCCTCGCTTCGCCGATGTGACACCCTCGACAGGGCTGATTGATCCCTCGGCGCTAAGCCGTGTGGTGAGCAGGGGCACGCGGGCGATTGTGCCCGTGCATCTATACGGCAACATGTGCGACATGCCGGCCATTATGGAGATTGCTCGCGGTATCGGCGCGGCGGTGGTTGAGGATTGCGCTCAGGCTCATGGGGCGACGTATGGGGCGGCCAAGGCCGGTACATTCGGGCTGGCGGGTTGCTACAGCTTCTATCCGAGCAAGAACTTGGGTGCGTATGGGGACGGAGGGGCGGTAGTCTGCGACAATGATGAGGTCGCCTCGCGCTGCCGCATGCTGCGCAACTATGGCCAGCGCGCTCGCTACGAACATCTCGCAGCGGGTGTAAACAGCCGCCTTGACGAGATTCAGGCGGCTATCCTGCGAGCGAAGTTGCCCTACCTCGACCAGTGGAACGCGCGGCGCACAGCCATTGCCCGGTGCTACGATGCAGCGATCAGCGGCGATAGTGTGCGGCCTCTCGCCAGGTC
>DAOTVV010000141.1:0-4019 GCA_034436255.1 Anaerolineae bacterium
CATCCCGTCGTCGTCAACCCGGACAACTGCGTCGAGTTCTGCCGCGGCTGCGGCAGGATCTGCCCTAACGAGGCAATCTCCTATTTCGGGGACAACTAATAAGGTGGAGGTTCACATGGCTAATAAGGGTCTACTGATGTGCGTCTGCCAGGGCAACTGCCCATCCTTCCAGCAGATGAACATCTTCGAGGTCGGCAACGCAATCCGGCGTAGCAAGCTTGTGGACTACGTCGCCATCCATCCCCAGCTTTGCTCGACCGATGGCGACAAGTTCCTGACCGCCCTGCTTCAGGGCAACTCGACCGACAAGCTGTACGTCGCCGCTTGCGACCCCACTATGCAGATCAAGATGTTCCGCGATGCCTTCAGCGCCGCCGGCTTCAGCCCGGAGAACGTCAAAGGCGTTGACATCCGCAACATGGATACGGGCCAGGCTATCGCCGCGATCGAGAACATGATCGCCAACGGTAACGCCTGAGCGACAGACAGCGGCCAGGGGGAGGCAGACTCCCCCTGGTTGCCTTCGGGGGGATTACGATATGAGAATAGCCGTCACCGCCAAGGGTGCTGGCCTGGGCGCCTGGCTCGATGCTGATTTCGCTCGTAGCCTGCAAATCGTGATCGTGGGCGACGATGACCGTTTCGAAGCCTGGCCCAACCCATTTCGCACAGTCGAAGGGAATGCTGCTGGCCTTGACCTGGCCAGGCGCTTGCTCGAATCCGGTGTGAACGCCCTGATAACAGGCGACATTGCCCTAGAAGCGCAGGCAATGCTGGAGCAGGCAGGCGTACGCGTCCAGTACGCCGAGCGCGGATCCGTACTGGAACTGGTCGAGGCATTCCGTGCCGCGGCCTCGATCCACTGACAGGTTGGAGGTTCTGATGAAGATTGCTGCTGTCTCAGAGGATGGCGTCACGATCAGCCAGCATTTTGGCCGCGCCCCATTCTACGTTATTGTCACTGTAGAGGATGGCAAGGTCGTCTCACGCGAGATGCGCGACAAGATGGGCCACGCCCAGTTTGCCGGCTCGCAGCCCGAGCATGAGCCCGGCGAGGACGCGCGCGGGCACGGTTTCGACCCGGCAGCGCAGGACAGGCACTGGCGCATGGCCTCAGCCATCAGCGACTGCCAGGTGCTGCTGGCGCGCGGGATGGGCGCCGGAGCCTACGAAAGCATGCAGGAGGCGGGCATCCGCCCCGTGGTCACCGACATTCCGACCATTGATGCCGCCGTGGCGGCCTACCTGGCGGGCACACTCACCGACCACACCGAACGCCTGCACTAAGGCTGAAGTCCTACCGGAAGCAAGGCTTGTAGTTATCGTCTCGGAGAATAGCTATGTCACTAGCGCTGTTGTTGCGAGGCCTGATCGCCGCTCTCATCGTCGGCTTCGTCACCGCCTCCATCCAGTCCTGGGTGGACCGCTTCTTCCTGGTGATCATGCTGGTGGGCATCGTCGGCCTGCCCATCACCCAGGCGATACCGGTCAACCTGATCGTCGTCTCGCTGGCTGCCCTGATGATGGCCTTGCGGCAGAGCGCCGTCCTTGGCTCGGTCCGCCAGGACTGGGCCCTGGTCGTAATTCCGGCAGCGGTGGGCGCCATCCTGGGACGCGTGCTGGCCCTCTCCCTGGCGCCCGCTGTGCTGCTCATCGTGCTGGGCGTGTACGCAATTCTGGCCGGCGTCCGCCTGGCCTTCCTCCGCCCCCTGCCTGAGAGAGAGGCAAAGCCGCACCCGGCCTGGATGGTGCCGGTGGCGTTCGGCTCGGCCATCCTTACTGGGTTGCTCTCCGCTGGCGGCAAGGTGTTTCAGGTGCCACTCTACAATGCCGCCCTGGGCCGGCACCCGCGGCAGGCCTATGCCCTGGCCGCCCTGGCTGTGACCGTGGCGGCACCGGTGGCGCTGGCCACGCAGGTCAGCATGGGTGTGCCGCTAACAGGGAGCCAGATCCTGCTCGCCCTTTACCTGTTCGCCATCATCGCCGGCGTAGCCCTGATCATAGAACGGCTGTGGACGCCCAAGCTGAGCCAGATCGTCACCTGGGTCATCGCGCCGATCCTGGTGCTGGTCGGCGTGCGTTTCCTGGTGATAGCGCTATAGTACGTGGGGCGACTAAAGTGTTTGGAGTGACGGATGGCTCGCCGCCTGGCTCGCTGGGTCTCGGTTCTCTTCGACAGTTCATCGCTCTCGGTACCGATATTCCTGGGCTTGGGCTGGTATGGAGCGCGGCTGCAGGGCATCGCCTGGGCTTGCCTCGCCCTCCTGATCGTCACGGGCATACCTCTGGCTTACTTGCTGATCGGCATCCGTCGTGGCTTCGTGAGCGACCTGGAACTCTCGCGCCGCGAGGAACGCCCGCGCTTCATCCTGGTCAGCCTCAGTAGCGACGTCCTCGCCCTGGCGATCCTCTGGTTGGGGCGCGGCCCGATCATCCTTCGCCTCATCGTCCTCACCTACTTCTGCCTGGCAATCGTCATGCTCAGCATTTCCAACTTCTGGAAGATCAGCATGCACATGGCGGGCGTGGGCGGCTTCTCCACCGTGCTACTGCTCGTTTTCGGTCCGGCAGCGTTGCCCGCCTTCTTGAGCCTACCGCTGGTTGCCTGGGCGCGCCTGCAAAGGCGTAAGCACACACCGGCGCAGTTACTCGCTGGCGCCGTGGCAGGCGCCTTGATCGCAGCGCTCGTGTTCGGCTGGCTGGGCGGCGCAGCCTAACCCGGCCCAGGCCAGACACCGCGGCCGATTTTGACAAATCCCAGCCATGTGCTACCATTCAACCAGTGTTGTACCATCCCTGCGCGAGCGGCTCGCTCGCCGCGCTGGTCACCAATGAGGGGAGAAGGCACATGAATAGGGAAGACTTGCTGCGATTGTTGCGCGCTCTGGCGGACCCAACGCGCTTCTCCATTTTCGAACTCCTGCTTCAGGGCAGGCACTGCAACTGCGAGATCTGCGCTCACTTGAACCTGCCGGCCAACCTGGTCTCGCACCACCTCAGGGTGCTGCGCCAGGCCGGCCTGGTGGATACGGCGAGGCACCCCAACGATGCCCGCTGGGTCTACTATTCAATCAACAAGGAAGCGCTGGCCGAAGCCAGAGAGGCCCTGTCCGACTTCCTTGACCCCAGCCGCATCGCCGAGCGGCCGGCATTGGCCTGCAACTGAAGCCGTGCCCGCCGTGTCCGTGCGCCGGCACGTGCCCGAAAGGCCCGTGGTTGGCGAGCGCTGCCCGGCTAGAGCCAGAAGCGCAGTCTGCTGGGTGGCGCCCCTCGGCTACGCCCGGGCAGGCCGCCGGCGCCATCGCGCCAGTGCTGTCCTCCAGGGGCTAGGGCGCTCTCCTGGGGCAGCAGCCTGACCTTTATGCCAGAGACCAGAATATGACCCAACAACCAAACCGTCTTGAGGAGCAGACAGAGGTGGATAAGCCCAACCGGGCCGCGCCGGCGGCGGCGGTGACTGTCGGGAGGCGGCTCTCGACTCTCGATCGTTTTCTCACCCTGTGGATTCTGCTCGCAATGGCTGCCGGCGTGGCGGCGGGGTATTTCATTCCGGGCGTTGAGCCCTTCATCAACCGCTTCCAGGTGGGAACCACCAACATCCCCATCGCCATTGGGCTGATCCTTATGATGTACCCGCCCTTTGCCAAGGTGCACTACGAGCGGCTAGGCGAAGTCTTTCGCGACAAGAAGGTAATCGCACTCTCGCTGGCGCAGAACTGGGTCATCGGGCCCGTACTGATGTTCCTGCTCGCTGTCATCTTCCTGCACAACTACCCACAGTATATGACCGGCCTGATCATGATTGGGCTGGCCCGCTGCATTGCGATGGTCATTGTCTGGAATGAACTGGCCAGGGGCGATACGGAGTACGCCGCCGGCCTGGTTGCCTTCAACAGCGTCTTCCAGGTGCTCTTCTACAGCGTCTATGCCTGGATCTTCGTAACCAAGCTGCCGACGCTGTTTGGGCTTGAGGGCAGCGCAATTCACATTACGATCGGTGAAATCGCCAAGAGCGTGTT
>DAOTVV010000142.1:0-5884 GCA_034436255.1 Anaerolineae bacterium
GCACGGAGGAGCACAAGACACCGGTTACTACCTGGAGCCAACTCTCGCCGCGCATGTGGCCGGGCGCGATTATTGGTGGGACCCCGAGCTGGATGTGTGCTTCATATCCTGCGATGCCGTCGTCAACACTTACCCGCCGGAAGCAGTGCCGCCTCGGCTGGACGAAGTGGGCGGCAACGCTCACACGGGCGAACTGATCGAACTGCTCATCCACGAACAGTACTTCCGCCGCGAGCTGTCCCTATATCAACCGGATGTGCAGCAGCGGGTCCTGGCGGCCGTTGACTGGGTGAGCAGGCGCGGCTACAAGCCCGTCTTCTGGGGTGATGGCTTCATCGGCGCCTGACGCGAAAGCAGCGAAACGTAGGTTTCGCCTGGCCGCGTTTTCCTTCGTCATTTTAACCCAATTCTAATGAATTCGCCGCCCCATTCTAATACTTAGGCTGTATCCTTGCCTCGTTCGCGACGACACAAGGCCGAGGGCGCTGGCACATCGGCCGAGGAGGCAAGGATGAGAATTGTCGGGTCTGGAAACCGCGCTCGCTGGTCCGCGCTGGCGGCCGCTCTATTGCTCGCCCTGGCGGCGGTCTTCGCTATGCCATCGAAGGGTGCGTTGGCGTGCACGAGCCCAACGCCCACACGCACGCGAACGCCCACCTGCACGCATACTGCAACACCGACGCCAACCTCGACTGGGACCGCTACTGCTACACCCACGAACACGCCGACCTCGACTCCTACGGCCACACCTACCGCAACGGCCACGGCGACGAATACTGCTACGCCGACGCCTACGGAAACGGCTACACCAACGCCCGTGCCGACAGTCTCGATCGTCAAGACTGCCGACGAGGCGGTGCTCGCCGGTGATACCGTCACCTTCAGCATCACCGTCAGCAACGCCGGTCCCAGCGACGCCCATGACGTCACCGTGACCGATACCCTCGACAGCAATCTCTCAAACGCCCAGTACAGCACGGACAATGGCACCACCTGGTCCGCGTGGACTGGCTCACTCAACCTGGGCACCATCGCCGCCGGCGGTTCGGTGACGCTCAAGATCAAGGCCACCGTCAGCGATAGCAACAGCTCCATCTGCAATACATCGCTCGAGAACACGGCCAGCGTCGTTTGGGGCGGACATACAGACCCCGTATCGTACGGTCCGACCTCGACGGTCATCAATTGCCAACCTCCGAGCCCGCCCACGGCCGTGAAGCTCAGCGATTGGAAGGCAAGCGCGGGCAACGGTAGTGTGCGCCTGAACTGGACCACCACCTTTGAGCAGGGCACCGCCTCCTTCGGCATCTACCGCGGCACCAGCAGTGATCGTGCCGCCGCGAAGCCCATCGGTGGCGTCGTCGCCAGGAATATCACTTTAGGCGCGAGCTACTCTTTCACTGATGGCCCGCTGGCCGCCGGCACCTACTACTACTGGCTCAAGGAAGTGCAGACCGACGGCTCACAAGTGTGGGTAACGAGCCTGCCCGCCCGGGCCCAGGTCGAGGTCGGCAGCAGCCGCACTGATCCTGTCCCCTCGGCAAAGAACTACGTCTACATCCCCTTCAGCCGCCGCTAGAGTCGCCCCGTGGAGGGCCGGCCTGTCCGGCCCTCCCCCTCCCCCGTTCCCTGACTCCCGTTTCCTCGGCCCCTGCCGCTCCCTTGGTTTTCGTCGCCGGACAGCCTGTGGCATACTCACAGGTGTAACGGCGCTCGCCAAGGAGACAACTCATGCAGCAGACGATACCGACTGGCTTCCCGCCCATTAGCGTCGAGCATCCCGTCCCTGGAGAACCAGCGCTAGGCTCCTGGTATACCGAAGAAGAGGTAGATGCCCTGACGGCGGCGATGCGCCAGTCCATGGACTGGCGGGTTGGCTTTCGGCCAAACCCTCAAGTGGATGAGTTCGAGCATGCCTTCGCCAGCTATTGCGGCGCCCAGCACGCCTTCGCCTGCACCTCCGCCGGGACAGGCCTGGATATGGCGATGATGGCCCTCGACCTGCAGCCCGGAGACGAGGTAATCAGCCCGGTCATGACCTTCCCCGGCACACATCTTTCCGTCCTCGGCCAGGGCGGCACCCTGGTGCTGGCCGAGATCGACCCGAAGACCTTCAATATTGATCCTGCCGACGTCGAGCGGCGCATCACGCCACGCACCCGCGCTATCCTGGCAGTCCATGATCACGGCCTTGCCGCGCCTATAGATGAACTTGAGGAAGTGGCGGCTCGGCACCCGCATCCGAAATATGGCCCCGCCAAGGTGATCTGCGACGCCGCTCGCGCCTGCGGCGCCGGCTACAAGGGTACCAAGGTCGGCAACAAGGGCTGGATGACCGTCTTCAGTTTCCACACCCAGAAGCTTCTCACCACCCTGGGCGAGGGCGGCATGGTCACGACCAACGACCCCGAACTCTACCGCCGCATCCGCGCCATCGGAAACTGGGGCTCGCCGGATCAGTGGGGTACCAACTACCGTCTGTCCAGGCTGCAGGCCGTAGTCGGCCTGGTGCAACTGAAGCGCCTCGACTACATGCTCGAGCGCCGCCGCGACCGGGCCCGCAAGCTGATGGCTCTCCTCGCTGAGCGCGTGCCCGAATTGACCCTGCCGGAAGAGCCCGAGGGGTACTATCACACCTATTACCTGTTGTGCTGCACGCTGCCCGCGGAACTCGGCGGCGCCAAGCGGGATGCCCTGTGCGAATGGATGCCGCAGCACACCGGTGTCGGGCTCGTGGTCGGCAACCTCCCCACCTATCGTTACAAGCACACGATCATCCACAAGCTGGGCTTCAAGGATTCTGATTTCCCCGTTTCGTCAGCCGTCGCCGACCGCTTCTTCAGCCCGCCCTTGCATCCGCTGATGACCGACGCGGACCTGGAGTATATCGCCGACTCTCTGCGCGCTGGCATTGACTACATCAAGAGCCTATGACTACCAGGCCACTCGTCCGGCCGAGGAGTGAGGGATGAAGGCGAGCTACATGTTCATGTCCGATCCGCGAGCTAATGATGGCACGGTGATGGACTGGGTGGAGTGTCTGGCCGAGCTGAAGCAGAATGGGTTGGATGGGGTTGATGTCTTCGCTCGCCAACTGGCAAAGATGGGCCTCGCCACGGATGCGTTCATGGCCCGTATCAGGGACATGGGGCTGGTGCCTGCGGTGTACTGCATTCATACAGACTTCATCTCCCCGGGCGCCGATGTTCAGGCCTCTCTGGATGCAGTGCGCGCCGGGGCAGAAGTCTGCGTCAAGCACGGCATCGGCCACCTCTTCAGCGCTGGCGGCCAGCACACTAACAGTGGCCCTGCTGCTATGGATCGTTATGTCGCCGGCTTGCAACAGGCGCTCGAGATCACCCGGCAAGCGGGCCTGGCCCTCAGCATCGAGAACGCCGGCCAGATGTGCCACACCTGGCAGTCGCTGCTCGAGTGCGTGGAGCGAGTAGGGCCTGACATGAAGGTGACCCTGGACGGCGGCAATTTCATCCTCGCCGGCTCAGACGCCATTGAGGCGGCCGAGCATCTCGGGCCACGTGTCGTCCACGTCCACGTTAAGAACTTCGTTCCAGACCCAGATCACAGGCCATATCCCTATCGCTATTGCCCGCCCGATCAGGGCATTACCGACTATCGTAGGCTCGTGACCATCCTGGCCCAGGCCGGGTTTGACGGCTTCCTTGCCTTTGAGCCGGAGGGCTGGCCGGACGCGCCGGCGCCGCAGGGCGTGCGCTACTGCGCCCAGCTGGCAAGCATGGCAGCCTCATCTGGCTGAGCGCGATCCGGCCTGAGGGCGATCCGGCCTGAGCGCGGCCGGCCGCTGCTTGTCGCGAGCACCAGCCGCTGCTATACTCGCGCCGCCCTGAAGGACGGCGGAAACCGACTGCTAGTTCATCCGACGGAGCATGAGATGGCTCTCGACATAGAGCAGGTGCGCCATGTGGCCAACCTGGCCCGCCTGGCGCTGAGCGACGAAGAGATCGCCGTGTACCAGGAGCAGCTGTCCGAGATCCTCGAGTACGCGAGTTCGCTGGCCGAGCTGGACACCGAGGCTATTCCGCCCACGGCTCAAGTCATCGCTCTGCCGGGCGTCACTCGCGACGACTGCACCACGCCCTCGCTGGCGCAAGAGGACGCCCTGGCGAATGCCTCCCACGTGCAGGATGGTCTGTTCGTCTCGCGGGCGATACTGGAGCAGCCGTGAGCGACAGTGAGGGCGCCGCGGCGGCGACACAGCTCATAGACCTCTCGCTGGCAGAGCTTGCCAGAGGCCTGCGCGCCCGGCGCTTTTCCTCCCTTGAGGTGACGTCCGCCTTCCTCGAGCGCATCCAGGCCAGCGACTCTCAGGTGCATGCCTTCCTGGCGACGGACCCAGAGTACAGCCTGGCCATGGCACGGGCCGCCGATGGCCGGCTGGCTGCTGGCGAGACGGGACTGCCGCTGCTCGGCGTACCGGTCGCCATCAAAGACATCATCTGCACCGAGCACTTCCCCACGACCTGTGGCTCCCGCATGCTTCAGGGCTACCGCTCACCATTCCAGGCCACCGTAGTGAACCGCCTGCGCCAGGCCGGCGCCGTCATCCTGGGGAAGACGAACACCGATGAGTTCGCCATGGGTTCGTCAACCGAGAACTCGGCTTACGGCCCCACCCATAACCCCTGGGACCTGGAGCGCGTCCCCGGCGGCTCAAGCGGTGGCAGCGCTGCCGCTGTGGCGGCGCGTCAGGCGCCCGGGGCCATTGGCAGCGATACTGGCGGCAGTGTCCGCCAGCCAGCCGGGTTCTGCGGCGTGCCCGGGATCAAGCCCACGTACAGCCGTGTTTCGCGCTATGGGCTCGTTGCCTTTGCCTCGTCATTGGACCAGATCGGCACCTTCGGGCGCGACGTGTACGATTGCGCCTTGCTTCTGAACTGCATCAGCGGCCATGACCCTTTCGACGCCACATCCAGCCGCGAGCCCGTCCCGGATTTCACCGCCACCCTATCCGACGGCATCAAGGGCCTGCGTGTCGGAGTGCCGAGAGAGTATTTTGTGCCCGGCATGCAGCCCGAGGTTGAACGGGCGGTTCGCGCCGCCATAGATACGCTGGCGGCGCTCGGCGCCGAGATAGCCGAAGTCTCCTTGCCGCACACCAAGTATGCTCTTCCTGCCTATTACATCATTGCCGACGCCGAGGCCTCGGCCAACCTGGCCCGCTATGACGGCATCCGCTTTGGCTACTATGAGGACGCTCCGACAATGTGGGAGGCCTATGCCCGCACGCGTGGCCACGGTTTCGGCGCCGAGGTCAAACGCAGAATAATGCTCGGCACGTATGTCCTCTCGGCGGGCTACTATGACGCCTATTACCTCAAGGCACAGAAGGTGCGGACGTTGATCCGGGCGGATTTCGATCGTGCCTTTGAGCGCTGCGACGTCCTCGTGGCGCCAGTCTCGCCCACTGTCGCCTTTCGCATCGGCGAGAAGGTCGCTGATCCTCTGGAAATGTACCTGGCGGATGTCTGCACCCTGGCCCTCTCCTTGGCCGGGTTGCCGGGCATGTCCGTGCCCTGCGGCTTCGCGGGCGGCTTGCCCGTGGGGCTACAGGTGATGGGCCGGCAGTATGATGAGGCAACCGTCCTGCGCCTTGCGCGCGCCTACGAACAAGCCACCGGCTGGCACCTGCGCCGGCCGCCTCTATGAGAGCATCGCAGGCGGGCCACCGGCGTGTCGGTGCCAGGCTCGTGTGGTGGACCTCGGAGTACATTGGCTGAGATGGAGGGCTAATCCATGTATGTGATCATACCTGTTGCCGGGTTCGGCCCTCGCCTGCGCCCGCACACCTATACCAAGCCCAAGCCTTTGGTGAACGTGGCCGGCAAGCCTACTCTGGGCCACATCC
>DAOTVV010000143.1:0-11229 GCA_034436255.1 Anaerolineae bacterium
CCCGTGGCAATGTGAGGGAGCCCGAGCTCGCTCTCTAGCCGCTCCGCCTGCGTCCCTTTGCCGGCACCTGGCGCACCCAGGAGCACCACGTATGTGTGCCGCGAAGTTACCATTCTACCTCTCTCGCTGCAATCATCGCAAAACTCGCAGCAGCCCGGTGGCGGCCCTTCATCGGCGCAGAAAGCCCTCGTAACGCCGCATCAGCAGCTGCGACTCCAGTTGGCGCATGGTGTCGAGCACAACACCCACAACGATCAGCAGACCGGCGCTCGTGATGAGCATCACGTTACTGTGTACGGCGCCGCTCACAAGCCAGGGTAATACGGCGACTACGCCCAGGAAAAGAGCCCCGACGAGCGTGATCCGCTGCAGCACACCGTTCAGGAACTCCTCGGTGCGCTTGCCCGGTCGGATCCCCGGGATGAAGCCGCCCTGTTTCTGCAGCATTTCAGGCAGGTTCTGCTGCTTGAAAATCACATCGGTATAGAAGTAAGTGAAACCGACAACCATTATAAAGTACAGTATCCAGTAGAGCGTGCTGTTGGGCTTCAAGACACTGAAAATGGCTCCAGCCACGACTTGAATCCAATGAACACGCACGTTCAACAGGTATCCCGAGACAGTGCTGGGGAAAATCAGGATAGCCTGAGCGAAAATTAGCGGGATCATCCCGGCGGAGTTGACCTTCAGCGGGATATGGGTCGCTTGCCCACCGGTGACGCGCAACCGGTTGCCACGCTGAGCCACTACCCGCCGTCCGTACTGGACGGGAATGCGCCGCTCACCTTCCTGGATAAACACGATGACGCCAACAGTCACGATTGTGACAAGCAGGAAGATGATGAGCCCTGTCACGTCGCTCAGGATCAGATCGCCAACGTGCTGCGGGACGCCGGCAACGATGCCGCCCAAGATGATAATCGAGACACCGTTCCCTATGCCTTCCTGGGTAATGAGTTCACCGAGCCAGATGGCCAGCATGCTCCCGGCTGCCATGGAGGCCAGGATGGATATCGTAACCAACGTGTACTGGCCCAGGCCGAACTCCGTCAGCACCTTGCTC
Source organism: Anaerolineae bacterium (assembly GCA_034436255.1). GTDB lineage: Bacteria > Chloroflexota > Anaerolineae > DRVO01 > DRVO01 > DAOTVV01. Next base: position 1,064 of record DAOTVV010000143.1, read on the forward strand.
TGCTGCATCACCGCCGCCTGGCCGATGCCATTCAGCAACGCCAGCGGCACAGTCAGAATGTACTGATAGGTAGTCAGTCTTTGCCGCCCCGCCTCACCTTCGCGCTGCAAGGCTTCCAGGTGGGGTATCAGAGGCGTCAGCAACTGCACCACAATCTGGGCCGTAATAAAGGGATAGGGCCCAAGCGTCATGATCGAGAAGTGGGACATTGCCCCACCGGAAAGCAGATCGAGGAAGTTCAGCAACTGCCCGGTCTGCGAGGCACCACTGAAGGCGAAACGCAACGCCTCCCGGTTTACACCCGGGACCGGAATGTGCGATGCGAAGCGATACACCACCAGGATCCCTAGCGTGAACAGTATCTTCTTTCGCAGATCCGGCAAACGAAGAGCGTTACGCAGCGCCTCAATCATCTAGCGCCTCACAGCAACGATCGCTCGCAGCGGCAGCCGAAAACTACCCCAACGACCACGAGCCGTCCTCACTCGATAACTACTGCCTGACCGCCAGCGGCCATGATCTTCTCACGCGCCGCTTCGGAGAATTTGTGGGCCTGCACAGTCAGTGGCCGCTCGACATCGCCAGTGGCCAGTACTTTGACCTGGGCGTCAGCGTGCTTGATGATTCCACGTTCGGCGAGCAATTGGGGCGTCACTACCGTCTCCGCCTCAAAAACGCTCAGGCGCCCAAGGTTCACCGGAACGTATTCCACCCGGTCAATCGGCTTGAAACCGCGTTTCCAGGGAAGCCGGCGAACAAGTGGCAATTGACCACCCTCGAAGTACGGCTTCACGGGCCCGCCAGTCCGGGAGTTCTGCCCCTTGGTGCCACGCCCGGCAGTCTTGCCATGACCCGAGCCGACGCCTCTGCCGACCCTCTTGCTTTTCTTCCTCGCGCCGATGGCGGGTCGTAGATCATGCAAATCCATGGCTAGCCTCGCTCGTCCTCTTCGCTCACTACTACCAGGTGCCTCACAGCGTTCGCCATGCCACGCACCGACGGGCTATCCGCCTTGACGACTTCCTGCCCGACCCGATGCAGACCAAGCGCACGCACAGTGGCCTTGTGCTCCTTCTTGCAGCCGATCGGGCTGACGATGAGCCGGATCCTAATCTGCCTCTCGCTACTCATCGACATGCCTCTCCCAGAATAGCTTCAACTCTCCCGCCGCCTTCCCGCGAAGAGCGGCATACTCTTCGGGGCCGCGCAACTTGCTGAGCGCGTCCATCGTTGCCCGTACCACGTTCAGCGGATTCCGGCTGCCGAGCGCCTTCGACAGAATATCGTGTACACCAGCAGCCTCAAGGACGGCTCGCACCGGGCCACCGGCAATAACACCGGTACCAGGCGCAGCGGGGCGCAGCAAGACCTTGGTGGCGCCGTGCTGGCCGATCACCGGGTGCGGAATGGTGCGCCCCGACAGCGGGATCGTCACCATGTCCTTCCTTGCCCGCTCCATGCCCTTGCGCACAGCGTTAGGCACTTCACGCGACTTGCCAAGTCCAAAACCGACGCGACCGTGGTTATCGCCGACGACTACCACGGTACGGAAGCCAAAACGCCGGCCCCCCTGCAGCACCTTGGCAACGCGGTTGATCTCGACTACCCGCTCGTCATATTCTTCAGCCTCGGGATAGCCCCTAGCCGCCATCATTCCTCCTCAGGCAACTCAACGTTACACTGCTCAGAAGCTTAGAACTCGAGGCCGCCCTCTCTGGCAGCCTGGGCCAACCGCAGAACCCGGCCATGATACGCGTAACCACCGCGGTCAAACACTACCTTAGTGATCCCTTTCGCCAAGGCTCTTTTAGCGACCGCAGCTCCCACGAGCGCCGCCTGTTCACTCTTGGAGATGCTTGCCAACTGCCCCCGAATTTCTGGGTCCAGTGTGGATGCAGAAGCAAGGGTATGCCCGCGAGTGTCATCTATTAGCTGCGCATATATGTGATTGAGACTGCGGTAGACGTTCAGACGCGGTCTTTCCGGGGTGCCCACGACACGGCGACGCACCCGTTCATGGCGACGCTCGCGTCCCTCTCTCTTCTTCCGCACATCTACCATAACTCAACTCCTAGGCTGCCTTGATCCGTCAGCACCATACTGGCCTTCTCTAGCGGGCGCCGGCCTTGCCCGCCTTGCGGCGAACATGCTCGTCCGAATAGCGGATTCCCTTCCCCAGATACGGCTCAGGCGGGCGCGTGCCACGAATACGAGCGGCCACCTCGCCGACTAACTCCTTGTCACGGCCCTTCACGGTGATCACTCGGCCAGCTCGGTCCATCGCGAAAGAGAGGCCCGGCAGCGGCTCGAACTTCACCGGATGGGAGTATCCAACCAGGAGCACTAACGTGTCTCCCTGCATTTCGCCGCGGTAACCCGTACCCTCTATCGTAAGCTCTCGCGTGAACCCGGAGCTTACGCCGGTCACCATGTTGGCCAGCAGTGCCCGGGTCAGGCCATGCAACGCACGATGCCGCGGAGCATCGCTCGGCCGTTCCACCACTAGCTCACGCTTCCCGTCCACAGTTCTCAGGGAGACGCGCATCTCCGGATGGCATTCACGCTCCAGTTGCCCGTTCGGCCCCTTGACCGTGACTTTGGATCCTTGTATGTCTACCTGCACTTCCGCAGGCAGTTCAATGGGCTTCTTGCCAATGCGGGACATGTCTAACGCTCCTTCAGGGATCCCAGCGACAGCGCACTTCGCCTACATCCACCTGACCGATCGCACAATCGGGCAGGTGCCTACCAAACTCGGCACAGAACCTCGCCGCCGAGGCGTCGCCGCCGCGCCTGCTGATCGGTCATGAGCCCGAGCGGCGTGGACACGATGGCGATTCCGAGGCCGCTCATTACCCAGGGCAACTGTCGCCGCCCCGCGTACACGCGCCTGCCAGGCCGGCTCGCTCGTTCCAGCCCGCTTATGACGGGACGCTTGTCCTCCGTGTATTTCAGCCACAGGCGCAAAGTGGGCTGGGCTCCATCCTGGATGATCTCATAGTTGCGGATGAACCCTTCCTCTTTGAGGATGCGGGCGATCTCGGCCTTAATACGCGATGATGGCACTATGACGTGCGACTGCCTCACCATACCGGCATTGCGGACACGGGTGAGCATATCGGCAATAGGATCACTCAAGGTCATTCAACACTCTCCTGTCTCGTACAGCGGCAGCCGACACGACTACCAACTGGCCTTACGCACGCCCGGGATCAGGCCCTGCAGGGCTCGCTGCCGGAAACAGATACGGCATAGCCCAAAGCGACGGATATACCCGCGCGGTCGCCCGCATATGCTGCAGCGGTTGCGTACCTGGTTGGGGTACTTCCGCTTGCTCTCCTTGGCTATCATTGATTTCTTGGCCACACTACCTCCAGCAGGTCGGTACTAGCCCAATCTCGTCCGCTGCGCCTCAGGACCGCGCGAACGGCATACCCATCAGGCTCAGCAGGCGCCGCCCCTCTTCATCGGTCTTGGCTGAGGTGACGATGCAAATTTCCATACCTCGCACCCGGTCTATCTGATCGTAACTGATCTCCGGCCACACCAACTGCTCTTTCAAGCCAAGGGTGTAGTTACCCCGGCCGTCAAAAGCATCGGCCGATACGCCCCGGAAGTCTCGCTGCCGCGGCAGGGCGATGCTGATCAGGCGATCGAGAAAATCGTACATCCGAGCGCCGCGCAGAGTGACCTTGGCGCCAATCGGAGAACCGGCGCGCAGACGGAAATTCGCGACCGACTTCCGCGCCCGGCGAATCTGCGGCTTCTGACCCGTGATCAGTGCCAAGTCGTTGGACACAGCGTCGAGCGCCTTAGCGTTCGTCAGAGCCTCGCCAACCCCGACATTGACGACTATCTTCTCCACCCGGGGCACCTGCATGACGTTCTTGTAGCCGAACTCCTGCATCAGCTTGGGGACAATCTCGTCCTTATATAAGTCCCTCATCCTTGGCATCTAAGGCACTCCTACTCGTGCGAGCCTAGTCTATGATCTCTTGGCAGTGTTTGCAGCGACGAACGCTCTGCCCGGCCGCATTGCGCACGATGCCGAACCCGCTAGGCTCGCCACAGCGCGGGCACACGACCATCACGTTGGATATGTGCAGCGGCGCCTCGCGTTCGATAATGCCACCGTCGCTCTCGCGAGTGCGCTTCTGGTGCACCTTGATGATGTTCACACCCGAAACGACCACCTTCTGCTTATCTCTGAGAACGCGCAGAACCTCGCCCCTGCTGCCCTTGTGCTCGCCGGTGATAACCTCAACCGTGTCTTTAGCTCTTATCTTCTGCATAACGCCCTCCAAACGGCACTAGAGCACTTCGGGTGAGAGAGAAACGATGCGCGTGAACCCAGCCTCGCGCAGTTCGCGAGCGACGGGCCCGAAGATGCGCGTGCCCCGAGGCGCTTTGAACTGGTCAATCAACACAGCCGCGTTGTCGTCAAAACGGATGTACGTGCCATCGGGGCGACCGTAACCCTTGCTTGTTCGCACGACGACAGCCCGCACTACTTCGCCCTTCTTGACAGCGCCATTGGGCGCGGCCTGCTTGACCGAAGCGATAATGACGTCGCCCACCCTGGCATAGCGGCGCTTGCCGCCACCAACGATATGGAAACACATGATCTCCCGGGCGCCCGTGTTATCGGCTACCCGCAGCCGCGTCTGTGCCTGTATCATCACTCACCTCGAATCAAGTCCTACTGCTCACGCCGTTCCCGGGCTGACCGATCTGGCTCAGGTTCGCCCTCTCATGGCCCGAGCCGGCAAGCCGGGGGCTTCTACTCGCCAGCAAGCTGCTCGCGGCTCAGTATCTGCTCAACGACCCAACGCTTCGTACGGCTAAGTGGCCGGCTCTCGCGGATCGCGACCAGGTCGCCCTCGCGGCATTCATTGTTCTCGTCGTGTGCCACATACTTCTTGCGTGTGCGCACCACTTTCCCGTAAAGCGGATGGCGATAGGACCGCTCAACTGCGACGACCACCGTCTTGTCCATCTTGTTGCTAGTCACGCGACCCTCTAGGCGCCTGCGTGCCTCTCTCATCTCACCTCCCCCGCCATGAGCTCACGCTCACGAAGCAAGGTCTTGATTCGTGCAATCTCCCTGCGCACTTCGCCGGGTCGCTGAGGGTTTGTTAGCTGGCCAGAGGCCTTCTGGAACCGCAGGTTGAACAACTCACGGCTGGCTTCCTCCAGGGCGTGCCGCAGATCCTCGGTTGAACGCTCGCGCAGTTCAGAAGCCTTCATACTCCACCCGCCTTCATGCCGGTGACACGATCGATGCGCACCGTGAACTGAGTCGCGATCGGGAGTTTGGCCCCGGCCTGCCGGAGAGCCTCACGCGCCTCCTCCTCGCTCACGCCGCTCATCTCGAAAAGCACCCGGCCCGGTTGAATGACCGAAACCCACTCTTCAACCGAACCCTTCCCCTTGCCCATGCGGCTCTCGGCCGGCCGCTTGGTGACCGGCTTGTCGGGGAAGACGCGGGTCCACATCTGGCCGCCCTTACGGATGTAGCGCACGATCACGCGGCGAGCAGCCTCTAGCTGCCTGGCAGACATCCAGCATGGCTCCAGGGCCTGCAAGCCGTACTCGCCAAAGGCGACGACGTTGCCCCTCGTGGCCATACCATCCATTCGCCCGCGGTGCTGGTTTCTATACTTGACACGCTTTGGCATCAACATAGCGATAAGACCCCCAACGAAATCCTAGTCACGGCTCTGGTGGCCGCCGGGTTCAGGCCGGCGCTCCGGCCTGCTCAGCTTGCGCTGCCAGGGCTCTGGAGGCCAGTGTCTGCCCCTCGCCTTTATAGATCCAGACCTTGACGCCAATGAGACCAGATATGGTCAGCGCCTCCGCCTGCCCGTAGTCAATGTCAGCCCGCAATGTGTTACGCGGGATGCGCCCCTCACGCACGGTCTCAGTCCGACCCATCTCCGCACCGGAGAGCCGGCCAGCAACCTTGACCATCACGCCCTGGGCACCTGCCCGCTGAGCCCGCTGCATCGCCTGCCTTGCGGCGCGGCGGAAGCTGATGCGCTTCTCCAATTGCTCAGCTATGCCCTGAGCCACGAGTACAGCTTCGAGGTCCGGCTGGGCAATCTCATGCACATCCAAACGAACGTGCTTGCCGGTGTGCTGCTCCAGCCTCTGCCTGAGGGCATTCACAAAGGCGCCCTTTCGCCCGATGACGATCCCGGGGCGAGCAGTATGGATCGTAACCGACACCTGGTTCGGGAAACGCTCGATGTCTATCGCCGAAATCGCGGCGTTAGGCATCTCCCTCGAGATCATCCTGCGGATCTTCATATCCTCTAGAAGCAAATCACGATACGCCTTTTTCTTGTTGGCGAACCAGCGTGCCCGCCAATCGTTGATGACCCCGATTCTGAACCCGTAGGGATGAACCTTACGTCCCAAGTCTTTCGCCTCCCGTATCCTGGCCTCGGAACCTGCTCAGGCTGTCTCTTCGTGCAGCACAACAGTGATATGGCTGGAGCGCCGGAGAATGGGCTTCCAGCGGCCCCGGGCGCCGAACCGGCGCCAGCGGCGCGTGGGCCCGGTATCGGCGAAGATCTCACCGATCGTCAGCCTGGACGGGTCCACGCCGAAGTTGTTCTCGGCGTTCGCCGCCGCACTGCGAATGGCCTTGCGCACTGCCTCAGCTGCCGACTGTGGCATGAACTGCAGCAGGTCGAGGGCTTCCATGGCACTCATACCGCGCACCTGATCCATCACCAGGCGCACCTTCTGCGGTGAGATGCCTACGTATTTCTGGACTGCCTGAAACCCTTCGCCTTCCATCGTCTACGACCTCACCGTCGCGCTGGCGCAGCCGAACTCGCCGCCGCCTTGCGCTCTCGCCCACCGTGACCACGAAACAGCCGCGTCTGGGCAAACTCACCAAGCCGGTGACCGACCATGTTCTCCGTGATGTAGACGGGCACATGCCGCCTGCCATCATGGACCGCGATAGTGTGCCCGACCATCTGAGGGAACACCGTCGAGGCACGCGACCACGTGCGCAGCACGCGCCGCTCCCCGGTCCGGTTCATCTCCTCGATCTTGCTGAGCAACCTCGTATCTACAAAAGGTCCCTTCTTCAGCGATCTCGTCACCCATTGCCTCCTGACTGATCACGACCGCGGCAAGCCGCGTCCTCTAGCGTCCCCTGCCGCGGCGCCGCACGATCCACTTGTCCGTAGACGTGTTGCGACGAGTCTTGTAGCCTAACGTAGGCTTGCCCCAAGGCGTCTTGGGCCCGGGCATGCCGACTGGCGATCGTCCCTCGCCGCCGCCATGAGGATGGTCCCGTGGCGTCATGGCGCTGCCCCGAACATGCGGACGCCAACCTAGCCAGCGCTTACGCCCCGCCTTGCCCAGGCTCAGGTTGGCATGGTCCTCGTTGCCGACCTGGCCGATGGTGGCCATGCACTTCATGCTCACCAACCGCACCTCGCCGCTGGGAAGCCGCACCTGTGCGTAGTCGCCCTCCTTGGCCAGAATCTGCGCACCCGTGCCGGCCGAGCGTGCCAGTTGCCCGCCCTTTCCCACCTGCAACTCCACATTGTGCACCACTGTGCCCAATGGAATGTTCGCGATGGGCAGTGTGTTGCCCACCCGGACCTCTGCCTTCGGGCCGGATACGATGCTATCGCCAACCTTGAGCCCGAGGGGGGCCAGGATGTACCGCTTTTCACCATCGGCATAGACTACCAGCGCAATGCGCGCCGAACGGTTGGGGTCGTACTCTATGGCCGCAACCCGCGCTGGAATGCCGTGCTTCTCGCGCTTGAAATCGAGCACACGGTACTGGCGCTTGTTGCCGCCACCACGATGACGCACGGCGATGCGCCCATGGCTGCGGCCCGCACGGCTGCGCAGGTCGCTGAGCAGGGAGCGCTCAGGTGTCGTCTTCGTGATCTCTTCAAAGGTAGATACGCTCATGCCCCGACGACCCGGGGACGTGGGCTTGTATACCTTAAGTGGCATCTACCTACTCCTCTCAGTGACCAACTCAAGCCGTCTCAAGGGCCCGAATGGACTGTCCGGCTGCCAGCTTCACGATTGCCTTCCGCCGTTGCGGCTGGCTCACAATCCAACGCCGCCCGACTCGCCGCCTCTTGGGTGGGATATTGATCATGTTCACGGCCACAACGTTCACTTCGAACGCCTTCTCTACGGCCGCCTTCACCTCATGCTTGTTTGCCTTGGGGGCCACCTCAAACGCGTACTTCCCCTCTGGCCGCAGCCGATAGACCTTCTCAGTCGTGATCGGCCTGAGGATCACGTCGTAAATGTTCACGCTCTCACCTCCGCAGCGGCCCTCTTCTCAGGCGCTAGCCAGGCCTCGATCAGCTCCAGTGACTTTACAGGTAACAGCAGCCGCTCATGGCTCAGGAGGTCGCGCACATTGAGGTAGCTGGCAAGGATGACCTCGATGCCCGCCAGGTTCCGGCTCGCCAGCTGGACATTCACGTCCGGCTCGCTGATGGCGATCAAGGCGTCTCCGGCAACCTTCAGGTTGGCCAGGATCTGAGCCATCTCCTTGGCCCGCGGCTGTTCGAGCCGCAAGCTGTCAACCACACTCACCAGCCCCTCGCGTGCCTTGCTGCTGAGAGCGCTACGCAGAGCGGCACGGCGCATCTTCTTGGGCATGTCCTGCTCGTAGCCACGAGGCCTCGGGCCGAAGACGATCCCACCATGACGCCAGATGGGAGAGCGTGTGCTCCCCTGCCTGGCGCGGCCCGTACCCTTTTGCCGCCACGGCTTGCGACCGCCACCGCTCACCTCACCACGCGTCTTGGTCTTGTGCGTGCCAAGGCGAGCATTCGCCAGCTGCCGCATTAGCGCCTGGTGCATCAGGTCGAGGTTGGGCTCAACGCCGAATATCGCGTCCGGCAGTTCCCGCTCGCCCACTTGTTCACCATTGGTATTGTAAACCGGAACCAGCATCTCTAAGCTCCTGTGGCAACCCGCAGGCAGCAGCTACACCAAGGAGCTACTGCTTACGCGCCTCTTTGATGACCACCAGACCACTCACAGCCCCAGGCACAGCGCCACGGACACCGATGATGTTGCGGTCCTTATCCACGAAGACTACTTCCAACCCGGAGACCGTCGTGCGTGCCGAGCCCATATGGCCAGCCATGCGCATGCCCTTCAGCACCCGCCCGGGAGTGGTGGTAGACCCGATGGCCCCCGAACGACGCTCGCGGTCCGACTGACCATGCGTCTTGGGCCCGCCGTGAAAGCCGTGGCGCTTCACAACTCCAGCGAAGCCGCGCCCCTTGGAAGTACCTGTGATGTCAACACGCTCGCCGGTGCTAAAAACCCCGACATCCAGTACCTGACCCACCTCAAAGCTTTCGTCGGGCTTCGTGGCGATCTCGCACAGGTGGCGCAGAGCTGGCACGCCCGCCTTCTGCAAGTGCCCCATCTCGCCGCGAGTCAGGCGCTTCGCATCGAGTGGTTCGAAGCCGATCTGAATGGCCGAGTACTTGTCCCGCTCAATCGTCTTGAGTTGTGTTACATAGCAGGGACCGGCCTCGATTAGCGTTACGGGCACCAGCTCGCCCCTGGCCGTATACATCTGTGTCATGCCGAGCTTCTTGCCCATCAGACCTTTCATCGCACACACCTCAAGCAAGCTACGGATCCGTCGCCGCGGGCCCCGAGCAGCATCAGACCTTGATCTCGATATCAACACCCGCAGGCAGGTTCAAGCGCATGAGGGTGTCTATGGTCTTGGAAGTGGGCCGGAGCACGTCAATCAGCCGCTTATGCGTGCGCATCTCGAACTGCTCTCTCGAGTCCTTGTCAATGAAGGTCGAGCGGTTCACGGTGAACCTTTCGATCTTGGTTGGCAAGGGCACTGGCCCCGCCACAGCTGCGCCGGTTCTCTCTGCCGCCTCGACGATCTGAGCGGCGGACTGGTCTATCAGTCTGTGGTCGTAAGCCTTGAGTCGGATTCTAATTCTCTCTCTAGCCATCTTCCTTCCCTGACCAATACTTCGCTTGCCGCTAGCGGATCGCCGTGACGACGCCAGCGCCTACAGTGCGCCCACCTTCGCGTATGGCAAAGTGGCTCCCTACCTCTAGCGCTACCGGCACTATCAGCTTCACTCCCATGTTCACATTGTCACCAGGCATCACCATCTCTACCC
>DAOTVV010000144.1:0-25142 GCA_034436255.1 Anaerolineae bacterium
AATCCTCTTCGAGATCTCCCTGACCCGCGTTTTCGTCCTCGCTCAGGGCTACCACTTTGCTTTCCTGGCAGTGTCGCTGGCGCTCTTGGGTGGCGCCGCTGGTGGGGCGGTCGTGGCGACCTGGCGCCCTGCCAGTGCTGGCGGGCGGCTGCGGCAGCGGCCGTACCTGTGGTGCGCGCTCAGTGGCGCGAGCCTGCCGCTGGCCCTTGCACTGGCAGGGCGGTTGCCGGTGGATGTCTATGCCCTCTCGTGGTCCGTGAAGCAGGTGGCGCTGCTCTTCGTTTATGTCGCCTGCCTGGCGGTTCCGTTCGTCCTCGCCGGCATCAGCCTGGCCCTCAGCCTGGAGAAGGCGCGCACCGCCGCTCGTGCCTATGGTGCCAACCTGGCAGGATCAGCCGTGGGTGCGGCCCTGGCCGCCTTCGCTTTGCCCTGGCTGGGGCCGGCGCGCACCGTCGTCCTCGCCGGTGCCCTGGCAGGGCTAAGCCTGGCGGCGCTCCTGCCGGGTTGGAGGCGTTCGCTGGCGCTGGGAATCGTGCTCGCGGCCCTGTTCTTGCCCTGGCAGAGCCTGCTGCCTCTGCCGATCTCACCCTACAAGCCACTCTGGCAGGCGCTGCATGCCCAGGGAGCGAGGCTTGTCGCCTCGTACTGGTCGCGCTCGGGGCGGGTGGACGTGGTGCAGGGGCCGAACCTGCGCATGGCGGGCGGCATCGCCCCTGATTGCCCGGAGCTGGTGCCGGCGCAGCGCCTGCTCTTCCTCGATGGCGACAGCCCCAGGCCGATCACGGAGGTGGAGGCGGCTGGCGAAACCGGCTTCGTGCGCTGCCTGCCCGCCTGGCCTGCCCTGCGAGCCCGGCCGAGCGCCAGAACCCTGGTGCTCGAGCCGGCGGGCGATGTGCCGATCTGGCTGGCCCTGGCAGCGACAGCCGGCCGGGTGGATGTGGTCGAGCCGAGCGCCGGTGTGGCCCGCGGCCTGCTGAACCCCGCCTGGGGCAGCGCCGCTCTGCACTCGGCACGGGCCAGCCTGCTGCTGGCGAATCCGCGTGCTCTCCTGCTGCAGGGAGCGGCAGGGCAAGAGCGCTGGCAGATCATCTACCTGCCCTTGCGTGGCGGCTACCATCCCGTCGCCTGGGGCGCTGCCAGCCTCTCCGAGGACTACACCCTCACGGTCGAGGCGTTCAGGGCGGCCTTGGCGGCATTGCCCCCTGATGGCCTGCTCGTGGCCGAATGCTGGCTCCAGGCGCCACCGAGCGAGCCGCTGCGCCTCTGGCTGACCGCGATTGCCGCCGTGGGGCGGGACGCCGGCGCTCATCTCATGGCGGCGCGCTCGATGCAGACGCTGCTCGTGGCCGCCTCGCCGAAGCCCTGGAGCGAGGACGAACTCGCCTACTGGCGTGCCGCCACGCGCCAGGCCGGCCTGGACCTGGTCTGGCTGCCCGGGCTGCGGCCGGAGGAGAGCAACCGCATCAACCTCCTGCCCGACGACCCCTATTACCCGGCCTTCGCCCGAGCGCTGCAAGAGGAGAAAAGTTGGCTGCGCAGCTATCCGTTCTCGGTGGTGCCGGCGACGGATGGGCGCCCCTTCCCGCAGGATTACTTCAAGTGGTCGCAGACGGGGGCGATACTGGCACGGCTGGGGCGCACCAGCCTGCCCTTCGGCGGGCTGGGCTTCCTCATCCTGCCGCTCATGCTCATAGTCCTCGCCCCTTTGGTGGCAATGCTGCTCGTACCGCCTCTATTGCCGGTGCGCAGGCCGCCGCCAGCCAGCCTGCTGCTGGCCTTCTCTGCCTTGGGCGCCGGCTACATGCTTGTGGAACTGCCCCTGGTGCAACAGTCGCTCTTGCTCTTTCGCGATGTCTCCATGGCCATGGCCCTGGTGCTCAGCGCCATGCTCGTCGGCTCGGGCCTGGCCAGCCTCATGGCAGGGCGGCGCCCTTTGTGGTTGGCCTTGGCGGCCCCGTTGGCGGCCGCAGCCCTGGCCCTGGCCATGGGAGGCAGGCTCATGGCGGTGCTGCTCCTGGTTCCGGGCTGGCTGCAGGTGCTGGCCGTGGCAGTGTTTGCTCTGTTGACCGGCCTTGGGCTAGGTTGTGCCTTCCCGGCGCTGCTGCAGGCGCGGGCGAATGAGCCTGGCCGGCGAGCCTGGGCCCTGGCCGCTAACGGCGCCGCCTCCGTCGTCGGCAGCGTCCTGGCTACTGGCGTGGCCGTGCTCTGGGGGTTTGCCCTTGCCTATGGGCTGGCCCTGGCTGTGTATGCGTTCGCCGCCATCGTGGCCATTCCTCGCGCCTCGACATCGGCTGGGGCGCCGCCCTCCTGAATCCCCTCGGCAGCACGGGGACCTCCGCTCCCGCCCCGGTGCCGGGGAGGGGCCTGCGGCCAGGCTCAGCTAGCGGCCGTGTACGAGGGGCACGAACACGACCGGCGCGATGCTGCGGCGGGTCAACTCCCCGCCCTTCTTCTCGATCAGCCACAGGTCCTGGTACAGCCCGGGCGCGCCCACCGGGATCACCAGGCGGCCGCCGTCCGCCAGTTGCTCCACCAGGCTCTGCGGCACGTGATCGGGCGCGGCTGTGACGATGATGGCGTCGTAGGGGGCATGCTCCGGCCAGCCGTAATAACCGTCCCGCACCGCCGTCTGCACCGATGTGTAGCCCAGCCTGTCCAGCCGCTGCCGGGCGCTGGCCGCCAACTCGGGGATGATCTCGATGGAGTAGACCTCGTCCGTGAGTTCCGCCAGGATCGCTGCCTGGTAGCCGCTGCCCGTGCCCACCTCGAGCACGCGGTCGCCGCGCTTCACACGCGCGAGCTGGGTCATCAGGGCGACGATGTAGGGCTGGGAGATCGTCTGGCCGTAGCCAATGGGCAGGGGGTGATCGGCATAGGATTGATCGAGGTATTCGGGAGGTACGAACTCATGGCGCGGCACCTTCGCCATGGCGGCGAGCACCGCTTTGTCGGTTATGTCGCGCCCCTGCAGATCCTGTTTGACCATGTGCTCCCTCGCGGCAGCGAAGCTGCTTTCCGGCCCGGCTTGCCGCTCAGCCCAGGGTCTGAAGATGACGGCGGCGACAGCAACGATCAGGAGCGCGGCGGCGCCAGCCAACCACCATCGAAAGCGCGACCAACGCCTGTGCACCATACCTGCCGCACCTCAGGCGGGCCCCGAACCTAAGCTGCCCTATCCGCCTGCACCTCTTCCAGGCGTGGCATCGCTGCGCCGCGCACGAGCGAGGTGACGACGCCGGCAGCGGCGATGAACATGGCCACGATGAAGCCGGCGGTGATGCCGTGGAGCAAAGCCGCGGCCTGGCCGGCGGAACGCTCGTGAGCCTGCACAGTGGTGAATATGGCCCCGGCCAGGCCCACACCGAGCACCATACCGACGTTACGCGCCGTTGCCAACACCCCGCCGGCCACGCCCTGGCGCTGCCGCGGCGCTGCGCCCATCAGGGCGCTGGTGTTGGGGGCGATGAAGGTGCCTGTGCCCAGGCCCACGATCCCGAGCCCGAGAGTGACGCTGCTCAAGGGCGAGGCCGCGCCGATCCGCGAAAGCCGGAACATCCCGAAGGCGAGGATGGCCATGCCCAGCGTGCTCAACAGCCGCGAGCCGATGCGGTCCGAGAGCCAGCCACTTATCGGGGCGGAGACGGCCATCACCAGCGGCTGAACCGTCATCACCAGGCCGGCCTGGTCCGGCCCGAGGCCGCGGCCCTGGATCAGGTAGAAGGGCAGGAGGAAGAGCACGGTGTAGAGGCAGACGTAGTTGAGCACCGCCGTTGCCGCGGCTGCCGAGAAGAGACGGCTGCGGAAAAGGCCGAGGTCGAGCATCGGGTCCGGGCGGTGCAGTTCAAGCTGGACGAAGAGGAAAAGCAGCAGGGCAGCCGCCGCCATCAGGCCGAGCACCGCCGCCGAGAGCCAGCCCCAGTCCTGGCCCTGGTTCAGGGCGAGCAAGAGAGCGACCAAACCGGCGATGAAGGTGGCGGCGCCAGCCAGGTCGAACCGCTCTGCGCGCGCTGCCGGTTTCAGATGGGGGATGTAGCGCAGGCTGAGCGTGAGTGCGATCAAGCAAATGGGCACGTTGATGTAGAAGACATAACGCCAGCCGAACCTGGCCGTCAGCAAGCCACCGAGGGGCGGCCCGGCGGTGAGGCCGATGTAGGTCATGGTGGATTGCAGGCCCAGGGCCTGGCCACGCTGGCTGGGCGGGAAGGTCATCGTCAGGATGGCAGGGGCATTGGATACGAGGATGGCGGCGCCGATGGCCTGCAGAGCCCGGAACACGGTCAGCAGGATTTGATTGGGCGCCAGGCCGCAGAGGGCAGAGCCGGTGATGAAGATGACGAAGCCGTATACGTAGACGGACTTATGCCCGCGCAGATCCCCCAGCCGGCCGAAGCTGAGGAGAAGGCCGCTCACCACCAGGAGGTAGACCGTCACCACCCACTCGATGCCGGCGACATCGGCCTTGAAGGCGGTGCGAATCACGGGCAGGATCGTGTTCACGATGCTGCTGTCGAGCGAGCCCATCATGCTGCCCACGCCGATGGCGAGGAAGACCATCCACTTGTTGGCCGTCGCCTTGTCGCCCGCTGTCTCCATCCGATTCCCATCCGACCGTTATTGGCCCTAAATGTTAGCGCCGGGCGCGGCCAATCACAACTGCTGAGGCACACGGCTTCAAGGCCCAGGCTCGGGCTGGCACGGCCGGCAGGCACCGATTCGCCTGGCCAGGGATGGTCCTACGCCGAGGGCCCGCCGGCGGGGCTACGGACTTGCCTGTGGCTTGAGGGCGAACGGGTCGGCAATTATGACCGAGATGTTGTCCTTGCCACCGCGCCCATTTGCCAGGTCTATGAGATGGCGAGCCGCTCTCTGCGCGGGATAGACGCTCACCATCTCGCCCAGTTCAGCATCGCTGACATAACGGGTGAGGCCGTCGCTGCACAGTACGATGCGGTCTCCGGGCAGCAGCGAGAAGGACTGCGGCTCGAGCTTCACCGTCTCGGATGGGCCCAGGCTGCGCAGGATGCGGTTCCGCCAGGGGTGGTTCTCCGCTTCCTCAGGCGTGATCTCGCCCGCCTGCACCATTTTGGCGACCAGCGAATGATCCTCGGTGAGGCGATAAGCGCGGCCACCACGCACCATGTAGGCGCGGCTGTCGCCGGCATGGACGACGATAAGCATGCTCTGGATGACCAGGGCGGCGACCACGGTGGTGGCCATGTAGCGCTCCTCTGGCTGGCCGAGGTTGCCCTGGTAGACGGCCGTGTTGGCCCGGCGGATGGCAGCGACGAGGCGGGCAGCGGGTGGCGCATCTGTAGGGAGGTTGTAGTAGCTGTCGAGGATCGTCGTCACCGCCCGTTGGCTGGCCACCTCGCCCTGGGCGGCGCCGCCGACGCCGTCGCACACCAGGAAGAGGGCGCCCTGGCTCAGCAGGGCCTCGCCCTGGGGGACGTAGTAGCCGACGTAGTCCTCGTTATGGCCGCGCACCCGGCCGGTGTCGCTGAGGGCAGCCACAGGAGGCCCGAAACTGTCGCGCACCGTCTCTTCCATCGCCTGCCCAACCCCAACCTGAAGTTGCTCTCTGGTCAGGGCAAGAGAACACGAATGAACGTCGAGGGGCGCCCATCAGCGCGGATCAGGAACGGGTATCTTCTTTGCGCGTCCGCGCGAATCGGCGTTTGTCCGGGTCCAACGCTTTCCCTTGCCACACCTGGGAACGCCCCCAGGTTCTGCGAGTATTCCACGACAAGCCTGTTCCGGCAAGGGCAGCAGGGCCATGCAGTTGGCGCCCGGGCGCGCCTGCCCTCCTCGCCGGCGTTGACAGCCCCTTAGCAGGGCCTGTATACAGCCTGTTGGCCGGGCCTGGCGCCGCCTGTGCCGCGGCCACAGCTCTTGCGCAGCACGGCATGAGAGAACACTGATGAACGCTGGTGGGCGCGGATGGACGCGGACCAGAAACGGATATTGTCTCTTCTATCCGCCTGAATCTGCGTGCATCTGGGTTCAGCCCATTCCCTTATCCTGATTCGGAGGCATTTGCGGGCGAGGAGGCAACATGGACAAGGTGAGGGTATGCATCGTCGGCATGGGCATCGGGCGCGAGAATGGCCTGGCCATCTCGCGTAACCCGCGCGGGCAGGTTACGGCCTTGTGCGACCTGGTGCCGGAGCGAATGCAGGAGTTCGCCGCTCAGTTACCGGCGCCGGTGAAGTTCTATACCGACTACAAAGAGATGTGCCAGGACCCCGACATTGACGCCGTGTTCGTCGGGACGCCCAACCAGCTGCACGTGCCCGTCGCCCTGGCGGCGGTACAAGCCGGCAAACACGTGATGGTCACGAAGCCGCTGGCGGATTCAGAAGAGGCAGCGCGCACATTGGTGGAGGCAGCTGAGGCGGCGGGGGTGGTCAACATGATGTCGCTTTCCACCCGCTTCTCGCCCGAGGTCACCTATGTGAACCGATTGCGGCAAGAGGGCCTCTTCGGCGAGCTTTATTACGGCCACGCCAGCAGCATCCGGCGCAGCGGCATCCCGAACTGGAACACAGGCTTCATAACCAGGGGCGGTGGCGCCTTTCGCGACATGGGCGTGCACGTGCTCGATGCCGCCTGGGCACTGCTCGGCATGCCCCGGCCGGTGAGCGTCCTCGGCGTGGCCGGCGCCAAGTTCGGGCCGCGCGGCCAGGGCTACTGGGATTTCGCCCAGCCCAAAGAGGAGTTCTACCGCCAGTACGATAGCGACGACTACGGCGGCGGCTTCATCCGCTTCGAAAACGGCGCCGGCCTGCAGGTGGAGAGTTTCTGGGCCAGCCACCAACCAGAGTCATTCCAGATCGAACTGTTCGGCACCGAGGCGGGGGCGAAACTCAACCCACTCACGATCTACCGCACGGTGAACGGCGCACCGCAGGACACGACCGTGAAGCTTCCGCCCGGGCCGACGGGCTGGGACAACATCGCCGCGCACTTCATCGCCTGCATTCTCGACGGCATCCCGTGCCAGGCACCGCTGCGCCACGGCCTGATCGTCCAGAGCATGATGGAAGCGCTGCTGCGGAGCGCGGAGACGGGGCGCGAAGTCGCCCTCTAGCGCCAGAACGAGAAATCGCATACGGGCATAGCCCAGGAGATTCACTATGGCCAAGACGTACCGCCTCGGAGTGATCGGTTTCGCCCACATGCATGTGAACCACCTGCTCGACACGTTCGCTGCTCTACCGAACGTCGAGTGGGTCGCCTGTGCGGACACGGTGCCCGCTGTACCTTCGCGCACCAGCAAACCCTCGTCGCGCCGCGCTAACCTCAAGTGGGCGCTTGAGGCCATCGGCATCCCCAAAGCTTACGACGATTACCGGCAGATGCTCGAGCGAGAGCGCTTCGACATCGTCATCTTCTGCCCCGAGAACGCCCGCCACGCCGAAGTTGCCGAGGCTATCGCCGCCAAGGGCGCCCATATGCTCACCGAGAAGCCCATGGCCGCCGACCTCAGCGGTGCCCTGCGCATGGCGCGGGCGGTGAAAGCCGCCGGCGTCGAAATCATGGTCAACTGGCCGACCACCTGGTCCCCGGCGATCCGGGCCATGCAGGCGCTCATCGCCTCTGGCAGCATCGGCAAGGTGCTGGAGGTGAAATGGCGCAACGGCGCCTCGATGGGCCCACTCGCCTACACCGTGGGCGCCGACGCCTTCACCGACGAGGAGAAGGGCGCTGAATGGTGGCACCAGTCCGCCACAGGCGGCGGCGCCCTGCTGGACTACTGCTGCTATGGCGCCTGCCTCTCGCGCTGGTTCCTGGGTGAGCCGGCCGTCGCCGCGACGGCCATGGCCGCCAACCTCAACAGCCACTACGGCGATGCCGAGGACAACGCCGTCATCTGCGTTCGCTTCCCAAGCGCCATGGCCATCCTCGAGGGCACCTGGACGACCTGGCACACGGGCGTGCCCACGGGGCCGATAGTCTACGGCAGCAGGGGGACGCTCGTCGCTAACCAGCGCGAAGTCAAGGGCGAGCTGCGTGCCGTCGTCGAGGTGTATAGCTCGCGCGGCCACGGTGGCGAGCCGGACGATGTGGTCGTCGGCGAACCCCTGCCGGAGGGCCGGGGCAGCGAGGCGGAGGAGTTCATTCACCACCTGGAGACCGGCGAGCCGCTGCATCCGACACTGCAACTTGAGCATAACCTGGAGGCGATGGCCATCCTGGATGCCGGTATTCGCTCTGCCAGGAGCGGCAAGACGGAGCTGGTGAACAACGCAACCTGGAATGTCGGCTGAGCCGATCGTATCTCGGCCAGAGGGAGGGCTTGCCGCCCCTCTACGGTGGGGAGTATTTGAGATTACATACACAATCGGGGCAAATTCATAGCCTCTCCTTATAGATCATCGCTGCGAGCCCTGCTATACTGATGGCAAATGAAACACAAGTGTGTAGCTGGTCTATTGGCAGGGTTCATCCTGCAGGATTATCCGGATGAGGTTATGAGGTTCCCCAATTCGGTAGGCGGTTGCCCTCCTCCCTAACCGAATACGACGGCCTTGGTTCCCTCCTCCTTCCATTCCCCAGCGGCGCCTGCCCCCAACAGGCGCCGCGCCCTTTTGTACCGGGGGAAAGGGACACAGATGAACACTGATGCACGCAGATTCACTGGTATAAAGAGAACGACCGTCTCTGATCCGTGTTCATCGGCGTCAATCGGTGTCGATCTGTGTTCCCACTCCGTGTTCCCTGTTCAGATGATCTCCAGGTAATCCCTGTCGGGCAGGGGTGGGAAGGGGGCAGTCGGCAGCGTCTGGTACCAGTAGGCCACGGAGGCGATGTCGTCCTGGAGCGGCAGGTAGCGATGGCCGCTGCGCCAGCCCAGGGCCTGGATGGTCACCCGCAGGTCGCGCTCGAAACGGATGGGATCCATCACGTGCCAGCGATACATGCCAAACCGTTGCTGGGACTTGTAGGTGCCGTCGGGCCGGATCACCTGGTACATGCCCAGGAAGGGCGTGGTATAGGTCACGTACTGGCCGTTCACGTCCCAATCGTAGGCGCCGCCGAAATAGTCCTCGGTGCCCGTGCCGCAGATGGTGGGGAACTCACTGTCGCCATCCATGTAGAACTTGATCTCGCCTTCGCCCCACCAACCGCAGTTATTGACGCCCCAGGCGAGGTGGGTGCCCACGTAGTGGCCCATGCCCTTGATGCCGTCCACGATCGTGTACACCTGCTTGTAGGGCAAGGGGTTCACGCGCCGGAACTGGGCGTGGAAGTAGGCCGCGTCCTCGGGTACCTCGGTGAGCGTGTAGTTCACCTGGTAATAGCAGACACCTGGCTCATCGAGCCGGTTCTCGAGCGTGATGCGGCAACTCTTGCGGAAGGGCATCTCCCAGAAGCAGTTGAGCCCGCGGTTGGGGTTGACGGCCACCGGCAGCGAACTCACCTGGGCGTACTCGCCCCAGGCGGAGGCGAAGAAGTCCCCTACCGGGCACTCCACCGACGGCTGGCTCTGCCCATCCCAGTAGATGCGCAGGATGAACTCGCGCGGGTGTTCCTTGCCCATGCTGCCCGTCATCCACAGGCTCTGGATGGCGCCCGGCCCCTCGATCTCGGCCATGGTGTAGACCTCGCCCGGGGCGATGCTGACGCTGGGTGAGATCTTCCAGCCCTGGCCCAGGTCCCGCGCGCACTGGGCGCCGGTGCCCTCAGTGGCCATGCCGCCCTTGCCTTTCTCCCCTCGCGGGTTCTCGGCGCTGATCGAGCGCGTCTTCGCCTTGGACAGACGCGACAGGTTGCCCAAGTTCATGCCCAGACCGTTGAATGTGATTGCCATAGTCGCTACCCTCGCTGGTATGGGATCATGCCAGGAGCGTAGCAGAGGCCGGCGGCGCCGTCCACCGCGCCAGCCCCGAGGCCACGGCGAGCGCGTTACAGGGGCGGCTGCACGTGCTACACTGGGCGGCGTAGGGCAACCGCGCCTGTCTCCATCCTTACGAGGAGGGACCAATGTTAAAAGTAGCGATAATCGGCCTGAGGCACCCGCACATCTTTTCCATCAAGGGCGATGTCGAGGCGACCCCTGGGGCCAAACTCGTCGCCGTCGCTGAGGACGAACCCTCGCTGCAGGCCAAGGCCGAGAGCCTGGGCGTCCCCGTCTACCAGGACTGGCGCCGGATGCTGGAGCGGGAACGGCCGGACGTCGTGGCTGCCTGCCCCGTAAACGCCGAGAAAGGCGCCGTCATCAGCGAGTGCCTGGAGCGCGACCTGCACGTCATCGCCGATAAGCCCCTGGTCACCACCCTGGAGGACCTGGAGGCCGTGAGCGCCGCCTGGGCCGGCTCCGGCAAGCGCCTTCTGCTCATGCTCACGCTGCGCTACGACGCGCCCTTCGTCGCCCTGAGGCGGTTCGTGAACGAGGGTGGCCTTGGGGCGCCGGCGGCCATGTATTGCACCGGCCCGCACCGGCTGAACCTGCCCAGCCGCTACCCCTGGATGCTGCGCGACGATCTCTGTGGTGGCGTCCTGGTAGACCTCGGCTGCCACTTTGTGGACGCGGTGCGCTGGATTGCCCGCAGCGCTCCCGGCTGCGCCGAGGACGAGGTGCTGGCAGTGTCGGCCACACAGGGCTGCAAGCGTTTCACCGACCTGCCCAATTTCACCGACTATGGCCAGGTGCTCCTGCGCCTGAGCAGCGGCGCCAGCGGTCTGGTCCAGGCCGATTGGCTCAGCCCCGACGCTGCCCCCTACCACGGCGATATGCGCTTCAGCATCACCGGCACACAGGGGACGGCGGAGGTGCGCTACTGGCCCTGGCCACAAGTGCTGGTGGCCACCAACGACCGCCCACCCTACGCCCTGGACCTCGGCCCCACACCGCCATCTGTGGGCGAGGACTTCCTGCGCGCCATCCTCGAGGAGCGAGAGACGCAGCTTTCCACCGAGGACTGCCTGGCCGCCACCCGCCTCACCCTGCTCGCCCGCAAGGCAGCCGAGACAGGGACGACGGTGACGGTGAGTTAGAAGCCCACAAGGAGGTTCACATGCCCCACGACCCGATCCCGGACTTGCTCGCCCAGGTGAGCAGCGAGCGCCTGCGCGCCCATCTCTTCTACCTGGCCAAAGACCCCTTGCCCTACCGCAAGGCAAACTTCACCCTGCCCGGCCATAGCAAGAGCACCCTTGACGAAGCCGACGACTACATCCAGGCCCAACTCGAGGCCAGCGGCTATGAGGTCGAGCGCGAGCCCTGCCAGGTGCAGGCTTTCCGCCGCGACCTGAGCAAGCCCAAGGCGCACCAATATGCCACGCCCGCGCCCGATGACCCCTGGTACACCGCCTACAACCTCTACGCCAAGCGGGCCGATGCCGCTGGCGCCGGCGCCGCCGAGATTGTGCTCGCCATCGCTCACAAGGACTCACAAAGCTGGATAGATTCTCCCGGCGCCTACGACAACGCCGCTGGCACGGCCGCCCTGCTCGAGATCGCCCGCTTGCTGCGGCACTTTCCGGCGCGCCGCGCCCTTTGGTTCGTGTTCTGTAACGAGGAGCACACCCCCTGGACGAGCGTGACGGCGGCCAGACGGGCGCGCGAGCGCAACGACAATATCGTCGCCCTCTTCAACACCGATTCCCTGGGCGGCAAGAGCGTGGAGCAGATAGCCGCCGGCCTGGCGACCAACGCCACGCAGTACTCCAGCCCCGAAGGCGAGCGCCTGGCCAAACTCATGGCCGAGGTGAACGACACCTACCACCTGGGCCTGGTCCAGACGATGCACTACACGGAGACCCCGGGGGACGACCACGGTTCCTACTTCAAGGAGGGTTACCGCGCCGTCATCGCCAACGTCGGCTCGATCCCTTATGCCGACCCCGAGTATCACCTCGAGAGCGATACCGCCGAACACGTGGACCTGCGCAACCTGGAACTCGCCACCAAGGCGGTGTTGGCAGCCATGGCCAGGGAACTGAGTTGACCGCCGGCCAGATGCGGGCGCCTGCACCATGCCTTGGCGCCGGACTTCGCCTATACTGGCAGGCGCCCAGCGTAAACCGACCTAAGGGGAGCCAAGCATGAGTACGCCTCTATTGCATAGCCGCCGCTTCCTCGTCGGCCTGGTCAGCGCCGGTCTGGTGATCGTCCTGGTGGCGGGTGGCGCTTTCCTCAGCCTTCACGGCCGCACCGCCGCCAGCCCCAGCCCTACACCCACCGCTGACTTCGGCACGCCCCCGCCCATCGCCATCACCCCGCCCGCCTCCCTGGAGGAGCTCGCCACCCAGTACCCCGAACTGGGCGATCTCCTCCGCGATCCGTCCCTGGCCTCGGCCTACAAAGAGTTCCTCGTCGCCTACCAGAAAGGCGGCATTGACGCGGCGCGCGACCTGGCCAGGCAGCGCGGCCTGCTGAACGACAAGGACCAGATCACCATCACCCTGGTGTTGGATCAGTCCGAGAACAGCGATGCCGTGGCTGAGGAGTTGGCCAAGAAGGGCATCATCGTCCTCGGCCGCTACCAGAACCTGATTGACATCGCGATTCCGATGCAGTTCATCCAGCAATTCAAGACGGCTGAAGATGCCGGCCAGATGTTCCAGCAACTGTCGCAGCTGAAGCATGTCGTGAAGCTGCGCCTGCCGCTGCGCACACAGGAGAGCCGGCAGGCGCTCGCCCCCGAAGGCCCCGGCGTCACCGGCGCCGAGGCCTGGCACAAGGCCGGCATCACGGGCAAGGGCGTCAAGGTCGGCATCCTCGATATGGGCTTCAGGGGTTACCACAACCTGCTCGGTCGTTCCTTGCCCGAGCAGGTTGTGGCTGAGTCGTTCATGCCGGGCGAGGACGCCGATGGCGGCGACGTCCATGGCACGGCC
The DNA here is from genome assembly GCA_034436255.1 of Anaerolineae bacterium. Classification (GTDB taxonomy): domain Bacteria; phylum Chloroflexota; class Anaerolineae; order DRVO01; family DRVO01; genus DAOTVV01. The sequence goes on from DAOTVV010000144.1 coordinate 12,844, forward strand.
TGCGCCGAGATCGTCCATGCCATGGCCCCTGACGCCGAGCTTTTCCTGGCCGCCTACGATGGCAGCCTCACCAGTGAGGCCGAGGCCGTGCACTGGCTGCTCTCCCAGGGCGTCCAGATCATCAGCCACTCCGCCTCCGCCCTGGTCGGGCCCATGGATGGCACTGGGCCGGACGTGGATCTGCTGAACGAGGCGGTGAGCCAGGGCGTCTTCTGGGTGAACAGCAGTGGCAACTATGCCACGGCTCACTACATGGGCCAGTTCACCGATAGCGATGGCGATGGCTTTCACGAGTTCCCCAATGGGCAGGAGTACATGGGTGTGGCCGTTCCCGAAGGCCAATCCACCCTCATACTGGACTGGAACGACTGGCAGGCGCGCGACCAGGACTACAACCTCTACCTGCTGAACAAGAACGGCGACGTGGTGGCGTCTTCAGAGGATACCCAGGCAGGCGGCCCCGGCGACATGCCGGCGGAAGGCATTATCATCAACTCAAACAAAGAGCAGGTCTTCTACATCGCCATCAAGTCCAACGGTGCCACCAAGCCCGTCACTTTCAGCTTCTACGCGCCCGATTGCCTGGTGCAGTTCGCTGTGCCGCAGCAGAGCCTGGGCACACCCGCGGATGCCGAGAACTCCTTCACCGTCGGCGCCGTCAACTGGCAGACCGGACAGCTGGAGGATTTCAGCTCTCAAGGCCCGACGAGCGATGGCCGCACCAAGCCCGACCTGGCCGGACCGGACGCGACCAGTACCGACAGCTACGCCCCCGAACCTTTTTACGGCACCTCGGCCTCCACGCCCCACGTGGCCGGCGCGGCCGCGCTCGTGCTGAGCGCTCATCCTGAGTTCGGCCCCGCCGAGATCCGCCAGTTCCTGATCGAGAACGCCGCTTCCGGCGGCCAGGGCCTGCCCGACTACGCCTGGGGCTACGGTGCCCTCCACTTGCCCAAGCCGGAAGTAGCCCTGGCACAGACAACGGTTGCCGAGCCCACCCAGGCTCCGGCAACAGTGGCGGCTGGCGCCACGCTCCCGAAGCGGCCCACCGCCACCCTCGGCGCCACGGCTGTCGCCCAGGTGACCAGTGCTCCCTACCGGCCGGGCGCCAGCCAGGGCAACAACGCGGGCACCCTCGTTGTCGTCCTGGGCGGCATGATGTGCCTGGGGACGCTGATCGTGGTCGGTGGTGTCATATTGCTGGTAGTGGTGACGCGCCGCAGCCGCCGGGCGGCTGCCCAGCCGGCACACCCTGGAGCGGTGTCCATCGGCCCGGCACAGCCCATTGCCGGGGCACAGCCGCCATACGCGGGGGCGATGCCCTTCGCTCCGGCGCCGCGCGCCCAGCCGCCGGCGCCACCGGACGAGGAGGGCCCCTTCCTCACACCGGAGCAGCCGGCCATCGGTGAGGAGCGCACCGTGGTGGCCCCGGGCCGGCTCGCTGCAGCCGGCTCAGATATGGCGAGCACGACGCTGCGCCGGCCCTATCTGGAGAGCGTCACTGGCTCTCGTATCGAGTTGCACCTGGGGCTCACCAGTATCGGCCGTGCCCACGATAACGTTTTCGTGCTGGCGGAGGACGCCGGCGTCAGCCGCTACCACGCCGCAGTCGAGTGGGATGGCCGCGACCTGACGCTCACCGACCTCGGTTCCAGCAACGGCACTTTCGTCAATGGCCGACGCCTGGAGCCGCGCGCCCCCCATCCCCTGCACGATGGCGACCAGATCGCTTTCGGGCCACAATCCCGTTTCACGCTGCGGATGGGGTAGCATCGCCGGGCACCGGGCCGGCAAGCCGGGCCGCAACCTGCCCTCTCGCACCGCCATTGCCGGCGCCATCGCCCAGGGGGCGGCGCGTCCGCTTTGCCGGGCCAGGCCCGACGTCACAGCCGGCGCCTGCCCTTCGCCGCAGCCAGTTGCCTTGCCTCGGGCAACTGGCCATAGAACGGGTCGAGCGGGTAACAACCGGAGACAAGGCCGTTCCGGGGCGCGGTGGTGCAATCGCTGAAACTGCGGCAGATGCGCCGCCGGTCCAGCCCCCTTCCGGCCAGCACGTCCGCCGGTAGCTCGGGGTAGCTCAGCACCATGCGTCCCAGGCCGACGAAATCCACTTTGCCGGTTCGCACGTTGTGCTGGGCGACATTGGGCAACCATTCCTGGAGATAGGTGTAGGCGCTGCCAACCAGTAGCAGGCCGGGGAAGCGCCGCTTCAGTGCCGCTGTGGCCGCGATCTGCCGCGCCACCCCGACGAGCGGGTCCTCGGGCGGCAGGTAAGCGTCCGAGGGCGGGAATAGCGCTGGCCGCTGGATGTGCGGGTTGTAGTACGGGCTGCCTGCGGTTATGTTTACCAGCTCGATGCCCAACTCCTGCAGCAAGGCCAGGAAGCGCGCCGGTTCCTCCAGGTCGTAGCGCAGCGGATCCTGGGCATCGGCCCCGAACCAGTAGCAGCGCTCATCGAGGCGGGCCGCTGGTGTGCCGACGTGGGTCTGCGGGTCGGGGCTGAAGGGAAGCGTATCGAAGGCGCTCAGGCGCACGCCGATGCGCAGGCCGGGCGAACGCTGGCGGATGCCGGCGACAACCTGGCGCAGGAAACGGGTGCGGTTCTCGAAGCTGCCGCCATAGCGGCCGGGGCGGCTGTAGGCGCTGAGCAGTTCGTGGCCGAGGTAGCCGTGGCAGTGCTTGATGTCAACGAAGGCAAAGCCTGCTTCCTCGGCGAGCGCGGCCGCCTCCACGAACTGTTGCGCCAGCTCATCGAGTTGTTCATCGCTGATCACGGGCTGGCTCGCCTCCACACCCACCCGTGCATCCAGGTACGGATGGTGGTAGGCGATGACCGGCTCCGGCCGGCCCTTCTGGTTGGGGCGCGAGAAGCGCCCCGAGTGCGTGAGTTGCAGCCCGACCAGGAGGTCGCCACTGTTGGCGAAGCTCTGCTCGTGAGCCTGCACCAGCGCCTGGCGAAGCGCCACCAGGCTGGCCAGGTTATCGCGCTTGATCAGCAACTGGTTGGGGTTGGCGCGCCCATCCTGGCGCACCGCTACCGCTTCCCCACCCCAGATGAGCTTGGCGCCGCTCAGGCCGAAACGCTGCCAGCGCCGCAGGGTGTATGGCGTCGGTTTGCCGTCGGGCGTGCCATCCCAGCCTTCCATCGGGTGGATGCAGAAACGGTTGCCGATGACGAAGCCGTCCCGGAGGGTGTAGGGCTGGGCCAGAGGTGCCTGCGAGCCGGCCTGGACCTCTTCGTCAAAGGCCAGGTCCACGCCCAGGCTAGCCAGGTGCTCGCGGAAGGCCTCGGCCGTCTTCAACTGGGCGATGCGCGGAAACTGCATTGTGTCAGCCTCTCATGGGTGCCCGTAAGGCAACGACTATCGTGGCCATCGGCGCATCTCCAGTGCTGATGCTGCGCCCACCGTCCTATGTTGATACATGACGCCGCTTGTGGCAACATGCCGCGGCATGTTGCCAGAGCATGACGCAGGAGGAAAACGTGAGTGAGCGCAACCTGCCCGACAGCGATAGCGTGCCGCGCCCGGAATACCCGCGGCCTCAATTCGTCCGACCCGATTGGCTGAACCTGAATGGCCGCTGGCAGTTCGAGATGGACCCCGGGCGCAGCGGCCGAGAGCGAGGACTGCAGGCCGCTGGGTCGGAGGTGGCACGACGCCTGGAGGGCGAGATCATCGTCCCTTTCTGCCCGGAAAGCAAGCTATCCGGCGTGGCGCACAAGGACTTCATCCCCGCCGTCTGGTACCGGCGCGCTTTCACCGTGCCCGAGGCCTGGGCCGGCAAGCGCGTGTTGCTGCACTTCGGCGCTGTGGACTATGAGGCCTGGGTCTTCGTCAACGGCGAGGAGGCCGGCCATCACCGCGGCGGCTACACTCCCTTCACCTTCGACATCACCGGCCTGCTCCGGCGGGGCGAGAACGTGCTCAGCGTCTATGTCGAGGACGACACGCGTTCGCCGCTGCAGCCCAGCGGCAAACAGTCGCCGCGCTACGATTCCTACGCCTGCTACTACACGCGAACCACCGGCATCTGGCAAAGCGTCTGGCTGGAGGCCGTGCCGCCCACCTACATCGAGTCCCTGCGCCTGACGCCGCTCCTTGAGCAGAGCGCCCTGCTGGTGCAGGCCAGGGTGCGCGGCGACACGAGCGGCATGTCTCTGGAGGCGGTGGCCACGGGCGACGGCGAAGTGCAGGGGCGTGCACTCTCGCCCGTGAGTGGCGACCGCGCCACCTGCCTGGTGCGCCTGGAGCAGGCTCGCCCCTGGGGCCCGGGCGATCCCTTCCTCTACGGCCTGGAACTCGGGCTGAAACGGGGCGACACGGCCGTGGACAGGGTCGAGTCCTACTTCGGCCTGCGCTCCCTTGGGCTCAGCAGCGTCGCGCCCATGCTCAATGGCAAGGTCCTTTTCCAGCGCCTGGTGCTGGACCAGGGCTTCTACCCAGACGGCATCTACACCGCCCCGACGGACGAGGCCCTGAAGCGGGATATCGAGCTGAGCATGGCCCTGGGCTTCAACGGCGCTCGCCTGCACGAGAAGGTCTTCGACCCGCGCACGCTCTACTGGGCCGACAGGCTGGGCTACCTGGTCTGGGGGGAGTTCCCCAACTGGGGCCTGGACCATTCGCATCCACTGGCTCTGCAGCGGTTCCTGGCCGAGTGGCTCACTGCGCTGGAGCGGGACTACAGCCACCCAAGCGTCGTCGGCTGGTGCCCATTCAACGAGACGCCGGAGGACCAGGACCCCGAACTGCTGCGCATGGTCTACCGCGCCACCAAAGCCGCCGACCTCACCCGCCCGGTGATAGACAGCAGCGGCTACACCCACGTCGAGACGGACATGTGGGACGTGCACGACTACAACCACGGCAGGACGTTGCCGCAGTTCGAGGAGCGCTACGACAGCTTCGGTCGCGGCGGCGAGCCCTTCGTCAACCACCCGCAGACGGAGGGGCGATGGCGCGGCCAACCTTACTGGGTGAGCGAGTACGGTGGCATCTGGTGGAACCCGGGCCAGGCGGACGACAGAGCCTGGGGCTACGGCGATCGCCCGCGCACGGTGGAGGAGTTCGTCTCCCGCTACCGCACCCTCACGGAGACGCTGCTGCGCAACCCTCGCATGGGCGCTTTCTGCTACACGCAGCTCACGGACGTCGAACAGGAGGTCAACGGCCTCTATTACTACGATCGCCGGCCCAAGTTCGACGCCGCGACCATGGCCCAGATCCGGGCCATCAACAGCCAGCCGGCCGCGGTCGAGAAGCACTAGCGCCCACGAATGGGCCGGCGGCTCACTGATGGGGCCGCCGGCCGAGCCACTCAGGGGCTGGTTTCAGCCCTGGATGAGCACCGTCTGCGCGCCCGGGAGGGCGTTGATGGCGAGCCAGAGCGCCCCCTGGCGCCAGGCCCAGCCCTCCTGACCCGGCTGGAGGTCAGCCAGCGGGCCGGGCAACGGCCGTTCCTGTCCCTCACCGCTGACCACGCGCAGGCGAAGGTTGGCGGTGTTCGCGGCGGGCCCCTGCAGGCTCAGGGTCAAGCCGGGGCAGGCGAAGGGCAGGTCCAGGTGTAGCCGCCAATCGGCCGCGCCACCCGTCATCCAGATGCGGCAGGTTTGCGTGGCGGCGTAGTAGTTGGCGAGTTCGTCCATACGCATCCAGACCACCCGCCCGGCGAGGGCCTGGTCCACCCGGCGCACAACTTCCGCCAGGCCACGCAGGCCATCGCCGCTGCCATCGGAGTAGAGCGACTGCCAGTGTGAGTGGAAGATAATGTAGCTGCCGCTGGCAAGGAGTTCGGCCAGGCGGCCGCTCTGCCCATCCGCAGAGAGCAGGCGGTCGGCGGCGGCCATTGGTGCGACGGGCGCGGGCAGGCCGGCTCGCCTCGCCTCCGCCGGCTGCGTCTGCCAGAAGACATCGGTGCTGCCGGTGGGTATGGAGACCAACCCCCTCGCGTTGCGGCGGTCGTAGAGCACGAGTTCGGGCTCCAGGTGCTCAGCCGCTGAGTATTCCCACAGGAAGTAGTAGCCCACGCCCTTCAGGCCGCGCTCATCCAGGGCCCTACGGATGGCGTGGGCGTAGAGCAACTCGTCGCCGCGGAAGGTGACCGGCTGGGTGATGCCGTGCGGCTGCAGGCCCACTTCCTGCAGAAGCTCCAGCCCATAGGCGATGTAGCGGGTGAGCGTGTCCTCATCCTGGACGTCCATCCAGAGTTGCTCCGCTGGCTCAAGCAGCCGGCCCGTCTCCATGTCCAGCGCCAGAGTGTGGGTGAGGACCTCGGGCGTGATGTCGAAGGCGGGCATGATGCGGTCGCGCACCACTGCCAGCCAATGGCGTAGCTGTTCCTGGCTGTAACCCTCCCAGCCGCGCGTGATCGGGCCGAGGCCGTCCGGGTAGGGCAGCACGGTGAACTTGCCGCGGACGTGGCTCGCTTGCACCATGTCCGCGAAGTCCTCGATGAAAGAATCGCGGACGCTTGGCGCCAGGTCGTCGTAGCGCTCGCGGTCAATGCGCAGGCGGTAGCGGTGCAGCGGGTTAATGTAGGGCGCCGGGTCATCAATGATGAGCGAGATGGGCACCCTCCCGGCCGGATACTCCAGCCGGGGCCGGCACATGCGTGTGTTATCCCCAAGCAAAGGCTGAGTGCTGTTCTCTGCCAATGTATCCTCCTCGTCTAGGTGAACCGGCGCGGTACATGCGCCAATCGCTGCTGCTGGCGCCTGGAGCACAAGCGCGCAGCGGCACGCGGGGCCCGAGGCCCTGGGCGCCTTGCTCAGCAGGGCCTCGGGGGCCCGCTGGCCGCCCTACACCGGCGTGGCCGCCAGCACCTCCGGCGCCCAACCGTCGTTGATCAGGCCGGCGGCGCGAGCCAGGCCGACGAAGTTGCGCTGCAAGGTGGCCGCATCCACCGGCTCATCGTAGGCATTATGCGGGTTCACCAGGCGCAGCCTGGCTGGGGCGATGAGCGGCAGCAGGTCCACCAGATCGAAGTGCTCGAGCAAGCCCCAGGCAGCCTGCGCCAGGCCGTAGCGGCGGCTGCTATAGTAGCGGGTGCGCACAAGATCCCAGTACGAGTAGAGCATGTCCTCGGTGGTCACGACGTCCAGCTTGCCGTCGAGGGCTGCCGCCAGGTAGGCGAGCAGGCCACCGTGGCCGATGCCGTACAGGCCGAGCTTGTGGCCGGCGCCCTGGCAATCCTCACGCGTGCGCAAGTAGTCGAGCCCGCGCAGGACGTCGAAGACGCGCAGGCCGAGGGTGGAGATGCCGAGCATCATGGCGTCGCAGGCCAGGCGGTATTCGCTCAGGTGGACGCTGGCATAGGGCGCAGGGATGATCGGGCGGCTCTCCACGGCGCCTATGCCCCGTGGGTCAAAGACGAACAGACGCTTGCCCTGGCGCAACTGCGCCTCCAGGCGCTCCCGCTCAGCCGGGATGGCGCTCGTCCCGCCCTCGAGCAGCACCAGGTCCGTCTCCGCCGGCTGCATGCCGCCGCGCGGGTGGATCATGACGCCGGTCACAACGACATCAGGAGCGCTGAAGAAGAAGATATGCTCGGTGCGGTAGCCCTCGATCACCTCGTCGCGGATGATGCGGGCGTTGATGGGGTAGTTGCGGTCCTCGCGGCCGATGCCGAGCAGGGCGGTGAGGGATTCGCGCAGCACGGCCGGCTCGGTCGGGGGCTGCGGCCGTGGGATGCGAGTGCGCGCATTCTCGAGGTTGAGGTCGAAGACGGTCTTGCTCTTCGGGAACGAAGAGAGGACCTGGCCTGTCGGCGTGGCGTTGAGAGCCTCGCCGGGCAGAATCTCAGGCTGGCCAGTGACGAAATCGCCCGGCTTGCCCATAAGATGCCGGCGCATCCAGTTCACGCAGGCCTGGCGCAAGTCCGGGTGGTACTCATGCGTAGACTTGGCGACCACCATGTCCACGTTGTCCTCGGCGCCGTAGAGCCGGTAGATCTCCTTGGCGCGGCGGACGGCCTCCTGCGTGCCTTCGATAGGGAAGAAGTCGTAAGCCACGGCGCCGACCAGCACCGGCTTGGGCGCCATCGAGGTTATGTAGTCGTCATGGTCGGGCCCGTTGATGAAGGCACCTCTCACCACCTGTTCCGCGTCCTGGGCCTGGCCGGTCTTGAGGTAGCTCTCCAGGGTCATGATGAAAGTGTTGGGCATGGCGGCGGCAATGCGCGGCTCGGCGAGCATGATGAAGCTGGACTGCGTGCCGCCGCCGGAGTTGCCCGTCAGGCCGATGCGGTTGGCGTCAACCTCTGGCCGGCTGCTGAGATAGTCCACAGCGCGGATAGCGTCCCACACGAACTGGCGTGCCAGGCTGGCGCCGCCCAGCGTGTACTGCAGGCCGGCATGGGTGTGCTCAGTGGTGCAGCCGCCGATGATGCGTTGCCCCGTCTCCGGTTCGAAGTACTGGTAGCGCTCCCCCTGGCCGGGCGGGTCCATCGCCAGGACGACGAAGCCGTTTTCGGCCAGGTCCACGCAGACGGCCTGGTAGTTGCGGTAGGCCTTACCATCCTCGGCATGGCCGCAGACAAAGAGCACGGCGGGCGCCGGCCCCCGCAGGTCTTTGGGAACGTAGAGGGCAGCGGTGACGTAGAACTCGGGCAGGCTCTGGTAGATAAGTTTCTCGATGGTGTAGCGACCGCGGTCAATCGTGCCGGTGACCTCCGGCAGCAGCGGCGTGCGCTCGCGAGGCAGCCCGCCGATTGCCTCGAGAAAGGCGGCACGGTAGCGCTCGCGATAGGCCTCGAACTGGGCGACGCTGCTTATGCTGCGCCGTTCCTGTTCGCGGCGGCGGAAAGCCTCGTCGGCACGGCGCCTCAGGTCGTGGATCATCTGATCGGAAACGTCATAGTACCCGTCTACATGTGAGCCGAAAGGCAACATGACCTGTATCCTCCCTGATTCTCGGCCACTGCCGCGGCGCCTGCCTGCGGCTGGTGGCAGTTGCCGCTAGCATAGCCCTAATGGGGAACGCGGTCCAGAGAGACGCTTCGTCCAGGTGGGCAGCGGCATCCTGGCGGCATTGTCATTCCGCCGCTTCGGTGTAATCTGTAGCCAAGCCAACATGGAGGCAAAGATGATAGCCAACCAAGCCAAACGCAAGATGCTCGCCGGGCAGCCCGCTCTGGGCGCAGTCGCCGTGCTCGGGACGCCACTGGCGCCAGAGTGCTACTCCCTGGCCGGCTATGACTTCGTCATCGTGGACAACCAGCATGGCGAATGGACGATGGAGACGAGCGCTGCCGCTTTCCGGGCCATCGCTCACGGCTCGGCCACTCCCATGGCGCGCGCAGCGAAGAACGATTTCTTCCAGATCGGCGGTTTGCTCGACCGCGGCGCCCTCGGCATCGTCGTACCCATGGTGAACTCAGCTGCCGAAGCAGCGGCGGCCGCCTTCGCCACCAGGTACGTGCCGCGCGGCGGGCGCTCCGTCGGCCCGTTCGGCGCTGAGTACCTGAAGGCTAAGGATTACGTGCGCGAGGCGGATGAGGAAATCTTCCTCGCCGTGCAGATCGAGACGCCCCAGGCAGTTGATCAGGCCGAGGCGATCATGGCCACGCCCGGCGTGGATGGCTGCTGGATCGGCCCGATGGACCTGGCGCTCTGCCTGGGCGTGGCGCCTGGCAGCCCCAGCCATGAGGCGGCGATCATGCGCGTCCTCGATGCCTGCCGCAAGACGGGCAAGATCCCGGGCATCTACGGCGGCGCGGACCCGGCGCACTGGCTGGAGCGTGGCTTCCTGTTCGTCACCGTCACGATGGATACAAGCGCTTTGCAGGCCAGCGCTCAGGCGACGTTGACGGACCTGAGCCGCTTCCGCCGCGGTTGAGCACGACGCCAAAGCGATGATCCTGGCCCTGGCGGCTTGAGCGGCCGCCCCAGCCGATCTCGTCGGCACAGCCGATCTCGTCGGCCCAGCCGATCTTGCTCGGCACCCGACCGCGAAGCGGGGCAAGGGCCTCGGTCAGGATGACGTGTGGGGCATGGGCGGCCCGGCCTCTGCTGGTTGGCCGGACCGCCCCGGTTCATCCGTCAATAGCGGAATATGGCGGCGAGCAGGCAGGCCTCGCCGGGGCCGCGCAGTTCGGCATCGGCGAAGACCTTGCCCCGGTTCAGCATGGTCTGGATGGCGGCGAAATCGGCCAGGTCCACGTCTCCGGGCTGAGCCTGGGCATGGACCTCCACTGTCGCCTTCTCTTCGTCGTACTTGCCCCAGATCTGGCAGCCAGTGGCGATGAGCAGGGTGTCCACCCGGCCCTGCGCCGCAGCAGGCACGACGATGGCCGGGTCCGACGAGGCCAGGCCGGTGCCAACCAGGGCGGCGTAGCGCTCCTGGGCGTCGCGGTAGGGCTTCTCGAACAGCGGCTGGACGATGCGCCAGGCCTGCTGGCGCAGGTCCTCGGCCTTGGCTATGTCTGGGTTGCCGGGGATGCCCTCGTTGAGCAGGTAGGGATAGGTGTTAGCCTCGCGGTAGATCGGGAACGTGTACTCCACGCCGGCCAGGATCAGAGGCGCGTTCTTGTCGCGCAGGTATTCGCGCAAGCCGTGATCAATGTCGTGGAAATAGCGGAGCAAGTCCTCTTTGAGGACGTCCTTCACATTGTCGTAGCCGAAGAAGGCGCCGAACTGCTGCCCGCGGTTCTGGACGCCGCCGCCGTGGGCACCCAGGTTCCGTTCCCACTCATCGTACCTGAGAGTATCAGCCAGACCCTGGGGCAGGAACTCCGCCTCGAGTTCGTTGATGCCGAAGCGGCTACCCTCGAACAAGCGCACACCGTTACGGCTGATGGCGAGCACGTAGTAGCGGCCGTCGCCTGAGAACAGCGGCAACAGAGGCTTCACGTGGAACTGACCGCTCACCACCACCAGGTCCTCGAAGCGCAGAGGCAGGCGGAAGCTGCGGAACACCTCCTTGGCCAGGAACACAGCCAGGCCGTCTTCGGGCTGGCGCCAGAACAGCGAGTTGTCTATCAAGTCGCGCGCGGGGGCGAGCAAGTCGCGCGCCTCGGGGGCGCGCATGCCATGGGCGACCAGGCTATCCTCCGCCTGCTGGAGCAGGTTGCGGAGGCGAATCGGGTTCTGCTGCCTGTCAGCGCCGGCCCTGAAAGTAGGCATGTAGATCGAAACGTGCCAGCCTGCATGACTGTCCAACAGAAGCCTGAGATCGTCCGTGCGTAGTTCGTCCACTTTGCCCAACTCCTGATGTGTGATTGCCGGCCTTGCTGCGATCCCACTCTGGCGGCGGTCTGCGCGAGCCGGCCTAACCCAACTCTTGGCCCTCATCCTAACAGAAAGTGCATCCGAACCCAAGCCTGGGGGAAGTGAATTGCGTCGCCCCAGGGACGTCGTATTGGGCCTTGTGTTCGTTCGTGGGGCCAGAGTGCCGGTGGAAGATCAGGCGTCTGGAGTCAACACGCCGGCCAGCCCGTGCAGTGGCGCGCGCCGGCACGGCCTGGTGCGCACGACACGCCCTCATGCGCCCGACAGCGTAGTCGAGGGTGAACCATGTCCACAGAGCCGGCCGCTGTCGGCGGTTGCATTGCTCGACCATGTTTCAGGTCGGCGAGGCTGACACGCTCCCGTCGTTGCCGCGCTGGTCACGGGGGCGGGGGACGCCCATAAAGGGCTATACTACCGAGTCGAAGGGGGTACCTCGTTGGCCTGGCTTGTGCCAGCGTCGTTATCCATGAGTCGTAGGGGGGTGGCTCGCACGGCTTAGGGGCAACCGCCAGAGGGCGGAGCGTGGGGCATGCAGTCGGCAGCGGAATGACGCCTGCTGCCCGCTCTGGTGCTAACATGGGGGCAGCAGCGTGGGTTGCCGCCATCGGCCGTGAGGCAACCGCTGCCGAGCGTGACAGATTGGTCGCAGCTGTGTAGCCTTGGGCGCATGGGAGGGAGACCATGGCAATAGCGATCGAGGATGGGTTCGACGGCGCCAACCCTCAGGACCCCGGCGCCATCGAGCAGTTGGGCGAGGCCAGCTTCCTGGTCCACCCCTTCAGCGAGGATGGTGATGGCAACTACAAGTTCGCACTGAACGTGCGTGCCAACAACCCGGCTGACGCCGCCCAGCCGCTTCACCTCGAGGTTGACTGGGCCGATGCGGAGTATATGGCGGACCGCAACTTCATCCATGTCGGCTCCGGCTTTCGCTGGGCCTTCCAGCCAGCCCAGGTGAGCGGCACGCGCACAATTGTGGACATCGTGCTGCCGCCGTGGACGTCCTACATCGGTCTGTGCCCGGCCTACAACCTGAACGACTTCCTGGCCCTCTCCGAGATGCTGGTTCGCT
>DAOTVV010000145.1:0-7173 GCA_034436255.1 Anaerolineae bacterium
AGGCACGCACCTCCTTGCCACCCGCCATCGTCAGGAACGTGATCAGGTCCAGTGCCTTGTAGGCGGCAGCCACGATCGCTTGCAGGCCGGATGCGGAGAGACCCAGTTCCTGCCGGTACTGACGGGCGTCCTCAGCATCCCACTCGGCAAGATCGGCCTCCAACCTGGCGCAGATGCCGATCAATGGTGCGCCTTCGCGCTCGGCAATGGCCCGCAGGGGGCTTGTCACTTCCTCCACCCGCGGCAATTGCGCCTCACTCAGGTTCAGCACGTACAGGCGTGGCTTCTCGGTGAGCAGGAACAGGTCGTCGAGGATCGCCTGCTCCTCCTGGGTGCGTTCGAAGCTGCGCGCCTTTCCACCCTGGTTCAGGTGGTTGTAAAGGCGCTTGAGGAACTCAAGCTCCTCCCCGAACTCGCGTGGCCTTGCTTTTGCCAACTGCCGAATGCGCTCGATGCGCTTCTCGACCGTGGCCATGTCGGCCAGGCTGAGCTCTGTGTCCACCGTTGCAACGTCCGCCGCCGGGTCCAGGCGCTCGCTCACATGGGCCACTTCGGCATCTTCGAAGGCGCGCACGACCATGGCGATGGCATCCACGTTGCGGATGTGCGCCAGGAACTGGTTGCCCAGGCCCTCACCTTTGCTGGCGCCGCGTACCAGGCCAGCGATATCCACGAACTCGATGCTGGCGGGGACCACGCGCTCAGGATGCACCAGTTCAGCCAGCCACTGCAGGCGGGCATCCTCCAGCGGCGCCACGCCGACGTTCGGTTCGATGGTGGTGAAAGGGTAAGGCGCCACCTGCGCGCCCGCCTTCGTGAGGGCGTTGAAGAGTGTGCTCTTGCCCACGTTGGGCAGGCCGACGATGCCAATCTGTAGAGCCATCACCGATCCTCCACACGGCCGCCACCCGCGCCTGGCCCAGGCGGGGTAGAGCCAGCAAACGCCCGCACTAAGGCGAAAAAGTGCCCATCCCTTCGTGGCGCGGCAGCCAGAGGTAGAAGGAGCTGCCCTTGCCGGGCTCGCTCTCCAACCAGAGCCGGCCACCATGCCAGGTGGCGATCGCCTTGGCGATGGCCAGGCCCAGGCCATAGCCAGGCACCTTCTTCACCTCCGGCCGGTCAACCCGGTAGAAGCGATCGAAGACGCGCATCTGGTCGGCCGGGGCAATGCCGATGCCCCGGTCGCTGATTATCACCGTGACGCCGCCTTCCTGGTGCCGCACCTCGATGCCGATCGTCCCGCCGTCGGCCATGTACTTGGCAGCGTTGTCGCATAGGGCAGTGAGGGCGCGGACGAGCAGGTTGCGGTCCGCCTCGATCAGCACCGGCGTCTGCGGCAGCGACAAGCGCACGCTATGCTGGCGTTTCTCGATCTCGTTCCGCACTGAGCTTAGCGCGACTTCGATGGCAGCGCGGACGCTGCAGCGCTCCAGGGTGGCGCCCTCGCCGAGCTCGATGGCGTTCAGGTCCACCAGGTTGTCCAGCATGCCGGAGACATGGTCCACATTGTCAACGATCATCTCGACCATGTCCTCTTGCTGCTGGTTGATGCCGCCGACGCGGGCGATCATGCTTGCCCAGCCGCGCAGCCGGTTGAGGGGCATGCGCAGGCCGCCCGAAAGCGTGGAGACGAAATCGGCCTGAGCGGCTTCCCGTTGCTTCAGCTCACTCACATCGCGCATCACTATCACGCGGCCATGGTTTCGGCCATTGGCGGTGCTCCGGCCATCACCGAGGGCCACCGGCGAGACGGCGGCGTAGAGGGTTGCGCCATTGTCCAGGCGCAGTTCGCGCGTAAGGCAGGATTGCGACAACGGCGTCTCCAGCAGAATGTGCAAGGAGGCGTCGCGGATGAGATCGGTCACCGGCTGGCCGGCGGCCTCGGCGCTCAAGCCGAACACTTGCTCCGCGGCGGGATTGGCCAGCACCAGCTTGCCCCGCTCATCCACCACCAGGATCGGGTCCGCAGTGCTCGTGAGGATGGCGCGCAGGCGGCCGCGCTCTCCCTGCGCCTGCGCCAGGAGCCTGGCGTTCTCGGAGACGACCCCGGCCTGCCCGGCCAGCGTCGCCAGGAAGCGCACGTCCTGCTCGTCGAAGTGGCGCCGGTCCGGATAGAGCACCCACATGACGCCCACCACGTTCTGGCCGGCAGTGACAGGCAGGCACATGGCCGATTGTATGCCAGCGGCCACCGTCTCCGGCGAGGGTTGTTGCAGGTAACGCAAGAGGTTGCGCACCGGCAGCGGCTGCTGCCGCCGCCTCACCTCGCGGGCGATGTGCGCCACCTGCGGCAACAGTTCGCGCCAGCCGCTGAACTCCCCCTCGCGGGCGACGGGCGCCGCCCCTCCGGCAACCTCGTCCAGCAGGATACAGGCTGCCGTCGCCTGCGAGCCACTCACCGCCGCACGCAAAATCGGCTGGAAGGACCAATCCTGGCTGGCGGAAACGGAGCGCACCACGTCCAGGAGCAACGCCAGGTCCGACAGGCGGCGGTGCAGCGAGAGGCGCATCTCTTCGAAGGACCGGCCCAGCCGGCCGATCTCGTCGTGGCCGCTCACCTCAACGGGAACGGTCAGGTCCCCGGCGGCGATCTCGCCTGCCGTAGCCGTGAGGCGCTGCAACTGCCGCGAGAAGCGCCAGGCCCCCACCCAGGCGAGCAGTGTACCCACCGCCGCCAGAGCGCCGGTGATCGCCAACATGGGCAGGGCCAGGTCGAGGGCCAGTTGCAGGATCGCCTCCGTCGGCACCTCGATCACCACCTGCCACGGGTAGCCGGTTACGTTCAGGGTATAGACAAGGTGCCGGGCGCCGGTGCTATCGGGAGCATCATAGGCCCGGCCGGTCGAGGTGGCGTAGTACCGGGCGTACTGCGGCGCTGCATCCCAGACGCTGAGGACATAGGTCGGGTCCGGGTGCGCGACGATGTGGCGCTGGTCGTCCACGATGAAGCCGTTGCCTGCGTCGGCGGTCCACTGCAGCGCCGCCAGGACGTCCTGCCAGAGTTCACTCTTGCTTGGCTCCATGCGCGCCAGCAGGCGGCCGGCCCGGCCCAATGGCGAGATGAGGCTGAGCATCGGTCCCGTGGGCCCGCGGTAAATGGGCGTGATTGCCGCTCGCTCTGGCGCCAGGTTGGCCAGGGCAGCGCGCTCGGCCTCGGTGGCGCTAGCCGCCTGAGCCGGCGCATCTGGCGCCAGCGCCGCCGCCAACACATCGCCGGAGCGGTCGAGCAGCAGCAAACCCGAGTAGCTGGGGCGAGACTGCAGGTCCCGTCGCAGGGCATCGGCTCGTGTCATCGGCGCGGCCAGGTCCTTGTCCTGAGCTGCCAGGGCCAGGAAGTTCTGTTCCTGCTCCATGCTCCGCTCCAGCCTCTGAGCAGCGCTGCTGGCATCGCGCGCCGCTTCCGCCAGCGCCCACTCGGTGGCCGAGGCCACCGCCGAGACGAGCAGCACGCCCACGACAGCGAGGACGGCAATGGCGGCTGCCGGCAGGTAGGCCGCCAGCACACTGGCACGCACACTGCGCGCGTGCGGCGGTATGCGTGAAGGCACCGGCACCGGGCGCCCCAGGGGCGTAAGGTACAGCAACTGCAGGACGATGCCTGCCAGAATGGCCTGGGCGAAGAGGAGCGGCGCATTGCTCAGCGCCAGGTCCGTGGCACCGATGGCGCTGGTGAGAACCGGCCCAAAGGTGCTTGCGTAGGCCACCACTGGCATCACCGGCCAGGAGAGCAGGAGCGCCAGAGGAGCAGCGACGACGGGCTGGCGCAGCACCTGCGGCAGCCTGCCCTTGTACGGCTGCGTCAGCAGGATGTGCATCCACAAGCTGAGGTAGGCGCCCTCCAGGCAGGTGAACGGGTTGTGCGTGAACCAGAGGGCGACACAGAGCGAGCTCAGCGTGCCCACACACACCGCCTCGAGCGTGCGCGTGTAGGCAGCGGCAAGAGCGACCGGCAACAGGATCAGGAGAGGCGCGGCCAGCGTCTTGCCGCCCGTCATCCAGGCGAAACGCCCCGGCCAGAGGTAAACCACCAGCACGTGGGCGCAGATTGGCGCCAGCGCCACCAGCCCGACTACGGTAAGCGAAGGCCAGCGCCGCACCAGGTAGCCGCGGCGGGCGCGCAACAACGTGAGTAGCGCCAGGACCAAAGCGGCGCCGATCAGCAGGTAGTATGAGCCGGCCTGCGCCGGAGGCAGCAGAAATGGCGAGCGCCAGAGCTCGAAAAGGCCGAAATGCAGGACGAACCTCATCCCTAACCTGGCCCAAACTCAAGCAATCGTGCCCGTCGCCACAAGGGCAGCCGGGTCGCAGCCCCATCCGCCGGCAAAGAGGCCGGCCGGCCCAGGACATGGCCACTGGGGAACGACAGCGATTATAGCCGCGACACCCCACTTATGTACAAGGCTCTGGTCACTGGACGGTGACGGCAGGTGGGCTACAGGTCCAGGGGTTTCGCCTTGCCTTCCCTGCCCCCTGAGCCTGCCCGAGGAACTGCGAAGGGCGGCGGGCTTTGCGGTTCTCGTCCAGCCGGCCAGGCGCTGCTCTGGCCAAGGTTCTTGCTGGCCCGCTTTGACATGCCTGGAAGCGGGTTCTTATACTGTTTTGCACCATGGACTTGATACTCGCCGTTGATACCGCAACCTATGTCGCCAGTGTCGCCCTCTGGACCCCGTACGCCGTGCTGGCAGAGGAGACCTGGGCCTCCAGCGCCAACCACACCGTCGAGCTCATGCCCACGATTGTGCGCATGCTGGAGCGGCAGGGCCTCGTCCCCAGCCAGCTCACCGGTCTGGCCACCACGCTTGGCCCGGGTTCTTTCACCGGCGTGCGCATTGGCATGGCTCTGGTGAAGGGCCTGGCCCTGGCCCTGGGTATCCCGATGGTGGCAGTGCCGACGCTGGACGTGCTCGCCTATGGCCAGTCCATTCGCTTCATGCCCGTGCGCGCCGTGCTCAAAGCCGGCCGCGGCCGCTTCTGTTGGGCCGACTATCGCTGGCAGCGCGGTTCCTGGCAGCAGCGTGGCGAGGTAGCCCTGGGGCGCCCTGCTGATATGGTGCGGGATGTGCAAGAGCGCACGCTCTTTTGCGGCGAATTGGACGAACCCGAGGTCAGCCTCATCCGCGAGCAATTGGGGCCGGCCGCCGTGATTGCCTCACCGGCAGCGGGCCTGAGGCGGGCCAGCTATCTGGCCGAGATCGCTTTCCGCCGCCTGCAGCGGCAACAGGCGGATGACCTCACCGTTACGCCCATCTACCTCACCCCGGCGAGCAGCAGCAATGCCGCCGGCTGAGCCCCAGCCCCGGCCGAGCCCGGGCAGCGGCATGAGGACTGTCGCCGGAGGGCAGGCCCGGCCTGCCGACGACCAGCAAGCAGCAGCGCCGGTCAGCCGCTTCCGCGTCCGTCCCATGCAGCTTGAGGATGTGGACCGCGTCGGCGACATCGAGCCGCTGTGCTTTCCCCTCCCATGGCCGAAGGAGACCTACCGCCGGGACCTGACGAGCGGCGGCGTCTCCCACTACCTGGTCTGTGAGCGCCTGGGGGAGAGAGCCGAGCCGCCTCTGGTGGTGGGGTTCGGCGGCTACTGGCTCATCCAGGACGAGTGCCACATCTCCACCATCGCCGTTCACCCGGACTACCGCGGTTTGGGGTTGGGCGAGCTCCTGCTGGCGAGCATGATCCGCGAGGGCATGGCGGGCGGGGCGCGTTCCTCCACTCTGGAAGTGCGCGTCAGCAACACGCCGGCGCAGTCGCTCTATGCGAAATACGAATTCCGCGTTGTGGGAAGGCGCCGGCGCTACTACCGGGACAACAATGAGGACGCCCTGGTAATGAGCGTCGAATCGCTGGATAGCGCGAGCTATCGTGCCCGCTTCCAACGCCTGTGGACGGCCCTCATGCTTCGCCTCGGCGGAGATAGCCGGGGCGGGGACGCCCGGCCCTGAAGACCAGATGCGCCGGAGAGGCTATGTCTGAGCTCATCGAATTGCACAAGCAGATAGCGGCCTGCACCAAGTGCGACCTGCACCGCACGCGCACTCACGCCGTCCCGGGCGCTGGCGACCCGGAGGCGCGCATCATGTTCATCGGCGAGGGACCAGGCTTCCACGAGGACCGCCAGGGGCTGCCCTTCGTCGGCCCGGCCGGCCACCTGCTGGACGAGCTGCTGGCGAGTATCGGCCTGGACCGCGCCGAGGTGTTCATCACCAACGTAGTCAAGTGCCGTCCGCCCAACAATCGCGACCCGGAACCGATCGAAATCGAGGCCTGCGACCCTTACCTGCAGCGGCAACTGGCGCTTATCAACCCCGAAATCGTCGTCACCCTCGGGCGTCACTCAATGGCCCGCTTCCTGGGGCCAAACCAGTCCATCAGCCGCATCCACGGCCAGGCGGTGCGGGTGAACGGGCGCATCGTCCTGCCCCTGTTTCACCCGGCAGCCGCCCTGCGCCAGGAACGCTACCGCCATGACCTGCAGGAGGACTTCCTCCTCCTGCCCAGGCTGCTCTCCGGCGAACTGAAGGTGGGCACGGCCGCCGAACTCTTCACCAGCGGCCGACGCCCGCCAGCAGAGAAGGGGCCGACGCAACTCAACCTGCTGTAGGCCGGTGGCGGCTATTCCAGGCTCGTCTCCACCAGGCTGGCATAGCGCTCCATGACACTACGGGTCTGCGCCCGCAAGTCATCGGGGATGTCCTTGAGGATGCGCTCCAGGCGCTGCTGCCGCGCCTGCCTCACCGTCTCGAGCCGGCTGCGGCCATCCTCCGTGAGCATCACCAGCTTGGAGCGGCGGTCGCTGCTGTCATCGAGCCGGCGCACCAGGCCCATGTGCTCCAGGCGGTCCACGATCCCGGTCATGGTCGCCGAGCATTGCCGCGCTTCGCGGGCGATCACGCCCATGCGCTCCCGGCCATCGGCAAACCGCTCCAGGGCCGCGAGCGTGACGTACTGAGGAACCGTCAGCCCATAGCGGCTGACCTCGCGGGTGAAGAGGCTCTGCTCGGCCAAGAGCAGCCTCTGCACCAGTTCCTCCAACTCCTTGGCCAGTTCCTGCAACTCAGCGCTGGCAGCCACGCTCAGGCTTTCGCTGCTGGCGGCATGGATCATCGGTCCCTCCTCCGTTGACGTCGCCATAGTTTATACCATTGACATTACAGTGTTTGCCGCAAGACGTCAAGG
>DAOTVV010000146.1:0-23354 GCA_034436255.1 Anaerolineae bacterium
ACCGCTTCCACTGGCATGCCGATGCTCACGTCACTTTCCTCGACATCGGTGAGTTCAGCCGTGATCAGCGGGCCCTCCGCCAGTTTGACCAGCGCAACCACGTACGGAATGTCCTGCTCGAACCCTACTGGCGCCTTGTACATCGTCGCGTAGGAGTAGACCTCTCCCCGTCCGCTAAAGCGAAAATCCTCGGTCTTCTCGCTGCCACAGTCAGGGCAGACAGGACGGCGTGGAAAGGTGAGGCGGCCACATGAGCTACACCGCCCGCCCACCAACTGATAACGCTGCACCCGCTGCCGCCACTCTCGCGATAGTTGCAGAGCCATCTCAGACCGCCTCGAGAATGTGGGTGACCACGGTGGCCCCGCTGCCGCCAATGTTCTGCGTCATGCCGACTCTCGCTCCAACTACCTGGCAAGCCCCGGCATCGCCCCGCAGCTGCAGGGCCGCCTCCAGTGCCTGGTAGACACCGGTAGCGCCCACCGGATGCCCACGCGCTTTGAGCCCACCCATGGTGCAGATGGGCAGCCTGCCGCTACGCCCAACCTCTGAGCCGAGCCTGAACCCCTCGCCCTTAGCGGCGTACCCACAAGCCTCAAGCGAGAGCACCGACATTATGGTGAAAGCATCGTGCAGCTCGAGGAAGTCCATCTCCTCGCGCCCTTTGCCGGCCATCTCGAATGCGCGCTCCGCTGACAATCGCGCGGCGTCCAACTCCAGGAGTCGCCGGCGGTCCTGAAGAGCGAGCGAGTCCGTAGCCACCGCCGAAGCAGCGATGCGCACCGGGCGGCTGCACAGGTGTTCCGCCGTCTCCGCATCGGCAAGAACCAGCGCCGCCGCACCGTCGGCCACCGGAGAGGAATCCATGAGGTTAATTGGGTCGGCCACGACCGCCGCCCCCATATACGTCCGCTCATCAATAGGCTTGCGAAACATGGCGAGCGGGTTGCCGACGGCGTTGCGGTGGGCATTGATGGCGAAGGCAGCAAAGTCCTCCTTGCGAGCACCGAATTCATACATGTAGCGCCGCATGAGCAGGGCGTTCAGGGCCACGAAGGAGAGCCCAACAGCGGCCTCGTATTCGGCATCCGCCGCCATAGCCAACCCGGCAGTGGTGCAGCCGTTGACACTGTCGGTCATCTTCTCGACACCAAGCACAACAACGGCTTTGTGCGCCCCACTGCGCACTGCGAGGTAGCCCTGACGCAAGGCCATGCCACCAGAGGCGCAGGCCGCCTCCGCGTTGACCGCCTCGATCCCGCGCAGGCCGCTCCAATCGGCCACGAGCGCCCCCAGGTGTTCCTGATCGCTGAGGTAAGGCGCAAGCATGTTACCCACGAACAGCGCCCCCGGCTTAGCGCCCCCGGAGTCGGCAAGCGCCGCACGCACGGCCTGGACAGCCAGGTCGCGCAGCGAGCGATTCCAGTGCTCACCAACAGGCACTGCCCCGAGGCCGATTATGTATACGTCGTTGCCTTTCAGCATACTCATGTCCATCACTCGGTCGCGAGTTTGCCCCGGTAGCGCGCATAGAGAGCGTAATCAATCGGAACGCGCCGGCCGAGGTAATCGCGTGTGCGAGGGCTCAGGTTACGCCTCTCCTTGATGCCTTCGCCGACGACAAGCGAAACAGCGTCGCTGCCTGCTCCTGAACCGAACGACACGAGCAGGATACGTGCCCCTGGCTCGGCCTCATCCAGCACCGCAGCCAAACCGAGTAAGGACGAACCGGCATAGGTGTTGCCGATCTGGTCCACCAATGTACCCAGCTTGACCTGCTCCGGCGAGAACCCTAGCTCGGCTGCCGCCCGCGCCGGGAACTTTCGGTTCGGCTGATGCACCACGATCGCGTCGTAGTCAGCCGCCGTACGGCCCAGGCTCTCGAGCAGGGCTCGAGCAGCAGGCAAGACATGCCCGAAGTAACCCGGCTCTCCTGTGAAGCGCCCACTATGGCGCGGGTAGCGCTGGCCGTTGCGCCGAAAGAAATCGGGAGTGTCGCTGCTGTACGAAAGCGAGGCCTCGATCCTTGCCAGGCATCCGTCCGCCGGGCCGATGACGAAAGCGGCGGAGCCTGCCCCGGCGGTGTACTCCAGTTCATCGCCAGGCCGGCCTTGGGCTGTGTCAGCGCCGATGGCCAGAGCAAAATCAGCCATGCCGGAGCCCACCAGCGCGAGCGCCATCTGTAGCGCCTCTGTCGCGGCTTTGCAGGCGAACTCCAGATCGGCAGCAAGCACATAGGGCGTGGCGCCGATTGCCTCGGCAACGATAGTGCCGCTAGGCTTCACGGCATAAGGGTGCGATTCGCTTCCCACCCAGACAGCGCCCAACTGGGTGGCATCAATCGCCGCCCGAGCCAGCGCATTCCTCGCCGCCTCAATGGACATGGTCACGGTGTCCTCGTCCGGTCCTGGCACCGCCTTCTCTTTGATGGGCAGATGGTCTTTGCCGCCCTGCCACACCCTGGCAACCTCGGTAGCTGCCAACCGGTAACGCGGCACGTAAGCGCCATATCCCCAGATGCCAACAGGACGAGCCGTTTTCATCGCCGTGGCCTGCATCTCACTCATTGGTCTCCCGCCCCTCGCCACGTAGCCCGGCGAGGAGGCTCTGCGCCCGGTCCAGGCGCACCTGCTTCTCCTCGGCCATACGCTGCGCCACCATTTCGATCTCTTCTCCGCGCGCCCCGGCGGCAATTGCCACTTGCCTCGCGTGCAGCTCCATGTGCCCACGCTGTATGCCCTCGGTGGCCAGCGCCCACAAGGCCGCCAAGTTCTGAGCCAGGCCCACCGCCGCGAGAATCTCGGCCAACTGGCGCGCATGCTCGATGCCCATCAGCTTCAGAGAGAGGCGGGCAAGAGGATGCACGCGCGTGGCGCCGCCCACAATGCCCACCGCCATCGGCATCTCGAGGTCTCCCTCCAGGTAGCCATCCTTTCCGACGGCCCAGCGCGAAAGTGGACGATAGGCTCCGTCACGAGCGGCAAAGGCGTGGGCGCCAGCCTCGATCGCCCGCCAGTCGTTGCCCGTAGCCAGCACCACTGCATCAACCCCGTTCATGATGCCCTTGTTGTGAGTGGCAGCGCGATAGGGGTCTACCGCAGCGAGTGCATAGGCCTCCACGATACGCCGCACCACGGTCGGGCCCGGCCAGCCCGTGAGTTCCAAATCGGAAGGACGGATGCGCACGCCCGCCCTGGCAAGACGCTGGTCCGCCAGGTTGGAGATGATGCGCAAGTTGGCTTTGCCGCCGGTCAACTGCTCCAGCAATGGCGAGACCGCCTCGACCGCGGTGTTGACAGCGTTGGCACCCATCGCATCCAAGACGTCGCAGATAATGTGAACCACCAGCATGGGTCCGGCCGGGCTGTCACCGAAAGCCCGCACCGATATGTCTCTGGCGCCACCACCAAGGCTGACGAGCAGTGGATCCTTGGAGTTCGCCTGAGCCAGTATGGCCTCGCGCTCGCGGGTCACCGCGGCAACCGCTTCTTCAGGGTCGCTGACCTGCAAGAGTTGGACCTGGCCGATCATCAGGCTGGCGTCCGCCTCTGCCTGGAAACCGCCGCTCTGCCTCGCGGCCAGAGCCGCCTTGCTCGCCCCGGCGACAACCGACGGCTCCTCGATGACCATCGGGATGAGGACATCCCGCCCATTCACCGTGAAGTTCGTCGCAATGCCATACGGAAGCCCGTAAAGGCCGACGACGTTTTCGATCATGCGGTTGGCCTGCTCAAGGGTCAGCCCCTGGGCCAATACTGCTTCGTCGTCCGAACTCAGATCACTGTGCTGGATAAGCGAGGAGCGACGTTGATCAGGTGCCAGGTCGTAGAAACGCGGAAGACGCGATGATACCGACAATGTCCAACCTCGACTGGGATTCGCCTCAAGCCGGCAGGCAGAGGATATGCCTGCCACAATGGCAACCGTAATAATACACGCCTGCCACTGTCAGAAACTATCAGACATGGGGCCAGACACTACCAGAAGTGAGTTCGGGTCCTGGCCAGCGCCAAACTAGTCGCGCGGCAATTCGCACCAACAGGAAGGATCGAGCCTCACCCTGCCTGGACGCACCCGGGCGATGCGGCGCAAGTCCTTCAGCGGCGTCAGAACCTCGAGCCCCGAAACGTCGCTGCCGACCATCACCGCCATGCCGGCACAGAGCCCAGAGGCAGTGTCAAGGCCGAGCAATCTTCCTTCCGCGAGCAGCCCACGCTCCCACACGTCGGCCCAGGCATACGGCAGCGTGGCCTTCGCCGCTCGGAGGAAGTACGCCCGCCAGCGGCGATTGCGACCTGCTGCTCTTTCGGCCTGGCTGCGCGGCACCACACCCGCCTGCGGCGACGCTACGATCAGCCGATCGCCGTAGGTGTGTCCGAGGCATCCCAGGATCTGGGACAGTTCGTCCTGGCGTTCGAGCGCTACGACATAATCCGGCCGGAGCGCCTCGACCTTCCACAGTTTGAGCATTGTGCCGCCGGCCTCGGGCGCGACCAACCCGGTAGTGTCTACGACGACATCCTGCGCCCCGCTCAGCCTGGCCATGCGCAAGAGATGAGCGGCACCTACGATTACGGGGACGAAATTGCCGCGGGGAGTAGTGTCACCGATAAAATAGAAACGCCGCCTGCTCCGATCTCCTTCCAGCTGCGTCTGCAGGGCCAGCAAAGCAGGCGGGCCGAGGCTGCCCTGGCCGACGTCGCAGTCGAGATAGGCGACGGCTCTTCCCGATTCCAGCCACTGCGAGTGGATCGCATGGGCCAAGGTGGTCTTGCCCGTATCGCTGGCGCCCAAGAGCATGACCGTCCCTCGCAGTTTGGCGACCCGGTCTACCGGCAGAGTATCCATGCGTTGGTACGCTGCTGTCCGTGGTTTCCTGGCTGGTAAACGAACGCGGCTAGGCTTTGGGCTTGCAGGCTTGCAGCTCCATCTCGGCCAGTACCCTTGCCACCTCCTTGACGGCAACGCGCTGCTTGCGGTACAGGTCGCTCTCGCTCACAGCAAGCCGGCGGGCAATCTCACGTGCCTTCAGACCCTGGACGTACTTCATCTCCAGCACGTTATAGAGCACCCACTCGGGCGAAATGTCGCGGGGGCCAGTAGGTCGGAGAGCCTCAATGGCCCGCACGAGAACCGCTCTCAGAGCCTTAGCCGGGTTTGAGTCGTTCTCACGCAGGGCCTGGCGTACCACCTGCAGCTGCAGCAGCGGGCTTTGGCCCAACTCGGGGCCACCCCAGTAATGGCGCAGTGCCGCCCGCACCAGGTCCGGGAAGTCCGGCGTCAAAACAGGATTCGTCAACATGGCGCTGGCAGTGCCGAAGCTGGCATCACCGCGCCAGCGCTGGACGGTCTCGATGTCGGGCAGCAGGCGGCGCAAAGCGGAGAACACCTGCCGCTGCAAACGCATGTCTTCGATAGCAGCCGCCGCTTTGCTCGAGAACGCCAGAAGCGACTCGGCCTGGTCGCGTGTCGGCTTGCCTTCTAGCCGCGCCCTCACCCCCAACACGCCGAGGGGTATACCCTCGTCACGCGTCATCAGCGCTACCAGCCAATAGCCTCGGCTTAGCAGTATGTCGCCAGCGGGCCGTTCTGCCCCGTCAGTTCCGTTGCCCTCACTTCGTGATTCCCCAGCCGCCTGCAGCCACTCCGCCAGCTCCGGCAGTTGGGGGACATCGCCCACCTGCCCGACTGAGGCTTCCACCTTGAGATCACCCAGATCGCCTGGCGGCACGGCGGCAACGAATCCGGCGTCCGAGCCTAGCTCGTCGCACACTGCCACCAGGACGTTCTCCAGTACCTGCAGGAAATCCGTTGTCGTCAGCAGCCGCCGCTCCAACTCTCGCAGCCACGATACTTCGGCGCGATCCTGGCGGAAGGCGACCAGGTCAATTACCGGCCTGCCGAGGCTGATCGCGACCTGCAGCAGGACAATCGTGCCCACCACAGCGAACACCAAGAACGCGCCCCGCCGCAGGCCGAGCACCACAGTCCCCTCGGGCACAGCCAGCATGACAGTGAGCACACACACGCCTACGAACGGCCCTCGGAGCACGTACTCGATGAACGATTGCTTGACAACCCGTTCCGGAGCCAGAACACCATAGTAGGCGACGCTATAGGCCATGACGATGAGCATGAGCAGCACGACCGCATTGCCCACTGCGCTCAGCGCCGCGACAAGGACGGCGCTGCTGGCTCCGGGAACGCCCACCAACACCAGAAATGGGAATACCCCAAGGCCAGGTGCAGCGAAGGTGGCAGCCAGGTACGATAGGCGACGGCGTGAGGCGCGAGTTGGCGCGAGTTGGCGTGCCGAGGCAATGTTCACCGCACCGAGCGCCGTCGCCACGGCAAAGTAGGCGGCGAACAGCCAGAACAGTGGCCCGGCCTTCAGATGCGCCATGCCGGAGGATACCACGCCATCCCAGACAATCAGTTCCGTAGCGCTGCTCAGGCCCAGGAACACTGCTCCCAGAGCATACGCGGCCAGAGTCACGTAGCGGCCGCCGGGCGATTCTCCCTTCACAGCGCGAAGGAGCACCCGCGACAGGTGGAGATACGCCGCTGGCACGAAGGCAATGCCGAGCCACTGGAAATGCAGCCAGAACAGGGCGTTCTGCCCTTGGGCGACGTTGGCGACAGCCACATCGCCGACGTAGACAACCGTCACAAATCCCATCAGGGCCGTGAACGCACGTCCCACAGCGCTGAAGAAGTTGTGGCTGAGGACGTACACCAGAAGGGAGAACGAGGTCAGCAGAATGGCCGACGAGAGAGCTCGGTTGGCGCCCGTGAGGATGCCAAGCAACTCAAGATCGAACACGCTGCTCCGACCTCACCGCACAATCCGGTAGGCGAACTGCAGAGTCACGGCATGGTCAGCGTACTGGTGCTCGTTGTAGCCGCAGAGCTCCAGCCCCAGATGCCGACAGAAGGCCACTGCTGGGCTGCTCTTGGCCAGGCACGGCACCATCAGCACGCGCATTCCGGCCTCGCCGACCTGACGCGCCGCTTCCCTCACAAGAGCCGTCGCCACCCCCTGCCGCCTCTTTTCGGGCGAAACTAGCAAATGGCCCACCCAGGCAACAGCACAGGCGCGGTCATAGCTTGCCGCAAGGCAACCAGCGATCCCTAGTTCCCCTTCAGCAGCGACCAGGACGAGGTCCCCTCGCTTGAGGCGCTCGCTCAGGTCGTCCAGGTTCGCGGGATAGGGCACCTCTAGTGGGCGCGGCAGCCGCACCCTCGACAGGCGGACACTGACCGCGTCCCGCTCAGCAACCTGCTGCATGTTCCACACACTATCGCTCTGGCAGGAGCCGTCGAGCAGACGGCAGACGTCAACGTCGTGCGGGACAGCCGGACGCACTTCCATGGCGGGCACAGGCTCCAGTCTCAGACCCCGAAAGCAGCACGGCGGAAGGCGCGCATCAGTTCACGGTAGCGGTCGCCGTTGGCGTGCAGCAGCAGACCACGTTTCATCTCGCCGACATGCCGGAATACGATCCACAGGTTCTGCTGAGGCAGGAAATCCCTCCCGCGCTCCGGCCACTCGATCACCGCCACGCCCGCTCCGCCTATGCACTCATCCGGGTCGAACCCAGGGAAGTCTCCTTTGCTGAGGCGGTAGAAGTCGAGGTGGTACAGTTTCACGCCCGAAGCGGAGCGGTACTCGTTGGCAATGGTATAGGTCGGGCTGGCGATAATCCCCTGGACCGCCATACCACGGCCGATGCCCTGGGCGAAGCGAGTCTTGCCGCTGCCCAGCGGCCCCTCCAGGCAGATAACATCACCCGGCTGCAGCAGGCCGCCCAGGCGCTCACCGAGCCGCCGCGTCTGCGCCTCGCTGTGACTGATGAAATCCAGATCATCTTCAGTAAGGACTGGGCTCATCTCCAACCTGGATCCACTTCGCGTTGGGCCGTACGGCTCGCCAAGCGCCGAACGTACAATTCATTATACGCTCGCTACCGGCGCTCTACAACGCCACGTGCCTCGTATCCAAACGGAGGAGATGCCAGTACGTCCTCGCATTGTAGTAGGCAAGGAGTAGGCACAAGCACAGGCCGTGGAGTCCGTCCCTGTAACCCTCCAAGGCCAGGAACCGCCTCCTGAACTCGCGCACAGGCTGCAGCACAACTGAGTGCAGTTTCGGAGCCACACCCTGCTGCCGGAGCGACTCGGCCTCGAGGGCAGCATAGCGACTCTGCTTAGCCAGGAACTGCCGCAGACTGCGGTAGTTGTAGTGAATCAGAGAATGCTGTAGCCAGCCGGCCTCACCATCAAGCAGCACTGTCTCGTGCACCATCCGAGTGCTGTCGTAGCTTGCCCGCCCCCGCCGCAACAGACGAAGCTGGTAGTCGGGATACCAACCGGCGTGTCGGGTGAGCCGGCCGAAGATGTAGTTATCACGCGGCACCCACCAGCCAGCCTGCGAGCCATGAACGACCTGGCGAATCTCCTGCGCCAGCTCCGGTGTGGCCCGCTCGTCAGCGTCCACGAAAAACACCCAGTCGCCTTCGGCAGCTGCCAGGGCCGCGTTTCGCTGCTCAGCGTAATCATGGAACGGGTGGGCCACAACGCGAGCTCCCATCGCGCCGGCGATCTGCGCCGTGCGGTCCTGGCTGCAATCGTCAATGACGAGCAGAGCATCAGCCCAGAGCAGGCTGCGCAGACAATCGGGCAAGTTCTCTTCCTCGTTGTGAGCAAGGACGACTGCTTCAATGACGGGAGGAGAGCTCAAAGCGCCCAAACCGTCCTCCAGGCTGCCATGCGTTCTGCAAACTCGACCGGGCTGAGTTCGCCGGCCCGCACTTGGCGCCTGGCACGTGCCATCTCATAGGCGAGACCCAGCCGCACAAGGCCACGCGCTGCGCCCTGGAAGGCCCGGCCCCGCTGCTTGCTGAACAGACGGTAGCGGCTGCGCCAAAGCTCGACGAACATCGCCTGCCGGAACTGAGCGCTAGAGCGCCCCGCATGATGAACGATCACTGCGCGCGGGTCGCTCCATATCTCCCAGCCCAGCCTGGCCGCCCGCCAGCACCAGTCTATTTCTTCGCAGTACATAAAGTAGCCGTCGTCGAACAGGCCGATTTCGGTCAATGCCTGTGAGCGCAGCAACATGGCCGCGCCCAAAGGATGATCGCAGCGGAAGGGCGCCGAGCCGGTTTCGGCGGCGCTGAACCGGCCGTTGAGCTTGCTTTCTCGCAGCCGCCAGTGAATCGGGAAGAACTCGAGGCCGGTTTGGACCAGACCTGGGAAGCGAAAGGCCGAATGCTGCAGGCTGCCATCGCCGAAGCGCAGGCCAGGGCCGACCAGCCCTGCTCGTGGTAAGCGCCCCAGGTCATCCACGAGCCAGCCCAGGGTGCCGGGAAGCACTTCGGTGTCTGGGTTGAGCAGCAGGACGGGAGAAGCACTCACGGGTGCGATGGGGTAACCAAGGCGTCGCAGGCCCAAGTTCACGCCACGAGCGTAACCAATGTTCAGCGAATTGCGAACGAGTTCAACCTGCGGGTACTCGGCCGCGACCATGTCAGCGCTGCCGTCATCTGACGCGTTGTCCAGAACCTGCACCCTCGCATGAAGGCCGTCTGCCGCGAGAGCGCCATACAGGGACGCCAGGCAAGAGGAGAGAAACCGGCGCACCCGGTAGCTGACGATGATGACTTCGAGATCCGGCCCAGACATCTATGGCTCAGTAGCCGATCGTGATCTGCGTAGGATTGACGTAGTCCTCGCCCGGCACGTACTCCACCTGCTCGTGGATGAGCCCTGCCCAGAAGCGCGGATTGCGCAGCGGTGGCGCTTGTACCATCCGGATGCCGCCGGTGACGGTCACCGTCTGCCCTGGCATCAGGTAGTAGTAATCCCTGCCTTGGAAGGTGCGCTTTGTCAACTCCGACGTCTTCCCCAACTGCCAGCGATAGGGGTAGGGGTCCCCAGCGCTGTTGCCCTCATAGTTGATGCCGATGCGGAAGACGCCGGGGCTCTCGCTGAATCCGAGCGTGTTGTAGTTCTGATTGTTGTCGTAAATAGTTCCGGGCTCCGGACCCTGAGTCCGTATCGGGACCGGACCGATGTTCTGTACGGTCAGCGTGAAGCTCAGCACCTGGCCCAGCGGCACTACCGTCGCGCTCCAGACTACGCCCGTGCCCTCGCCAGACTTGACAATCGTGGCCCGCGGGACGCCGCCATCCTCGATGTTCAGTGTAGTCTCGGCCTCAGTGCGATTGCCGACTGCGTCCTCCACGATCACGACGACCTTGTAGGTGCCCGCTGGAGGCGGCTCCGCGCCCAGGTCTATGCCGCCGTCATAGTCGTGCTCATGGTGGCCGATGGCGCCCGGCTCGCGTACCTTGTCCTCCGGTATGGGATAATGCGTCCCGTCCGGGCCAAGCAGGTATATGTCCGTGCGGCTGACCGCCTTGGAAAGGTCATAGGAGATGCGCACGCGGTCCCCCAGGCCATCGCGGTTGGGGGAAAAGCTGTCGGGAAACACCTGCAGGCCGATTATCTGCGGGTAATTCGTGTCCGCGTCGCGCAGAGTCAGGGGCCGCTCCATCGTTGCCACCGGCCCACCATCTGTGGGCCTAGCCTCAATCACCATTCGGTAGTTGCCGTCAGGGAGCATCCTGCCCTCAATGACGCCACCGAAGTCAACCGTATAGTCGCCAAGCGAGCGCCGGACGTCTTTGCGGAAGAAATGACGTTCTCCCCGGCTGTCTACCAGGTAGAGGGAAACATCGGCATTGCGGCGGAGCGAGTAGCTGACATGGGCGATGTCATCAACCCCGTCAGCATTGGGCGTGATCAGCGACGGCTGGACGGTAAACCGGGTTAGCAGTGGTTCGTTGGCACAGCCCGGCAGAACGGACACCATTGCCAGACTGCAGCAAAGTACCAACACAAGTGAAACGGCCCTGCGCCAGGATGGCTGAGACATAGAAGCCATCTTACTCAGGGCGGGGTGAGCGTGCCAATCGGCCGGCCCTCGCAGGCTGCAGGGGCCGGCCGATTCTGTCCGTCACAGCGCTATGATGCGATCCATCGCGATGGCCGTGTCATGAACCGATTCAGATTCGAAGTATTTCAGCAGCCCCACTTCCGCAGTCATCCAGCCGTCATAGCCGATATCGCGCAGCGCTTGCCGCACCGCCGGCCAGTTGACATCCCCGTGCAGAAGCTGGGCGAAGCCGTTGCCATTGCCGATGCTCGTGTTGAAGTCCTTCACGTGCAGACGAACGATGCGACTGCCGAGGATGCGGATCCAATGCTGCGGGAAACCGACGATCAGTATGTTCCCTACGTCAAAGTAGGCACGCACAGCCGGAGAGTTGGCTTCGTCAATCAGGCGCGCAAACTCGATCGGGCTGAGCAGGAATTTGTTCCAGACGTTCTCCACAGCCAGGGTAACGCCAGCGGCCTGCGCCACGGGCCCCAGCTGTTGCAAGGCTTCGAGAGTGCGCTGGTAGCACAAGTCGTATGGGACCCTGTCGCCGATCCAGTGCGGCACAAAGAGAAGCACGCCCGCCTCCAGTTCGGCCGTGATCTCGATCTGCCTCTTGACCGTCTCAATCCCTTTGGCCCGCGTTGCGGCATCGTCACTGACGATGGGGTACGGTTCGATATGCGCACCGCCATTCATTACGCTGCACAAGCTGAGCCCGGCGTCTGTCACCATGCGGATGACCGACCGCAGTTCAGCCGCAGTCGAGTCGTACCGGACCAGGCCATCACCGCCAGCATCCATAATCCGGGGCTCCACGCCGTCAAAGCCGGCGTCAGCAGCCAACTTCAGTTGCTCCGCGATGCTCAGCCCCTGCGGCAGTCCGCCCAGATAGATCCCCTTTTTCATTGCCGATCCTCCCTGTGCTGACCCCAAGTGTCGGGGTCAGCCACAATACGGCCAATTCTAGGGGCTCGCTCCCCTTCGTACAAAGCCTGCGCCGTCTTGGCCTTCGCCGCGACCTTGTGCTAGCTTTGGGCAGGACGATCGCCGGACAGCTCCGCCAGCGGGCCGTCGTCCGCCAGGCCTCTTTCACTGTCGGCCGCCTAGTGGCTTGCGGCGCAAGCGAACATCCGTGCTATAATCAGCCTGCTCCCGTGTAAGTACGTTGCTCCCGAAATGGTGGTGTTATGTACCAGGATCGTATCGTGATTCGCGGTGCGCGTCAGCACAACCTCAAGAACATAGACCTGACGCTGCCCCGCAACCGCCTGATCGTTTTCACCGGTGTCTCTGGCTCTGGTAAGTCCTCGCTTGCCTTCGACACTCTCTATGCCGAAGGCCAGAGGCGTTATGTCCAGTCGCTCTCAGCCTATGCTCGTCAGTTCCTCGGGATGATGGACAAGCCAGAGGTGGACTTCATAGGCGGCCTGTCGCCAGCCATTGCCATCGAGCAGAAAGCCGTCAGCAAGAACCCGCGCTCGACCGTGGCCACGGTCACTGAGATCTACGATTACCTGCGTGTGCTCTTTGCCAGGATCGGCACTCCCCATTGCTACAAGTGCGGGCGCGAGGTCTCAGCCCAGACCGTGCAGCAAATGGTTGACACGATCCTGGCCATGCCACCGGGCACCCGCCTGCAAGTGCTCGCGCCCGTCGCGCGCAACCGGAAGGGAACATTCGCCGACGTCCTCGCAGCGCTGCGAGAGCAGGGTTACACACGGGTGCGCATAGATGGCGAGGTTCGGGAACTGGCTGAGGAGATCTCGCTCGACAAGAAGTTCCGCCACAACATTGAGGTCGTGGTTGACCGCTTGGTGATCGAGCCGTCGGACGACTTCCGCCTGCGTGTCACCGATTCTATCGAGGCGGCGTTGCGCCTGTCGGAGGGCCTCCTCACCCTCGACCTGGGGGAGAAGGGCGAGATGCTGCTCAGCCAGGACTATGCCTGCCCCTACTGCGGCATCAGCTTCCCGCGCCTGTCCCCGGCGATGTTCTCTTTCAACAGCCCTCTTGGCATGTGCCCGGAGTGTAACGGCCTCGGCTTCAAGACTGAATTCGATCCCAAGCGCTTCGTGGACGAAAGCCTCAGCATCCGCGAGGGCGCTTTGCTGCCCTGGGGCGCCTTGGGCACGTACCGAGGCTGGCGGACCAAAGCCGCCGAGCAGTTGACGGCAGCCTACGGCGGCAGCCTGGACCAACCCTGGCGGGAACTGCCCGAGGCGACAAAGCAGGCTTTCCTGTACGGCAGCAAGGGCGTGCGCATACGCCAGGAATGGTCCGGCGAACACGGCTCGGGCGTCAGCGAGTGGGAGTTCGAAGGCCTCGTCCCGAGCTACGAACGCCGCTACCAGCAGACGCAGTCGGAGAACATGCGCCGCTATTACGCCTCATTCATGAGCCGCCAGGTGTGCCCCGTATGCCAGGGCAAGCGCCTGCGCCCCGAGAGCGCCGCCGTGACAATACAGGGCAAGACCATTGTGGACGTCACGCAGATGTCCGTCGGGGAGGCGCTGGAGTGGCTGGACAACCTTGGCCTTGCTGGTGAGCAAGCCAAGATCGCCGGCGAGGTAGTGAAAGAAGTCCAGATGCGGCTGCAATTCCTGCTCAACGTCGGCCTGCACTATCTCACCCTGGACAGGCCGGCGCCATCGCTCTCCGGCGGCGAAGGGCAGCGCATCCGTCTTGCCAGCCAGATAGGCTCCGGGCTGGTCGGCGTCCTGTACATACTCGACGAGCCAAGCATCGGCCTGCACCAGCGGGATAACCGCCGCCTGCTCGATACGCTTGAGCGCCTGCGGGACCTGGGCAACACCGTCATCGTCGTCGAACACGACATGGAGACCATGCAGTCGGCCGACTTCATCGTTGACCTCGGCCCGGGCGCGGGGGCAAAGGGCGGTGAGGTTGTGGCAGCCGGGACACCGGATGAGATCCGTGCGAGCCCCGAGTCGCTCACCGGCAGGTACCTGCGTGGCGACCTGCGAGTGTCCGCCCCGAACGGCCGCCGGCCGCTCGAGGACTTGCGCCTGGATACCTCTGAACCTGAGGCCATCATCCTGCGTGGTGTCCGTCATCACAACCTCAAGGGCGAGGACGTCGTCTTCCCTCTGCGTCGCTTCATCTGCGTCACCGGCGTCTCTGGCTCGGGCAAGTCCTCGCTCGTCGGCGAAACACTATTCCCTGTCCTCTCGAACCGCCTTGCCGGCACCCATAAGCGCGCTGGTAAGCACAGTGGCATAAGCGGCCTCGAGCACCTGGATAAGGTTGTCAACATCACTCAAGACCCAATTGGACGCACGCCACGTTCTAACCCCGCCACTTATGTCGGCTGTTTCGACTACATCCGCAAGCTATTCGCAAACGTGCCCGAAGCCAGAGCCAGAGGCTACAAGGCTGGGCGCTTTTCCTTCAACATCAAGGGAGGCCGCTGCGAGGAGTGCCAGGGTTATGGCAACAAACGGGTGAGCATGCATTTCTTGCCCGATGTCTGGGTCACCTGCAACGCCTGTAAGGGGGCCCGCTTCAACCGGGAGACGCTCCAGATTCGCTATAAGGGGAAGAACATCGCCGAGGTGCTGGATATGGAGGTGGCTGAGGCCCTGGAGTTCTTCGCCAATCACAAGCCGCTCGTCCGCATCCTCAAGACGCTGAGCGACGTGGGCATGGAATACGTCAAGTTGGGCCAGCCAGCCACTACCCTGTCGGGAGGCGAGGCGCAACGCATCAAGCTCGCCAAGGAGTTGGGGCGCGTCGCCACCGGCCGTACCCTCTACATCCTGGATGAACCAACAACCGGCCTGCATTTCGCTGACGTGCAGAAACTGCTGAACGTCCTTCACCGGCTAGTGGACGCCGGCAACACCGTCGTGGTTATCGAGCACAATCTGGACGTGATCAAGACGGCTGACTACATCATTGACCTGGGGCCAGAGGGTGGCGATGCTGGAGGCTGGGTCATCGCAGCCGGAACCCCGGAACAGGTGGCTCAGGTGGAGGGTTCGTTCACAGGCCAGTTCCTGAAGCGCGTCCTGGAACTCGAGAGGGCGGCCGAAATGGCGCCAGCCTAGCGGCCCAGCGTCAGGCGATAGGCACTGCGAGTCGGCAGGCCCACTTTCAGCATGCGGCGCTGCGTAACTTGCACCGGATACTCGACGCGGTGCAGCTCGGCCAGCCCGGTATCGCTGTCTAGGACGGCATAGGCAGCGCGCGGGTCGCCGTCCCTCGGCTGGCCGACGCTGCCTGGGTTGAAGATGCTGCGGGCATCGGCGAAACGCACCCCGATCATGTCACCCTGCAGGAACACCTCGCGCACACCTCGCCGTTCGCCCATCACATAGAGCATCGGGATGTGTGAATGGCCTACCAGACAGTGGGGCGTGTCGAAGTGCTCCATGTTCTCCAGGGCCACGCTCGGCTCGTCCACGTACTCCCAGATTGGCGCTCGCGGGCTGCCGTGAACTAGCGTGAAATCCCCCCGTCGCTCACGGACGGGCAGGGACTGAAGATAGGCACGGGTATCGCCACCGATATGCTCAGCTGTCCACTCTATCGCTGCCCGCGCCGCCGGGTTAAAGTCCGCCATGTCCAGGCGTCCAATGGTCGCCCAATCATGGTTGCCGGCGACGGCGACATGCGGCTTCTGCCTGAGCAGCTCAACACAGGCCTCTGGGTCCGGCCCGTAGCCAACCAGATCCCCCAGGCACCAGATCTCATCGTAGTTCCCGGCTGCCGCCAGCACGGTTTCGAAAGCCGCCAGGTTGGCATGAATGTCAGCGATGATTAGGTAGCGCATGCACAGACTCGCCAGTCCCCGATCAGCGAACTGGGCAATGAAGAACTCTCCCGAGGCCCGGGCGGCCGTTCAAGCCGTCCCCACCCTGGATCGCAAGTACGCCTCAATGAACCGATCGAGGTCGCCGTCGAGAACGCTGTTCGCGTCGCCCGTCTCCTCGTCGGTGCGATGGTCTTTCACCATCTGATACGGATGCAAGACGTAAGAGCGTATCTGGTTGCCCCAGCCAGCGTCTACGTGCTCGCCCTTGATGCGGGCCAGTTCCTCCTCTTTCTTGCGCAGCTCCAGATCGTACAGCCGGGCACGCAGCACTTTCATCGCCGTTTCACGGTTCTGAGCCTGGCTGCGCTCATTCTGGCAAGTCACTACGATGCCTGTTGGCAAGTGCGTTAAGCGGATGGCCGTAGAGTTCTTCTGCACGTTCTGCCCGCCCGCACCAGCCGAACGGAACACATCCACGCGCAAGTCTTCAGGCTTCACTTCGACTTCAATCTCACGGTCAATGTCCGGCATCACCTCGACAAGGGCGAACGAGGTGTGCCGCCTGTGGGCAGCGTCAAACGGCGAGAGACGCACAAGCCTGTGGACCCCCTTCTCCGCCTTGAGCAAGCCATAGGCGTTCCGCCCGGCCACGCTGAAGGTGACGCTCTTGATCCCGGCTTCCTCTCCCGGCGAAAGGTCAAGAATCTCCGTGCTGAAACCTTTGCGCTCCGCCCAGCGCAGATACATGCGCAGCAGCATCTGCACCCAGTCCTGGGATTCCGTGCCGCCGGCGCCGGAGTGTATGGCCACAATAGCATTGAGCTTGTCGTGTGGCCCCCCGAATATGAGAGCCCGCCGCATGTTCTCAAGGCGTTCGGATATTCCCTCCAGTTCCTGGCCTAGATCCGCAAGCATCTCCTCGTCGTCGGCGATGGCAATCAATTCCTGCGCTTCCTCGGCGTCTCCCGCCAAGCGCTCCCACGGCTCGATCTCACTGCGGAGGTCAGATAGGCGCTGCATGACTGCCTGAGCCCTCGCCTGGTCGTTCCAGAAGCCAGGTTCGGCAGACTCCTTCTCAAGGCTCTCTATCTCGGCACGCTTGGCGGCAACGTCAAAGGCGCACCAGAAGGTGCTGGATTTCCCTATTGAGCGCGCTGGCCCTGGCCTCGAGCTCGCTTGCAATCACTGTTGCGTCCCCCTTTGTCCGTTCTTCTCGAATAGGCCGTCAACAAAAGCCCTGGCATTGAATTCGGCCAGGTCATCAATCTGCTCACCTGTGCCGACGAAGCGCACCGGCACGCCCAGTTCTCTGGCAATGGCGAATACCACTCCCCCCTTTGCCGTACCATCCAGCTTGGCCAGAATGACGCCAGTCAGGCCAGCAGCGTCTTTGAAGTGCTTGGCTTGAGCGATGGCGTTCTGGCCAGTGGTGGCGTCCAGAACCAGGAACACCTCATGAGGAGCGCGGTGCACGGCGCGACGGGCTACGTCCGCCACCTTGCGGAGCTCCGCCATAAGGTTGAACTTGGTGTGCAGCCGTCCGGCTGTGTCGGCAATGAGCAGATCGAACCCGCGAGCACGGCAGGCGCGGATGGCGTCGTAGACCACGGCGCCCGGGTCAGAATCCGGCTGATGGGCGATCACTGGCACTCCCGCCCGCTCCCCCCATATCTTGAGCTGGTCAATCGCCGCGGCGCGAAATGTATCCGCCGCGGCAAGCATCACTTTATGGCCGCGCTGCGAGTAATAGCGGGCCAGCTTCCCCACAGACGTCGTCTTGCCCGAGCCATTCACTCCGACGATGAGGATCACGGTAAGAAGGCGGGGCTCCTCGTCAGCGCGCGCCTGCTTCGCCTCCAGAACGGCAAGCATCTCCTGTTTCAGCAGTTCCTCGACGTCGCTGCCCGAGCGCACTCGCCCCTCTTTCGCCTTTGCCCGCACCGCCTCAACCAGATCTAGAGCCACCTCCGGGCCGATGTCCGACTGGATGAGCAGTTCCTCCAGAGACTCCCACGTCTCCTCTGTGATCTCGCCCGCACCAAAGAGGCTGTCAATCCCACCCAATAAGGCGTTACGCGTTTTGGCCAGAGCCTTCGCAAACGGATTCATCCTGCCTACCTAACCAGCAAACATGACGACGCCGCGGCAATCCGCGGCTTCCGCTTATTCTAGCATTGGCTATGAGAGCCGACAATGCTCCGGCAGGCTGCGCCGCGGCAACTCAGGTCGGTGCACCACGCCGCGCTAGCGCAACCCGCCCTTCGCCAGGGCTTCATTGAGGCTGCGGACGGGCAGCACGTCGCAGCCCTGGAGCGAGCCGCCAGAACGACCGAGGCTGCGGGGAACCATACAGCTGCGGAAACCCAGCCGTGCGGCCTCCTGGATGCGCCTCTCCACCTGCGGCACCGAGCGCACTTCTCCAGCCAGGCCGATCTCGCCCAGGAAAGCCATATCCGCCATCAGCGGCTTCTCTAGCGCCGAAGAGGCGATTGCCATCGCCACGCCAAGATCGGCCGCCGGCTCATTCAGCCGCATGCCGCCTACCACGTTGACGAAGACGTCCTGCTGGGCGAGCTGAATGCCGGCCCGCTTCGACAGGACCGCACTCAGAAGCAGCAAGCGCCTGAAATCGTAGCCATTGGCATTGCGGCGGACGTTCTCAATGCCGGCCCGTGAGGTGAGCGCCTGAACTTCTATGAGCATAGGCCGTGTGCCCTCAAGGGTAACCACGACCGCGGTACCGGCGGCGCCAACCAGTCGTTCCGCGAGGAAGGCTTCCGAAGGGTTGCTGACCTCGCGCATCCCCTCGGCGGTCATCTCGAACACGCCAACCTCGTTGGTGCTGCCGAAGCGGTTCTTGACGCTGCGCAGCATCCGATAGGCATGGTAGTGGTCGCCCTCGAGGTAGAGCACAGTGTCAACCAAGTGCTCCAGTACCCGTGGACCGGCGACCACCCCCGTCTTGGTCACGTGCCCGATAAGAACCAGCGGCATCTCGGCCTCTTTTGCAGTGCGGGCAAGCAGCGCCGAGCTATCCCTTACCTGCACTATGCTTCCAGCGGCGCCCGGCCGGCTCTCCAGGCGCACAGCCTGGACCGAGTCCACCACAGTGAAGATGGGTCTGAGCGCTTCGATCTCCTCAACTATGGCCTCGACGCTCGGATCCGACACTACGTACAGGCTGTCAGGCGTCGGGCCCAAGCGGCTGGCCCTCAGACCAAGCTGACGGGCTGACTCTTCGGCTGAGACATAGAGGACGGGGCTGCCCCCACTCGCCAGGTAGACAGCGAGCTGCAGAACAAGTGTGGACTTGCCGATGCCCGGCTCGCCAGCCAGCAGCGTCACCGAGCCGGGAACCAGCCCACCGCCGAGCACGCGCGCCATCTCTGCCATAGGGACGGGCAGGCGAGTGTCGCTCTCGCTGATCAGCTGCGGCAGGGGCACTGCCGAAGCGTGCTCGCCAGAAGGAAACCTCGCTTCCCGCGGCGAGGGTTCAGCTTGGACCACCTGCTTCACAAGTGTGTTCCATTCGCCGCACTTCGGGCAGCGCCCCAGCCAACCGGGCGACGTTGCTCCACAAGCGCTGCAGACGTACTGCGTCTTGTTCTTGGCCAAATGGATCAACCTCCAGATTCAGGCCAGCGCTGCCGCAAGTCCCCTCAGTCCTCCGCGCGATCGTGGCGCCTCACAGGGCTGTTCCTGCCCTCTGGCGCCGAAAAGACAATCGCAAACACGGGCCGCGGGGGAAGCGTTCTCCCGCGGCCCGCATGGACCTATGTGGCCAACTCTGTGGCCAGGCTAGCCCATAAGAGCGGGAAGCTCGTGTTCCGGCTCGTGCGAGCCACCGCCGGCCCGGTGGGCCACCACCCTGAATGACATCTTCCCGTCAACGTAGTCGAACTCAACCGAATCGCCATCGTGCACTTCACCGCGGAGAAATCCCTCGGACAGCTCATCCTCGACCAGGCGCTGGATGACACGGCGAAGCGGCCTCGCTCCGAAGTTGCGGTCGTATCCCTCTTCAGCAAGATGGGCCGCCGCACTTGGTGTCACAGAGACCTTGACGTCTCTGTCGCTAAGGCGAGTGGCCACCTTGGCAACCTCGAGGTCAACGATCTTCTCGATCTCCTCGCGTGTCAATGGTTTGAACACGATCACGCTGTCAATGCGGTTGATGAACTCCGGCTTGAACGTCTTGCGCAACTCTGCAAGCAGCTTGGAGCGCATCTCCTTGAAGTCAGCCGCCTCCCTGTTGCCCACGTTGCCGAGCGAGAAGCCCAGGTTCGAGTCGCGGCTGATCACCTCGGCGCCTACGTTAGACGTCATGATGATGATCGCATTGCGGAAGCTGACCTTGTGCCCCTTGGCGTCCGAAAGATGCCCATCCTCCATAATCTGGAGCAGCATGTTCAGCGCTTCGGGATGCGCCTTCTCTACCTCATCGAAGCAGATGACGCTGTACGGTCGGCGGCGCAGATGCTCGGTTAGCTGGCCGGCATCCTCGTAACCGATATAACCCGGGGGAGCGCCCACCAGCCGGGCGACTGAATGCCGCTCTGTAAACTCAGACATATCGAGCTGCAGCAGCGCTTCTTCAGTGCCGAACATGAACTCCGCCAGGGCTTTCGCCAGTTCGGTCTTCCCTACACCCGAAGGACCCAGGAACAGGAAGGAGCCGATCGGCCGCTTAGGATCCTGCAGGCCGGCCCGCGAACGACGCACGGCCCGTGCTACCGCCTCAATTGCCTCGTCCTGCCCGACGATCCGCTGGTGCAGCACCGCTTCCATCTGCAGCAGGCGCTCGCCCTCCTCGCCGGCGATGCGAGAGACGGGCACGCCGGTCCAGGTAGCCACAACCTCGGCTATGTCCTCCGGTGTCACCTCCAGCCGCTGATCCATGGCTGGCTCACTGACCCGTAGCTCGTCTATCTCCTGGCGCAGTTCGCGTTCCTGCAGGCGCAACCTGGCGGCTTCCTCGAAGCGCTGGGCGCTGAAGGCTTCCTCTTTCTCCTGCTGCAGCGCCCGCAGGTTGCGCATCGCTTCCTGGAGGGCGTTCTGCTGCGGGCCGCGATACATGCGAACGCGAGAGGCCGCCTCATCAACCAAGTCTATTGCCTTGTCGGGCAGGAAGCGGTCATGGATATAGCGCGCCCCCAAGCGTGCCGCGGCCAGCAGGCTCTCGTCACTGATGGAAAGGCGGTGGTGCTGTTCGTAGCGTTCACGGATGCCACGCAGAATTTCCACCGTCTCATCAACGCTCGGCTCCTCAACCATTACAGGCTGGAAGCGTCTCTCAAGAGCAGCATCGCTCTCGATATGCTTGCGATACTCCTCAAGCGTCGTCGCCCCGATGCATTGTACCTCACCACGAGCCAATGCTGGCTTCAGAATGTTGGCCGCATCCACGCTACTGTTGGCCGCGCCGGCACCAACCAGCATGTGCATTTCGTCAATGAAGAGGATGGATTGCGACTTCTTGACTTCCTCGATGACTTTCTTCAGCCGCTCTTCGAACTGGCCGCGGTACATCGTGCCCGCGACTAGCGAGCCCACGTCAAGCATGATCACGCGGCGGTTAATGAGGCTCTCCGGAATGTCGCCCGACACAAGGCGCTGCGCCAGGCCCTCCACGATGGCCGTCTTGCCAACACCCGGCTCGCCGATCAAGGCAGGGTTATTCTTCGTGCGCCGCGTGAGAATCTGGATAACCCGCTCGATCTCCTTCTGCCGCCCGATGACCGGGTCAAGTGCGCTCTGCTCCGCTTGTGCTGTCAGGTCAATGCCTAGCTGGTCAACCACCGGCGTCTTCGTCTCCCGGCGCAGCCGCACCTCCGGCCTATCATCAGGGGCCATGCTTGCAGAACTCGAACCAGACGCCTGGCTGATTCGGGCACGGATGCGGGAGGGTGATATGCCCATCGAGCGCAGGATATCTACCGCTACCCCCTGGCCTTCGCGCACGAGGCCCAGCAGCAGGTGCTCAGTATCCACCTGCTTCTCGTTCATTCGCCGTGCCTCATCTACAGCTAGCTCAAGTACGCGTTTGCTGCGTGGTGTGAGGGCCAGGTGCACTGTTGGCCGGCTCTCGCCACGACCCACCAACCTCTCCACGGCCTCACGGACGCGTTCCGGCCTCGCTCCGAGTTCAGCCAGAACGGCGTGAGCGGCCCCTTCCTTCTCCCGTGCCAGAGCGACAAGAATGTGCTCGGTGCCGATGTAACTATGGTTCAGGCGCTCAGCTTCCTCTTGTGCCAGCATGAGCACCCTGCGCGCCAGCCTGGTAAAGTAACGCTCAAAATTGTCGGCCATAATCATCCACCTTCGATTACCATTCGCAGTATCCTGCTCCATCCACCGCCGCAGAACCGCGCCCTGTCGCGGCTGCCCAGGCCCCAACTCCCAACCTCGCCCCTGGTAGGACAGCGGGGCCAGATGGCTCCGCCGCCTCTGGCCCCGCTGTCCCTGCGATGCTATTGCGATGTTGAGCTCGATTCGATCCCAACGGCCCCTGGGTGACCGTCCCAGCCAGGCGGGGTTGCAATGCCCTCTGTTTCACCAGCCAGGCCCTGCACCTCGGCCCGGAGCCCAGAGCCGAATGCCCCTCGGGTCACATCCCTGGCCTGGTGCTACTCCTCAGCATTGAAGTCCGCATCCCAGTCGTCCAACTCCTCCGCAAACTGCCAGTCCATGTCCACGTAGTCCGGATCGGTCACGCGCTTCAGGCTCAGGCCGATACGGCGCTTCTCTGGTTCGACACGAATGACACGCAGAGTGACCCGGTCGCCTTCTTTGACGACCTCGTTAGGATGTTTGACACGCCGGTCCGACAGTTCGGAGACATGAATGAGCCCCTCGACGCCATCTTCCAACTGGGCGAAGGCGCCGAAATCGGTGATCTTGGTGACGGTGCCTTCCACCAACTGGCCGACGGTGTAACGATCGGCCACTGTTTCCCATGGCTCGGGCGCCAGGCGCTTGATGCTGAGGCCGATGCGCTTGCGCTCGCTATCAACGCTCAGTACCTGGACCTTGACCTCCTGCCCCACGTGCAGCACCTCGCTGGGGTGTTTCACATGCTGCCAGGCAAGCTCAGAGAGATGGACCAGACCGTCGGCCCCTCCAAGGTCAATGAAGGCGCCGAAGCTGCACAGCGTGCTCACGCGCCCCTCAAGCACCTGGCCGGGCCGCAGCTGATCAATCAGTTCCTCTTTGCGCTGTTTGCGCCATTCCCGGGCCGCTGCCCTCTCGGACAGGATCAGTCGGTTGCGGCGCCGGTCAATCTCAACCACTTTCAGTAGCAGCTTCTCACCGATCAGGTGAGCCCAGCGCTGCTCGGCGGCAGCATCGGCTGCGCTCTGAGCGGCTGACGCTGCTTCGCCCTCGCCCGCCTCCATGCTGGTGCCTGCGACCTCCGCCGCGGCTGCCGCTTCATCGGCCGCTCCGGGTTCGGGCGCCTCAACGTGAGCAGCGCTGATGCGGTGCTCACGGCTCAACTGCGAGGCGGGGACAAAGCCACGGACCCGCCCGAGCCGCACTATCACGCCGCCCTTATTTGCGCCAGCCACAGTGCGCTCGATGGCTTCGCCACTCGCGTATAGTTGCTCTACCTTTCGCCAATCGCGCTCAAGCTGGGCT
>DAOTVV010000147.1:0-8000 GCA_034436255.1 Anaerolineae bacterium
GGCCGAGCCGCCGGGCAACGGCCCAAGTTGGCGGCCAATGCCGCTCTCGATCGCCTGGAGCAGGGCACAGCCGGCCTGGCAACAACTGACCGCCTCCGCAGGAAGCAGATCGCAGCACAGGCGGCCCACCGCCTCGCCAGCG
This sequence comes from Anaerolineae bacterium, assembly GCA_034436255.1. Taxonomy (GTDB): domain Bacteria; phylum Chloroflexota; class Anaerolineae; order DRVO01; family DRVO01; genus DAOTVV01. Next base: position 143 of record DAOTVV010000147.1, read on the forward strand.
CGCCAGCCCAGCAGGCGCTCCGCCGCCGCGTTCGTGGCGACGATCCGGCGGTCACTATCGGCGATCAGCATCGCCTCGGGCATGGCCTCGAGCAAGGCTGCCCAAGCCTGCGGTTCGTCCTCCTGGCGAACCCCGCTCGCACCGGCCACCGAACGCAATCTGTGCCGGTCGCCTAGCCACGCGAAGCCGACGCCAGCGAGGAAGAAGAGAGCCGCCACAGCGATGACGAACGGGAAGCGCGACGGCGCCTGGCTGGCAGGAAGGGCATAGACCACGGCCAGGCCCGCCGCGAGCGCGGCCTCCGCGATCCCCCAGGCGGGGCCGAGCAGGAAGGCGGTCAGGCTGATCACGATGAGGAGAAGGCCGGCAGTGAGAGTGGGGGCGACGGGCGGGACTTCGGGAGTGCCGTAAAGAGCGAGCGCCAGGCAGGCCATGGCAGCGCCGAATACTATGATGGCGCCCATTCTGGACCAGCCACGTGGCTGCATATGCCCTCCACCACGGTAGAGCCAGGGGAAACCATCCGCTAAATGGACCACCGCAGCTTGCCGGGGCCGCCTTCGTGCGACGACGGTGATTATAGCCACCGTTAGAATTGCGGTCAACAGGACAAAGAGCGGGCCCCGGCTCACATCCGGTCAGTAGCTGCCCGCTTGGAGCGAGCCTGGCAATCTGCCGCTCGGCGCGCCAGCCGGCGATTTGACCCTGGCGACAAGGGGCTGGTACTATCTCGCGCATGTTTCGCGAAGCCACGTCCCCCGCATGCACGGCCAGGGTAGCCAGGCCGGAAGAACTCGAGCAGGTGCGCTTGCTAGTCAGCTGGAGCGAGCATGCGCACCTGCGCTTCCAGCTGGAGTATCTGCCTCAACTGGTGGGCGAAGGGCACATCCTCGCCATCGGCCAGGGCGAGCAGTTGAGCGGCATCGCCTACGTGACCCTGGATTACCCCAACTCCTCGATTCGCGGCCTGGTCGTCCGCTCGAGCCGGGAGACGGCCCAGGTCGTGCAGGCGACGCTGAACTACGCTCTGCCGGCGGCCAGAGCCCTTGGCGCCCTGAGCCTGAACTACATTGGGGACGACGCTTGGCTCACGCCGCACCTAACCAGGGCCGGCTTCAGCTATGCCGGCCAGATCATCGGGCTCAACCGGCCGGGAGCCTTCATGACGGCCAGGGGCAACACCGCTTGCGAGGTGCGGCCGGCCGACGAGCACGATCTGCCAAGTCTGGTCGCCATAGATTGGTCCGCCTTCGAACCGCTCTGGCGCAATGGTAGCGAGACTACGGCGAGTTTCCTGGAGCAGATGCCCTGCTTCCTGCTGGCAAGCGTCAACGGCCAGCCGCTGGGGTACATATGTGGTTCCGCCCACGCCAGGACCGGACATATCGTCCGCCTGGCCGTGCGCCAAGACGTGCGGCGGCACGGCATCGGCACGCGTCTGATGCACGATGCCCTCGCCTGGCTCAGCCAGCGCGGCGTGCGCAGCCTCTCGCTCAATACCCAGGCGGAGAACAGCCAGTCCCAGGCCTTCTACCGTGCCCTCGGCTTCTACCGCGTGCAATCGCCCAGTTCGGTGTACCGCTACCTGTTCTAGGCCGGGGCACGTTGGCTGGCAGCGCCCTTAGGACAGATAGTCGCGCAGCTTTGCGCTGCGGGCCGGCGCGCGCAGCTTGCGCAGGGCCTTCGCCTCGATCTGGCGCACGCGCTCCCGCGATATGCCGAGTTGCTCCCCGATGCTCTCGAGCGTGTGCGGCTGCTCGCCGTCCAGGCCGAAGCGCATTTCCAGGACCTGCCTCTCTCTCTGGTTGAGCTCGCCCAGGACGCCGCGCATCTGGTCGCCCAGTAGCGCTCGTGAGGCACAGTCTATGAGCGGTGTGGAGTCGCTGTCGCCCAGGAAGTCCCCGATCAGGTTGTCGTCGTCATCGGAGACCGGTGCCTCAAGCGAGATCGGCTCCTGCGCGACCTGCGACAGTAGCTCCACCCGCGCCACGGCGCGGCGCAACTCCTCGCGCAGGTCGGGCGCCAGGGCCCGGCCCTCGCGCCTGGCTTCCTCCACAGCGGCCCTGTCTTCCGCCGGCAGTAACTCCATCTCCAGAGCCAGTTCCTCTGCCGTCGGCTCGCGCCCCATGCTCTGCTGCAAGCGCTGGCGCAAGTGCCCGTGGCGGCGCAGTTGATCTGCCATGTAGGCGGGCAGGCGGATGGCACGGGCATGCTCGGTGATAGCGCGGTTGATGGCCTGGCGGATCCACCATGTGGCGTAAGTGGAGAACTTGAAGCCGCGGCGGTAGTCGTACTTCTCGGCGGCACGCAGCAGGCCGAAATTGCCCTCCTGGATCAGGTCGCCCAGGGCCAGGCCGCTGCCCACATAGCGCTTGGCGATGCTCACGACCAGGCGCAGGTTGGCGCGCACCATGCGCACCCGTGCCTCCTCGCCGGTCAAAGCGCAGCGCTGCAGCGCTCCCTCTTTCTCTGAACCCTTGTCGCAGCCACTGAGGTCACGTGTGGCCTGCTGGCCCTCGGAGATCAGGCGGCCGAGTTCCAGTTCCTCTTCGGCGGTGAGCAGAGGGACGCGTGCTATCTCGCGCAGGTACATGGCGACGGAGTCGCTGTAGACGTCGGTCGGCGGGATATGCCCGTTTTCCCCCGCGATCACGTCTTCATCGAGCGCCGGCTCCGGCGCCACCTCGTACAGGTCCGCCTGGCTCGGCTCCGGCAGCTGTTCGAGCTGTTCCGGCGCCGCCAACGGCGCGCACGGTGTGAGTTCAACCATGCGCTGGTAGAGCGGCTCGTCCTCCTCCCTCAGAGCCGCCAGCAACGGTTCCATGGGCCGGTCGCCAACCGGATCGGCTTCCGTGCCGACGGTGGGGCCACCCGTCCCGGCACTCTCCTTCATCCTTCCTCCAATCCTGCGGCAACTCCGCAGCTCGTCCTGCGGCAACTCCGCAGCTTGCTCTGCGGCGGGGCCGCAGCTTGCTCACCAGTCGGGGGTGGCTGGTGCTTTGCGCGCTATTCCTTTGCCTTGAGTAGCGAGCGGCTGGCAAGCGCTCGCGTCAATACCTGCATCTGGCGCCTGGTCTTGTCCACTGCAAGAGCATACTGCCGCAGCTCCGCCTGGTCCTCCTCACCCTCCTGCGCCAGCTGCAGCAGGCGCGCCTCATGCTTCAGTCGGCGGGAACGCAGGAAAAAGCATGCGTAGATCCCGTCATGCCATACGTAATCCTCGCTGGCCTCCGGTTCGCCGGCACCGGCACTCTCCAGCCAATCGAAGCGGCGGCGCAAGTCCCCACTCAGAGCGGAGCGCAAAGCCAACCTGCCACCGCTGCCGAACTGAGCCAACGCCTCGAACAGGGCTCTGTTGGCCGGGTCAAGAAAGTCAGCCTCGGACAGAGGCTCCGAGCCCAGGCTGGCCAGGGCCTCGTTCGCCGCCGCCAGGGCGCTGCCGTTCTGGGACAGGAACCACAGCGCATATTCCTCCGGCCCGAAGGCCTCCGGCAATGCCCCTTGCCCTGAATCGTCCCGGCCGCCCTGAAGGCCATCGAGCCCGTCCCTGTCCGGCGCGGAGGCGGCGTTGCGCCGCACAGCCGCCAGTTCCCGTTCTACCAGGCTCGGGTCCACCTGGATCAGGCGGGCGAGCCGCTCGACATGGTGCGCCCGCTCCAGCGCATCCGGCACGCGGGCGATGACTGGCAGCAGCCGCCGCGCAAAACGCACCTTGCCCTTGGCGTCGCTCAGTTCGGCCTCGGCCAGGGCTACGTCGAAATAGTAGTCCACCACCGGTTTGGCCTCGGCGATGAGCCGCTGCCATGCGGCTCCATCCTCGCGGATCAGCTCGTCGGGGTCCCGCCCCTGCGGCAGGACGGCCACGCGTATCTCGGCGCTGAGGCGCCTCTCGAAGCGGAGCAGGCCGCCGTCGAAGCTGGCCGCGGATTCCGTCTGCAGCGCCTCGCCGGCCACCGCGACGCCGCGCAGGGTAGCCACGCTTCCAGCAGCATCCGGATCCAGGGCAAGGACGAAACGCTTGGCCAGCCTGGCCAGGGATTGCAGCTGTGCCTCGCTCAGGGCCGTGCCCATGCTGGCGACGACGTTGCGGTAGCCAGCCTGGTGAGCGGCGATCGCGTCCATGTATCCTTCGACGATGACCGCCGTCCCCGACTGCCTGATCCCATCGCGGGCCCTGTCCAAGCCATAGAGCAGCTTGCCCTTATCGAACAGAGGCGTCTGTGGGGAGTTGAGATATTTGGGTTCGCTGCCATCCAGGCTGCGGGCGCCGAAACCCACCACATTGCCGCGGCTGTCGCTGATGGGGAAGATGAGCCGGTTGCGAAAACGGTCGTAGAAGCGCCCTTCTTCGCCTTCGCTGATGACACCCGCCTCGGTCAACTCCTCGCGGGAGAAGCCGTCGGCCAGCAGGTGCGTGGAGAGAGCACGCCAGGCGTTGGGCGCATAGCCAAGGCGGAACTCCTCAATCGCTGCCTGCCCCACCCCACGCTTGGCCAGGTAGTCGCGGGCCAGCTGCCCGGCAGGGGAAGCCAGTTGGGCTACGAAAAAACTCGCCGCCGCTTCCATGACGGAGCGGAGGCGACTGCGTACCTCCGCCTGCTGAGCGCCGCCCTCGCTGCCAGGTACCAGCTCTATGCCGGCGCGCTGGGCCAGGAAGCGCACCGCCTCGGTAAAGTCCATGCCCTCGCGCTTCTGGATGAAGGTGAAGATGTCGCCGCCCGTAGCACAGGCGCCGAAGCAGTGCCAACCCTGCGTGTCCGGAAAGACCACGAAGGATGGCGTCTTCTCCTGATGGAAAGGGCAAAGGCCTTTGTAGGTGCGCCCGCTCTTCTTCAGGGGCACATATTCGGAAATGAGGTCTACGATGTCGAGCCTCTGTTTGATCTCTTCGGTTACCGACATCGGCCTCTCCTGAGGCAGCGCAGCCGGCGAGCCCGGAAGCACCCCGGGGCAGGGGCTCGCGCTGGACAGGATTATAGCACAGGAGCGACCAGGCCAGGAAAGCCGCCAACTGCCGCTCCGGCCGGCTACTCCTCCGGCATGCTCGCGGCAGGGTAGGAACCCAGCACCTTGACGAAGGTGGCCCGCTGAAGCAGGCCGAGCAGCGCTTCCCGTGCCGGGTCCTGGCTGGCGTGGCCCTCGAAGTCCAGGTAGAAGACGTACTCCCAGGCGCGGTTGCGCCGCGGGCGGGATTCGAGCTTCGTCAGGTTGATGCCGCGCCTGGCAAACTCCCCCAGGCAGTCGTACAGCGCGCCGGGCCGGTGCCGTGTTGCGAAGACGACCGAGGTCTTGTTCCGCTCCGCCGGCGCCGGGCTGGCTGTGCCCAGCACGAACATGCGCGTGAAGTTGAAGGGGTAATCCTCAATTCCTCGATCCAGGACGGACAGGCCATAGATCTGAGCCGCCAACTCGCTGGCGATCGCAGCGACGCCCGGCTCCGGCTTCGCCGCCAGTTCTTTCGCCGCGCCAGCCGTGTCGTACGCGGATTCCGCCTCCCAGCCGCGGGCGGCAATGTAGCGCTCGCATTGAGCCAGCGCCTGCGGGTGCGAACGCACTTTGCGCACCGCCGCCAGTTCCGTGCCTGCAGGGGCGAGCAGGCAGTGGCGCACACGGAGGAAGATCTCGCCCTCGATCTTCAGGTCGTTCTCAAGCAGCAGGTCGTAGGCCAGGTTGATAGACCCGGCAACGGCGTTCTCGATCGGCAGGATGCCCAGGTCGGCCTGGCCGCGGCTGATGGCTGCGAAAATGGCCTCAAACGTGGCGACAGGAACCGTCTCGACCTGGGGACCGAAATGCTGCCTGGCCGCCTCCTCTGAGTAGGCACCATGCTCACCTTGGAAAGCTACGCGCGGCATGCCGTCCTTCCTCCGGCCTACTCGGCCATAATCGCGCGCACACGCCTGGCGACCTCTTCGGCCATGCGCCGCGTGCCGACAGCGCTTTCATCCGCCCGCGATTCCTTCAGGTCATAGGTCACGAACTCGCCGGCAGCGATAGTCTCCGCCACAGCTCGCTCGACGGCCGCTGCCGCCCGCTTCTCGCCCAGGTAATCGAGCATGAGCATGGCGCTCAGAATCGTGGCCGTGGGGTTGACCTTGTCCTGGCCGGCATACTTCGGGGCAGAACCGTGCACCGGCTCGAACACGGCGATACCATCGCCGATGTTGGCACCAGGGGCCAGGCCCAGCCCACCAACCAGACCGGAAGCGAGGTCGCTGGTTATGTCGCCATAAAGGTTGGGCATCACCAGCACATCGTACTCCTCCGGGTGCTGCACGAGCTGCATGCACATATTGTCAATGATGCGGTCGCTGAACGGGATGTCCGGGTATTGTGCCGCCACCTCTCGCGCCACGTCCAGGAAGAGGCCATCAGTCAGCTTCATGATGTTCGCCTTGTGCACCGCTGTCACCGATTTGCGGCCGTTGCGACGAGCGTATTCGAAGGCGAAACGCACGATCCGCTCCGAGGCGTGGCGAGTGATGATCTTGATGGACTCGGCTGCCTGCCCGGGGATGACGACGTGCTCGATCCCGGCATACAGGTCCTCGGTGTTCTCGCGCACGATCACCAGGTCTATGTCGCTGTAGCGCGAGCGCACACCAGGGTAGGTCTTGGCAGGCCGCAAGTTAGCATACAGGTCAAGCGCCTGGCGTAGGCCAACGTTCACCGAGCGAAAACCAGTGCCAACGGGAGTGGTGATTGGGCCCTTCAGGGCGACACGGTTGGCCCGGATCGAATCCAGCACCCTGTCCGGCAGCGGGTTGCCCTCGCGCTCAAAGACGGCCAGGCCCGCTTCCTGCACGTCCCACTGGAATGCGATCCCGGTCGCATCCAGCACCAAGATGGCTGCCTGGATCAACTCCGGGCCGGTGCCATCACCGGGTATAAGCGTCACTCGGTAACTGTTGCTCACCAGGCTGACTCCTGAGATATAGGGTCCTCAAGCGCATTCTCAACCAAGGGAGGCGAACCAGGCGTCCTCGGCGGCCGATAGCATTGACTCGGAGATGGTCGGATGGGCGTGCACCGTCTCAGCGAGTTCGCGCGCCGTTGCCTCAAGTTGCAGAGCGAGCGCCGCTTCGGCGATCAGTTCCGTGGCGCCATGCCCCACCATGTGCACACCGAGCAGGCGGCCGTTGCCCCGCTGCGCCACCATCTTGACCATGCCAGTGGTGTCGCCATAGATGGCCGCCTTGCCGTTCTGGCGCAGGGGCGACCGGACCACCACGACGTCCAGACCCTGCTCCCTGGCCTGGGCCTCCGTCAGGCCGACGGAGGCAAGTTCCGGCTCGCAATAGGTGGCCTTCGGCATAGCCTGGTAACGCAGCCGGCGCGGCGCCTTCCCCGCGACCAGATCGGCGACATGCTTGCCTTCCGCCGCCGCCACATGAGCGAGGGCAAGCGTCGGGATGCAATCGCCGACGGCGTAGATGCCGGGTACGTTCGCGCGCAGGTCCTCGTCAACCACCACCTGGTCGCGCTGCATTTTCACGCCCAGCGCCTCCAACCCCAGCCCAGCCGTGTTCGCCCGCCGGCCGACAGCCACCAGCACTTTCTCCGCCCTGACCTCGAAACTGCGTCCCTCGCTCTCGCAGGTCAATGCCGCCATGCCGTCCTTCAGGGCAAGGCCGCGCACGGGCGTGGCAACGTGCACCTTCACCCCCCGCTTCTGCAGGGCCTCGGCGACGATAGCGGCGCACTCCTCATCCTCCAGGGGCAGGATGTGCGGCAAAGCCTCGATCAAGGTGACCTCGCAGCCGAAATCCACGAACATGGAGGCGAACTCGGTGCCCACGGCGCCAGCGCCGATGATGGCGATGCTGCGGGGAAGCTGGGGAAGGTGCAGCGCCTCTGT
>DAOTVV010000148.1:0-5393 GCA_034436255.1 Anaerolineae bacterium
ATAGAGGACAGGGGCGAGATAGGCCAGCCAGCCCAGCACCTGGATGAGCGCAGGGCTGCCTCCAGTGTTTAGCGGAAAGCGATAACCAAGCTGGGGATCATTGAGGCCCCCAACCCTTAGAGTCTAGCGCCTCGTTCATGCTGCCGCTGCGGTAGCCCTCCAGGTCTAGGGCCACGTAACGGAAGCCTAGCTCCTTGAGGCGGGCCAGAATGCTGCCCCGGGCGGGCTCCTGGAGCAGCCGTGGCAGGTCGGCTGCGGTCACCTCAAGCCTGGCGATGCTCCCGTGGTGGCGCACGCGCACCTGCTGGATGCCCAGCTCCTGGCGGAGGAACGCCTCGGCCTGCTCCACCTGGTGCAGAGCTTCGGGGCTGATGCGCGTGTGGTAGGGAAAGCGCGAGGCCAGGCAGGCCATTGCCGGCTTGCTCCAGGTAGGCAGGCCCAGCCGGTGCGACAACTCTCGGACGTCCTGCTTGCTGAGTCCAGCCTCGACCAAGGGCGCTCGCGCCCCCATCTCCTTAGCCGCGCGCATGCCCGGCCGGTAGTCGCCCAGGTCGTCCGTGGTGGCACCATAGACAAGGGCGTTCAGCCCATCAGCCTCGGCGATGGCAGAGAGCTCGCGGAAAAGGTGCATCTTGCAGTGGTAGCAGCGGTCGGGCGGGTTGGCAGCGAACACCGGGTCGTCCAGTTCATCCGTATGCACAAGGATGTGCCTGGCGCCCAGTTTCTGGGCAAGAGCCACGGCCTCCTGACGCTCGCTGTCGGTGTACGTGGCCGAGTCGGCCGTCACGGCCAGCACGGCGGCTGACCCCAGCGCCTGCAAGCTTGCTGCCAGCAGGTAGGAGCTATCCACGCCGCCGGAGTAGGCCACGACCACGCTGCCCAGTTCGCGCAAGATCGCGTGCAGGCGCTGCTCTTTCTGGGCCACAGCCTCGGAGATCATAACAGCCTGATCATTCGCCATCGAATATCCCCATGCTCAGGTAGCGCTCGCCCGTATCGGGCAGGATAGCCACGATGAGTTTGCCGGCGCTCTCAGGCCTGGCGGCCACGCCAAGTGCGGCGAAGGCGGCGGCGCCCGAGGAAACACCAGCCAGGATCCCTTCCTCGCGAGCCAGGCGGCGCATGGTGGCGAAAGCATCGGCGTCAGCCACCTGGATCACCTCATCGAGCAGTTCGCGGCGCAGCACTGCGGGCACGAAGCCGGCGCCGATGCCCTGTATCCGGTGGGGACCGGGGTTGCCGCCGGAGAGCACGGGTGAGGCAGCCGGTTCCACGGCGATAACCCGGAAGCTAGGCTTGCGTGCCTTGATCACCTCGGCTACGCCAGTGACCGTACCGCCTGTACCAACGCCGGCAACAAGGATGTCAACCTTGCCATCTGTGTCGTTCCAGATCTCAAGCGCCGTTGTCTCGCGGTGGATCTTGGGGTTGGCGGGGTTCTCGAACTGCTGAGGCATGAAGGAATTGGGCGTGCTGGCCAGCAGTTCCTCCGCTTTCGCGATGGCGCCACGCATGCCCTCAGACCCGGGCGTGAGCACGAGCTGCGCCCCATAGGCCTTGAGCAAAGCCCGCCGTTCGAGGCTCATGGTCTCGGGCATGGTCAAGATGAGGTGGTAGCCCCGAGCCGCAGCCACCATTGCCAATGCCACGCCGGTGTTACCGCTGGTGGGCTCGATGATGGTAGCGCCTGGTTTGAGAGCGCCGCTTTGCTCCGCCGCGAGCACCATGCTCAGGCCGATGCGGTCCTTGACGCTGCCGGCAGGGTTGCGCGCCTCCAGCTTGGCCAGCACAGTCGCCTCCAGGCCGGCAGTGATATGGTTAAGGCGCACGAGTGGCGTGTTGCCGATGGTCCGAGTGATGTCGCCGTAGATGTTGCCCATATGTGTCTCCTTGTGTTCGGCGGCCCTTGCTGCCGTCAGGGGCGGCGATGGCAGCCGTAGCTGTGCCTGTGGCCGGGTCGGGACAACCCGGCGCCGGCTAGATCGCGTACATCGCGGCCGCCTGTTTCTCCTGCTGACGCTCTACCAGGTCGGCCAAAGTAGTGGATTCCAGCACCTGCATCGCAGCACGCTGCATGGCCGCCCACACCTCCTGGGTGACACACGCATCCCGGCGCTCGCAGGGGGCGCGGTCCGCCAGGCAGGGGGCCAACACGTCGCCACCTTCGAACACGTCGTACACCTGGCGCACAGTGATTCGCTCCGGCGGAGCGGCAAGGACGTAGCCACCCGCAGGACCGCGCAGGCTGTGCACGAGGCCGGCCGCGCGCAGGCCTCCTACCAGGGACTCGGCATACTTCTCGGGCAGGCCTTGCCGCTGGGCGATCTCACTCAGGCTGAGGGGACCCTGCTTGTAGTGCAACGCCAGTTCCAGCATGACTCTGGTGCCGTAGCGGACCTTCGTGTTGAGCCTCATGGGTAATCCTACTATTCCGATAGCCTTTGTCACCATCGTACGCCAACGTCTCCCATCTGTCAAAAAGGGGCCAATCTCGATCGCGGTCGGGCCGGCACGCCGGCGCCGGCGAAGCACAAAGGTGCCAAGCCTGTTAGTCTCGAGGCCTCTCCGGGTTGGGAGCGCTGCCCACGCATGGGAACGCTGGGAACGCCGCACAAGGACGAACGCGGATGGATGCAGATGCGCGCTCATATGAGAGAGGATATTCGTGTTCCCGCCCGTGTCCGTCGCTGTTCTCTCGCCTCCAGCAAGGAGGCCGCCGTTGCGCTGGCGGTGTCGAGCCAGCTAGACTATTGCCAAGCGGGTTCACCTTTACTGCAATCTGGGCAGCGTCTGCACGATGCCGCCCGAGGCGGGCTGTACTATGGCAATTGACAGAGACACCGTGCACGAAGCGCTTGAGTGCCTCTATAGTGATCCAGAGCTGAGCGTCAGCCGCCTCAGCCGGCAATTGCCCCAGATAGGCGGCATCGCGGACCCCGGCAGCCGCGCCGAGTGGCTGCGCTCCCTGCTGCTAGAGGCCATCGAAGCTCTATACCCCAAACGCCGCGTCGCTTTCGGCTCTCTGGAAAGCCGGGCTTACGATGTGCTGACCTTGCGCTACGTTGAGAACATGCCCATCGCAGGGATCGAGAAAGAGCTTTCCGTAGGCAAGCGTCAGGTGTTCCGCGACCTCGAGGAGGCCGAGACGAGGCTGGCAGGGCTGCTCGAAGTCTGGGCCCAGTCCGGCCACGGCACGGCTGCCGGCACAACCGAACATGCCGGTGTGCGGCCCGAAGGGCATGACCTCCTCAGCCACGAATTGCTGGCGCTGGCGAGCGACCCAGGGCAGGTGAAGTTGGGCAGCATTGTGGCCGAAGCTGTGGCCCTTGTTGCCCCGCTCGCACAACAGCGGCGCGTACGCCTGGCGCCCGCAGCCATTGATGAGAGCCAATACGTCCTGGCCGACCGTGCCCTCTCCCGTCAGGTGCTGGTGCAACTGCTCAGCCTTGCCGCCCAGAACGCCCTGTCCGAAGTCAGCATCTCTGTTGCTGAGGCCGGCGAGGACAGCGAGCCCCTGACCGACATTGTCATCAGCTTTGCCGGCAGCCTGAAAAGCGCTCAAGCCTCGGCTTCCGCCGAAAGCCAGCCTCCATTGGACCGGCGCCTTGAAGTGCCGATGCGCGTCGCCGCCAGCCAGGGAATGCATTGCCAGGTGCGCGAGCCCGCGCCTGGTTTCACCGAAATCCGCCTGGGCCTCCACTCCGGCCTTCCCGTCTCGGTCCTCGTCGTGGAGGACAACCCGGGTGCTGTTGAGCTCTACAGACGCTATCTATCCTCGCGAAGCTGGCAACTCCATGGGCTATCCGACCCTCGGCTGACCTACGAGGTAGCTCGCAAGATGCGGCCAGACGTCATCGTGCTCGACATCATGATGCCCCGCCTCGACGGCTGGAGCGTGCTGCACATGCTCCGCCACCAGCCGGAGACAGCCAGACTGCCGGTGCTCGTTTGTTCCGTAGTGGACGACCCGGGCCTGGCTCTCTCCCTCGGCGCCGATGCCTACGCTACCAAACCGGTATCCCAGGGCGAGTTCCTGAGCGCTCTACAGCGCTGCCTGGCCAAGCGGCCTCAAGGGGCAAAGGACACCGCCGAGGCCTGAGCAGGGGGTTGCTGCGCCGGCTCAACACCCGCCGCCAACGCGCCCAGCAGCGCTCCCAGGACCTGGAGAAGCGCACCCGGGCGAAAGCCGCCGTTAGCGCTCAGGCTGACGGCGGCGCCCTTCGCAGTCACCTCGTCCTCGCCTGGCGTAGCCGCTGTCACGGCAATGATCGGCGTTTCGCGCAGATCCGGCTCGAGGCGGGCCTGGGCGACGACATCGAAACCACTCATGTCGCTCATGAGCAGATCGAGGAGCACCACATCCGGGTGCGCCCGGCGCATCGTCGCCAGGGCATCGCGGCCGTTGTAGGCATAAAGCAGGCGGGGCTTTGGCCGCTTGCGCCATGGTTCGGGCAGCTCTCTGCCACCAGCGCGGTGGCCCACGTCGGGAGCGGAGAGGTATTCATCTGAACCCTCGTCGCACGCGGACTCGATCGTCCGCATCAGCAACTGCACGAACCCACGGTCGTCATCGGCAATAAGGATCGTGAGTGGCCGCTCTTGTCCACCCACGTCGGTAGCAGCGCCCTGCTCCCCTTGAGCCGGCGCCAACCCCGCGCTTCTCCGCTCCTTGGGTCGAACGCCTACTCTGCTGATGGTTTCGAGCAGCGTGTCGCTCTCCACCGGCTTCGTGAGGACAGCCGCGAAGCTGCTACCCCTGGCCAGCCAGTCGCTCCCAGGAAGGGTACAGCGCACAAAGGGCACCCCTGCCGGCAAGCGTGACGGCACATCATCCCCGGCGGCTGAGGCAACATCGGCCTCGTTGTTCAGGCCAGGCTGCAACCTGCCGATCACGGCCAGTGGCCGCTCGGCTGCCAGCGCTGCTTCCAGGACATCTTCTTTCGGAACGGCCACGAACTCGTAGTTCTCCAGACGCCGACTGAGATAATGGCAAACCGCCTCGGCGCCACCGGCGCCTGCCTCCGATTCATCAATCACGAGCACCTTCGGCTTGCCCGGCCTCACCGCCAGGGGGAGAGGCGTCGTCTGGCCGACCCGTACAGTAGTCTTGGCGGCAAGAGGCAGGGAGAAACTGAAGCTGGAGCCATGGCCGGGCTCGCTCTCGGCCCAGATACGCCCACCGTGCAGCTGGACGAACCGTTTGGCGATGGCGAGGCCCAGCCCCTTGCCGGAGTCAACATCCGTCTTGGGGCGGCCCACCTGGTAAAACTCATTGAAGATGGTGCTCAGTTCATCCGCCGGGATGCCGCGCCCCGTATCTACCACGGAGAGCACTACCTCGGCCTCGACCAAGCGCGCCTGCACCTGCACCGAACCAGCATCCGTGAAGCGGA
>DAOTVV010000149.1:0-15953 GCA_034436255.1 Anaerolineae bacterium
CCGTCATCCGCCCAGGCGACATCCTGTAGCTCGGCCGGGATCGGCGGCAGGACGGCAAGCGAGTGGTAGCGCGTGGCCTGGAAGGAACAGGGGACGCCCTCCAGCAGGCCGGCACCGGCATGCACGATGCGCGAAGTCTTGCCGTGCATCAGTTGCTTGGCCGGGCCCACCGTGCCCCCGAAGGCGGCTGCCAGGCACTGGTGCCCCAGGCAGATGCCCAGGATGGGCACTTGGCCACTCATCTGGCGAATGAGCGCCAGGCTCACGCCAGCATCGCTCGGCCCCTTGGGCCCGGGCGAGATGACGATGTGCGAGGGCCGCAGTTCGCGCGCTTCCTCGACGGTGATGGCGTCGTTGCGTCGGACCAGGACCTGAGCGCCAAGTTCGCCCAGGTACTGCACGAGGTTGTAAGTGAAGGAATCGTAGTTGTCTATCACCAGGACCATCTCAGCCTCCTCCAGCGATTGTCGGTCAGCCATTGCTGGCCATGAGTACATCGGCAGTCGGGGCGCCGGCACCACTTTCCGCCGCAATATCCAGGGCGCGTAAGGGGGCGAGCGCCTTGTTCAGCGTCTCCTGATACTCGCGAGCTGGGTCAGAATCGGCGACAATGCCGGCACCAGCCTGGACGTAGGCCACCCCGCGGTGGGCGACGATGGTGCGAATGGCGATGCACGTGTCCATATTGCCGCGTATGTCCAGGTAACCAACGGCCCCGGCGTAGGGCCCGCGCCGTGTCGGTTCCAGTTCGTCAATGATCTCCATGGCGCGCACCTTAGGGGCGCCGCTCACCGTCCCCGCCGGCAAGCAGGCGGCCAGCAGGTCCACTGCGTCGGCATCAGGGCGCAGCAGGCCCTGCACGTGGGAGACGAGGTGCATGACGTGAGAGAAGCGTTCCGTTTCAAGTAAGGTGGGCACACTCACGCTGCCGTAGCGGCAAACGCGGCCCAAGTCGTTTCGCGCCAGGTCCACGAGCATGACGTGCTCCGCCCGCTCCTTCTCGTCCGCACACAGCTCCGCCGCCAGGGCCTGGTCCTCCTCGAAGCTGCGCCCGCGCGGCCTGGTCCCTGCCAACGGCCGTTGCTCTGCGAGGTTGCCCTGCAAGCGCACCAGCATCTCAGGCGATGAGCCGATGAGCACCAGGTCGGGCTCGAACTGGAGAAAGAACATGTAGGGCGAGGGGTTGAGCCGGCGCAGAGCGCGATAGGCCTGGAAGGGATCAACCGTAAGCGGGCGCTGCAGACGTTGGGAGAGCACCACCTGGAAAATGTCGCCCTGGCGGATGTAGTCCTTGGCGGAGAGGACCATCTGCCGGTAGCGCCCCTCGCTGAGGTTGGCGGCATGGCTGCTGGCGGGCGCCGGGGCGGCCGGCGAATCGGGAGCCTGCGGCTGCGAATGTAGCAGATCGAGAGCCTGCTCCAGCCTCCGCGCAGCGCTCGCTGTGGCATCACCACGGACGATGACGTGCAGGGTGTTGCTGGCGTGGTCGAGAGCGAAGAGGATGCCCGGGTAGGTCAACTGGGCAACGGGCAGGCCGCGATCATCAGGCGGCGGCTTAGGCAAGCGCTCTTGCCAGCGGACAGCGTCATAACCGATGTAGCCGATCAGGCCGCCAGCGAACGGGGGCAAACCGGCCGGCAGGTCCAGCGAGCAGGCACGCAGGACACGCCGCAGGACCGGCAGGCCGCCCTGGCCCAAGCGCAGCCTGCCGCCCGGTCCCTGGAGCGTCCAGCCGTCTGCCGCCGCACTCACCGTGAACAGGGGGTCGCAGCCGGCAAAGGAATAGCGGCCGACGGCCTGGCCGCGCTCCACGCTCTCCAGAAGAAAGGCGCCCGGAAGGCCCCGAATGCGCAGGAAAAGCGACGCCGGCGTCTCCAGGTCCAGCGCGATCTCTTTGTGCAGCAGCCCGCCCAGGCTCAACTGCCCTGCCTCTATCTCGTGCTCATCCATGCTTCAACCTCCTAAGGTCGTCCTCGCCACCCACAGGCCCATGGCCGCCGGGCAAATGCGCCCGTCAGCCAGCGGCTTAAAGCAAATCGCCCCCGTCCCTATCGAGGGGACGAGGGCGATCAGGCTCCCGTGGTGCCACCCCAGTTAGGCCAGCCCCGCAAACACAAAACCCCATGGTGAGAAGCCACCATGGGGTGTAATGCCAGCCTCACTCTGCGGATACAGGGTCCGTGTCGGCTATGCCGATGGGGCCCGATATCCCGCTCCCAGATAACGGTGGAGTCTCCGTCTCCCCTACTAAGGCGACACTGGCGCGCCGCCGGTTGGGCTTGCGGCTCCCGGGACCATTTGACCTTGGCGCTGGCGCCGGGCTTGCACCTACCCCCGGCTCTCTGGGCCTCGCTTCAGGGCCTACTATTCCCGTTCGCAGCCTTTCGCTCTGTTCGATTGTGTCTGCAATTCTACATGCTCGCCGCCGCTTGTCAACTCCAGCGAAAGAACTATGAAACGCCCTCACAACCCTGTCAGCCATCCAGCCACGATGCTATAATGGCAGGGTACATGCTTACAGCGGGTTCAGGAGTGGCTACATGGAAGACCAGACGTACATCCGCGACGCGGCGGACCACGTTGGCCAGGAAGTGACGATCAAGGGCTGGCTCTACGGCAAGGTGGACAAGGGTCGCCTGCAGTTCCTTCAGGTGCGCGATGGCAGCGGCCTCATCCAGGCGGTTGTCTTCCAGAAAAACGTCGCGCCCGAGGCGTTTGAGGCGGCGCGCACGGTCACCCAGGAGTCGTCCCTGATCGTGCGCGGCACGGTGCGCCAGGATCAGCGCGCCCCCGGCGGCTTCGAACTGGACGCCACCGACCTGCAGGTCGTCCAACTGTCGCCCGAGTACCCCATCCAACCTAAAGAGCACGGAGTGGACTTCCTGATGGACTGGCGCCACCTCTGGATCCGCTCACCGCACCAGGCCGCCATCCTGCGTGTCCGCGCCCATGTCATCCGCGCCATCCGCGAATGGCTGGATGGTCACGGCTTCATCAACGCCGACACGCCTATCATCACTCCTTCCGCTTGCGAGGGCACGACAACCCTTTTCGCCCTGGACTACTTCGGCACGGCGGCCTACCTCACCCAGAGCGGGCAACTCTACAACGAGGCCACCGCCATGGCCCTGGGCAAAGTCTACGCTTTCGGCCCCACTTTCCGCGCCGAGAAAAGCAAGACCCGCCGGCATCTCACCGAGTTCTGGATGGTGGAGCCGGAGATGGCCTACGTGGACCTGGACGGCAACATGGAGGTGGCGGAGCAGTTCGTGTCGCATGTAGTGCAAAGCACCCTCGAGCACTGCCGGCCCGAGCTGAAGGAGTTGGAGCGGAATACGGTTGCGCTTGAGCGAGTCGTGCCGCCTTTCCCACGCCTGCAGTACGACGAGGCCGTGCGCCTGCTCAACGAGTGGGGCGTGCCCATCGAATGGGGCGAGGATTTCGGCGCCCCGCACGAGACGGCCATCGGCGAGCATTTCGACCGGCCGGTCTTCGTGCACCGCTACCCGGCTGCCTGCAAGGCCTTCTACATGCAGCCCGACCCGGAAAGGCCCGAGCTATCGCTCTCGGTGGACATGATCGGCCCCGAAGGCTACGGCGAGATCATCGGTGGCGGCCAGCGCATTCACGACCTGGGGCTGCTCGAGGCGCGGCTCGATGCTGCCGGCCTTCCCCGCGAGCCCTACGAGTGGTACCTCGACCTGCGCCGCTACGGCTCAGTGCCCCACTCCGGCTTCGGCATGGGGGTGGAACGCTGCGTCGCCTGGATCTGCGGCCTGCAGCACATCCGCGAGACCATCCCCTTCCCGCGCACTCTCGGCAGGGTGTGGCCGTGAGCAAGCACGGATGCACGGCGATCGGAACGGACGGCGCCAGCAGAGAGATGGGCGAGAGCGACACCGTCCTCGCTGAGGTGATGCGGCCGCTGCTTGAGGCCAGCCATCCCGAGAAAGTGGCACCCTTCGGTTCGCGCGCCAGGCGCGAAGCCAGGCCCGACGGCGACATAGACCTGCGGGTTATCAGGGGGCATAGGGGCACGGCACCTGAGGAGCGGAGTCGCACCTATGCCGCGCTGGCGGGCATGGGCCTGGCTATGGCTGCGGTGGTGGTCCGACCCTCGTGCCTTCAGCGGCATGGTGGTCCGGTAGGCACGGCAATTCAGCCAGCGCGGCGCAAGGGCAGGACACTCCATGCCTGGTCGTGACCGCCGCCCAGCCGTGGAGTTGGCACGGGAATGGATGGTCACTTGCCGACCCGGCAATCTCTGAGATGGAAGGAGACGAGCAGTAGCCAGCCCGTGAGCGGGTTCGGCGCAACGGGTGCGGAGGAGCGAGAATGCCAGACCTCGTAGGCCAGACCCTGAAGGGACGTTATCACGTTCAAGCCCTGCTCGGCCACGGCGGCATGGCCGACGTCTACAAAGCCTGGGACTCATACCGCCAGTACCACGTCGCCATCAAAGTGATGCGCGAGGACCTGGCCGAAGATCCAGAGTTCGCCCGCCGCTTCCAGCGCGAGGCGGGCGCCCTGGCGCAACTGGCTCACGAGAATATCGTCCGCTTCTACTCCTTCGAGCAGGAAGACCTCACCGCCTTCATCGTCATGGACTATATCGAAGGCATCACCCTGCGCACCGAGATCGCCCGCGCTCGTGGCCCTCTTCCTCTGGCCCAGGCGCTGGCGGTCACCGGGCAGGTGTGTGCCGCCCTGCACTACGCTCACGCCATGGGAGTGCTGCACCGCGACATAAAGCCCGCCAACATCATGCTCCGCAGCGATGGCCGCGTTCTGCTTTCCGATTTCGGCATCGCCAAAGTGGCCGATGCCACCACAGCGACCTCGGTGATACCGGGCACGCCGGCTTACATGTCGCCCGAGCATTGCCTCAGCCAGCGCCTGGACGCCCGCGCCGACATCTACTCACTCGGCGTGGTCGTCTATGAGATGCTCGCCGGCCGGCGCCCATTCTCCGGCGACAGCCCCGCCGCCGGCACCGGCAGCACTGCCGAGCGCATCCGCTGGGAACACCTCTATGCTCCCGTGCCACCACTGCGCCAGTTCAACCCCAGCCTGTCGCCTGAGCTCGAAGCCGCCGTCATGCGGGCCCTGGAAAAGGACAAGGAGCGGCGCTGGCCGTCCGTCCTCGCCTTCTGGCAGGCGCTATCGGCGGCGACTGCCACGGCGGACACGTTGCCGCTCGCCAAGCCAACACCGCCGCCTGCGTCAGCGGCGACGCGAACAGGCCAGCCCAGGCCGGCGGATCAGGCCGCCGTCATTGCCGCAGCGCCGGTTCCCGCCAGCGCCCCGGCACCTGCTACCCCGGTTGCTGCAGTGCAGCCGGCCTCGCGGCGAGGCCTGAACCCAGTAGTTCTCGCCGGTGTGCTGGCCGGTGTGCTTTTCGTTGCCCTTGCGATTGCCGCCCTGGTCCTGGTCCTCAACCGGCCTGGTCCTGCCACGCCGTCGGCTACCTCCCTGGCTTTGGCGACGATCGAGCCCGAGGCAACAGTGGCTACGGAGAGTGCTGGCACGACGCTCCCGGCCGCTACCGTGGCGCCACCGGGCGCCTCGACGCCGACGGGCGGCGCTGCAGAGGCGACGTTGGAGCCCTGGCCCGTGATCGTGCCCGATAACGCCGCCCGCCTGGCTCTGCGCCTCACCCGCCCGGTCCAGACCGAGGGCGTGATGCGGGCCGTGGCTGATCTGGCGCTTACGCGCGATGGCACGTTCGTAGCCACCGTCTCCGGCCAGCAGACCGTGCGCATCTGGCGCCTGGCAGACTGGCGGCTGATGACGACACTCGATGCCGGGGCGCGCAGTGTCAACGGTGCCATCGCCTTTTCCCCCGATGGCAGGCTGGTGGCCTCGCCGGGCGCTGACCACGCCTGCATCCTCTGGCGCCTCCCCGACGCGTCGCTGTTCCACCAGTTGCGTGGGCACACCGAGGATATCGCCAGCCTCACCTTCTCGCCCGACGGCAAGGTCCTGGTGACCACCGCCCTCGACAAATCAGTCCGGCTTTGGCGCACCGACGACGGCTCGCTGCTGAACACTATCCCTGGCTCCAATAAGAACACCTACCAGGCCGTCTTCTCGCCCGATGCCTCGCTGCTCGCCGTCGCCGCCTACGACCAGGTCCTGCTGTTCCAGTTCCCTGAGGGCAAGCCGCTGCCACCCCTGGAGGGCGGTTTCGCCGCCGCTTTCTCCCCCGATGGCCAACTCCTCGCCACCGGAAGCCAGGGCGGCGCCATCCGCCTTTGGCAGGTGGCCGATCGTTCTCTCCTGCGTGTGCTCGAGGGCCACAACAAGTCAATCTCGGAGTTGGCTTTCTCGCCCGATGGCGCTTTGCTGGCTTCCACCTCCTGGGATGCTACTCTGCGCCTGTGGCGAGTGGCCGATGGCCAACTGCTCACCACCGTCAAGGCGGGCGAAGCCGGACGCGTCCCTGGGTTGGCCTTCACCCCCGATGGACAGCGCTTGCTCACGGGCACGCTCACAGGCATGGTGA
Source organism: Anaerolineae bacterium (assembly GCA_034436255.1). Taxonomy (GTDB): domain Bacteria; phylum Chloroflexota; class Anaerolineae; order DRVO01; family DRVO01; genus DAOTVV01. Next base: position 6,506 of record DAOTVV010000149.1, read on the forward strand.
ACTTCTGGGGCATTCCCGAAGGTGGCGCCGGACCGACACCGCTGCCACCCAAGCCAACCCCCGCTGGCGCGGGCGAGGGCGAGGGCGCCGGTGCCCAGCAGATCGCCTGGGCAGTCCAGGAGGGCGACAACTGGGACATCGTGGCCGCCAACCCCGATGGCAGTGGCCTGCACAAGCTCACCAACGGCCCCGAGCCCGAGCGCGAGCCGGCCTGGTCGCCCGACTTCCGCCGTATCGCCTTCTTCTCGAACCGCGACACAGGCACTGGCATCTACATCATGAATGCTGACGGCAGCGACCTCACCTTCCTCGTGAACGGGCGGCACCCCACCTGGTCGCCCGATGGCAGCCGCATCGCTTTCGATGCCAAGCGGGGCGACAACACCTACATCTACCTGATCAACGTTGATGGAACCGACGAGCGGTGGCTAACGGACGACCCGAATGTGGGCCAGCGTCCGTCATGGTCGCCTGACGGCAGCCGCATCGCTTTCGAGTCCAGGCGCGACGGCAATGCCGAGATCTATGTCATCAATGTTGATGGCACAGGCCTCACCAACCTGACCAACTTCCCCGGCGATGACACCAGCCCCTCCTGGTCACCCGATGGCAGTCTGATCGCCTTTGCCTCCAGCCGCACCCAGGGCTCCATGAGCGTCCAGATCCAGGTGATGCGGCCCGATGGCAGCGATGTCCACGGGGTCACCTCGCCGGAAAGCGGGCGCGACAACCGCAACCCTTCCTGGTCCCCGGATGGCAAGCGCATCGCCTTCGAGGGTTTGCGGGATGACACGAACTGGGATGTGTACGTGGTGAATGCCGATGGCAGTGGTTTGAGGCGGCTCACCGACAGCCCGAACTACCAGGGTGAGCCCTCCTGGGGCCCGAGGTAGAAGGGGAAAGAGGCCACAGAGGAACACCGATCAGATCAGGTAGCAACACTACTTGACCGATGCACTGCCGTGCCCTGAGAGGGACGAGAACGACCGCGTTCCGCCGCGGCCTCTCAGCGTCACTTGAGTTCTGACGCCAGGCGGGCGAGGCCGAGCAGGCACCAGAAGGAAGTGAAGGCCAGGCCGATGCCTGCCAGGAACAGGCCCACGAATGAGAGCAGGAACAGGGCCAGCTCCTTGAGCCAGGCCACAGGCAGGCCCCAGAGGTTGGCGCACAACGCCCGCCACAGTTGCGCCGGCGAGGCGATGTCGCGCCAGGAATCGGCACCGGCACTCAGGCGTAGTTGCAGCGGCAGGAGCAGGAAAGCGAGCAGGGCCCAGGCCAGGCCAACCGGCTGCACCAGCCAGGCGATGTCCACCAGCGTCCCCGCCAGGCGCGAGCCTGCCAGCGGCCCCGGTGGCACCACGAGCATGCCGACCACCACGGTCGAGAAGAGCAGCAACGCCGGCCAGCCCCAAACCAACATGGCCAGCAGCAGCCGGCCCCCATCGCGCAAGCGCTGCCGCCAGGGACGCCAAGCCGGCAGCGGCGCCCCCTCGACTGCAGCCGAATGCGCTACCGCCGCCAGATAACCCAGTACCAGGATCAGCGGCAGTAGCAGCGGCCCGAGGAGCAGGAACAGCCCACCCAGCATCAGCTTGCCGGGCCAGCCAGGGTCGTCAAATGGGAATGCGAGAAGCGCGTCCATCAGGTCGCTGCCTCGCCGCTCGCCGCTCGAAGAGCCACCCGAGCAGCGGGCCACGCTTCGGCCCTGCCGGCCCCCACTAAAGGAGGAGTCCGCATCTGAGATGCGGACTCCTCGGGTCTGACAGTCATGAGCCTTATAGCGGCGCCGCAGGCGGGGCCGGCGGCATCGGCTGGTAACCGGCCGGCGGCATCAGTGGGCCGGCATGGGTGACGTAGTTGCGGTAGTACTGGCCGTACAGATGCGACTGCACCAGCATCGCCCAGAAATAGGTGAGGAAGACGCCGATAACACAGGCGATGGCACCGAACCCGGCGACAAGCTGGACGATGTAGACAAGGATGATGATCAGGATGTACTGGCCGAAATTGGCCTTCACGATCTGCCATAGCTCGCCGAACTTGAGCGTGTCCCCAATGCGCCGCGTGGTGGCGAAGCGCAGCAGCAGGGCGGGCATGAACACGGCCATCAGCAAGCCGTAGAGGAACTCGAGCAGGCTCATGAGCAAAGCGATCAGCCCGCCGAGGGTTATGAGGGCGTTCGAATTGGAGTTGGAGACGATGGCGCTGAACACACCCTGGATGCAGGCGAACAAGTACATGGGGATGCCTACGATCAGCAACACGACCAGCATGAGCAGGCCCTGGACGAACTTATCGCCCAGGTTGTCCCAAGCGGGCAAGGGCTCGTCCTGGCCGGCGATTACGTTGCGCACCACCTCAAGCATGTAGCCGATGACGAACGGGATGCCCACCACAATGACGCTGAGCAGGGCGAATACGCCGCCGATGATGATCTTTACCAGCCAGTCCTTGTCCTTGAACATGTACTGGAACGATCTGCCGTAGTCCATCATGTACCTCCCGCTTCGCAGACTTGCCACTCGTGCATGCGCCCATTATAGGCACCCTGGCCGGCGCCATCAACCGGATCACCGGCCCTCGCAAAGCAGCCGCCCGGGCGAGCCCATGCCAGGCCCATCTTAGGTGATCGAGACGATCTTATCAACAGGCAGCTAACCATGTCCCTCTCGAGGCACGCCAAAACAGGGCAGGCCCCTGCGCTTGGCCAACCCCTGTGTGGGCGGCGCCATCTACGAGCAAAACGGCAGCCGGCCCTTTTCTCTCGCCTGAGCGCTCCACTGCCAGGCAATCGCTCTCCCGGCGATGGCGCCCTCCCCACGGTGCCACAAGGCAGCGGCGCCCCCAGCAAACAGAAGGGCAGGTACCTCTCGGTGCCCGCCCTTGATCCTCATGCTTGAACAGCGGTGCCTGGCTGTTGCTACGCCGTCTCCTCCAGCAGGTCCACTGGCCGCTCGGACTGCGTCAACAGCAGGGGCTGGCTGCCATTGAGCACCGTCTCTGCACCGACGATGCACTTGCGCACGTCCTTGCGCGAGGGGATCTCGTACATCACGTCCAGCAGGATCTCCTCGACGATTGTGCGCAGGCCGCGCGCGCCCGTCTTCCGCGCCAGCGCCTTGTCGGCGATGGCACTGAGCGCATCCTCGGTGAAGATGAGCTCCACATTGTCCATGCCGAAGAGGCGCTGGTACTGCTTCAGGACGGCATCCTTGGGCTCGGTCAGAATGCGGATCAGCGCCGCCTTGTCCAGCGGGTCCACGTTGACGACCACGGGAAGCCGACCCACGAACTCAGGAATCAACCCGAACTCGAGCAGATCGTCCGGCTGCACCTGGCGCAATAGCTCGCCCAGTTCCTCGTCGCGCGAGGTGCGTTCCTCTTCGCTGCGCGGGAAGCCCAAACGCCCCTTGGCGCCGACGCGCCTGGCCACGATGTCCTCCAGGTTGTCGAAAGCGCCGCCACAGATGAAGAGGATGTTGGCGGTGTTGATCTGGAGGAATTCCTGGTGCGGGTGCTTGCGCCCGCCTTGGGGCGGCACATTGGCTACAGTGCCCTCGATGATCTTGAGCAGCGCCTGCTGGACGCCCTCGCCGGAGACGTCCCGCGTGATCGAGGGGTTGTCGCCGCTCTTGCGGGCGATCTTGTCTATCTCGTCAATATAGATGATGCCCTTCTCGGCCCTGGGGATATCGAACTCGGCGACCTGGATCAGCCGCAACAGGATGTTCTCGACATCCTCGCCGACATAGCCGGCCTCCGTCAGCGAAGTGGCGTCGGCGATGCAGAACGGCACCTTCAGGATGCGGGCCAGCGTCTGCGCCAGCAGGGTCTTGCCGCAACCCGTCGGGCCGATGAGCAGAATGTTGCTCTTGCCTAGCTCCACGCCATCGGCAGCGGACGGCGAAACGATGCGCTTATAGTGATTGTAGACGGCGACAGAAAGCACCTTCTTGGCGCGGTCCTGGCCGACGACGTACTCGTTGATGCGCTGGTAGATCTCTTTGGGCGAGAGCAGTTGCAGCCCCTGGCCCTCGTTTTGCTTGGTCTCCCGCTCCTCCTGCAGTATCTCGCGGCAGAGTTCGACACACTCATCGCAGATGAAAACGTTGTCCGGCCCCGAGATGAGGCGGGCGACCTGGTCCTGCCGCCGGCCACAGAAGGAGCAAAACTGCATGTTCGAACCAGTGCTCTTGCTCATTCAGCCTTTTCCTCCATCGGCTTAGGAGGTATGTCGGCGAGAAGCTTCATCTTCTTGTCATTCATGGCCAGCACCTGGTCAATCAGGCCGTACTGCACGGCCTCATCAGCGCTCATGAAACGATCGCGCTGGAAGTCGCGCGCAATCTGCTCCTTGCTCTGGCCCGTGTGCCGCGCCAGGATCTCGTGCAGGCGGCTCTGCATCCGCAGCAACTCCTTGGCCGCGATCTCGACGTCGGGGGCGTAGCCCTGGGCGCCGCCGCCCGCCGGGTGCATGTGGATGGTGGCATTCGGCAGGGCATAACGCAAGCCCCTGGTGCCGGCCGCCAGCATCAGCGTGCCCAGGCTGGCCGTCCAGCCGACAGCGATGGTGCTCACCGGAGCCTGGATGATCTGCATGGTGTCGTAGATGGCAAGGCCTGGATAGATCTCGCCACCAGGAGAGTTGATGTAAAGCGATATCTCGCGATCGTGGTCCTGCTGATCGAGGTAGAGCAGTTGGGCGACGATCAGGTTCGAGACCTGGTCATTGATGGGGGTGCCCAGGAAGATGATGCGTTCCCTCAAGAGCAGCGAGTAAATGTCGTAGGCGCGCTCGCCCCGCCCCGTGCTCTCGATGACCATCGGGATCAGGCTCTGCATGGCTAACTCTCCTCCTCGCCGCCAGGTTCGTCCTCGGCCTCGCTCGCCTCGACTACCTCGACGGGCGGGGCAGGCATCGCCTCCGGCGGAATCTCAGGTTCAGGCTCCTCCGGCTCGCCGGTGACGATGCTGATCAGGCGGCGCATCGCCCTGCTATACAGGAGATTGCTGGCTATGCTCAGCCGGAACTCGGGGCTGCGCACGTACGCCAGGGCGCGAGCATCGCCAGCCAGACGGCCAGCAGTCATGTCGGCGCGGGCACGCAATTCCTCGTCGCTAACCTCGATCCCTTCCGCCTTGACGAAGGCCCTCAGCGCCAGGCTCTCTCGCAGCCTGCGTTCCGCCAACGGCAGCTGCCGCTTCCGGAATTCCTCCTCGCTCACCCCTTCCGACTTGAGAAGGGCCTCCAGGCTGATGCGGCGCTCCTGTGCCTCACGTTTGAACTCTTCGACAAGACGTTCCGCCTCGCTCTCGATCACCGCCCTGGGAATCTTGATTGTGGCTGAGGCGACGAGCGCCTCGATAGCCTTACGCCGCAACTCGCTCAAGGCTCGATCTTTCGCTTCTTTCTCCAGGCGCTCGCGTGTCTCTGCCTTAAGCGCCTCGAGGTTGTCATAATCGCCGACGAGCACGGCAAACTCATCGTTCAGTTCGGGCAGAATCCCTTCCTCGACCTTGCGGATCTCTGCGCGCACGACCGCTCGCTTACCAGCCAGCTCTTCATCGGCAAAGTCGTCCGGCAGGGTCGTCTCGAACTCGACCGTGTCGCCCACCCGCTTGCCGATGAGGGCCTGGCGCATTCCAGGGAATAAGTCCCTGTCCTCCGCAAGCTCCACCTCGAAATCGTCGGCCGTGCGCTCTTCGCCGTCCACCGTGATCCGGAGGTAGCCCGTCACCAAATCGCCGAGCTCTGCCGGCCGCTCGACCGGTTCGCGCACCATGCGCCTACGGCGTAGCTGCTCGAGCGCCTTCGCCACATCCTCATCCGTGACCTCAACCGAAGGGGCCTCGATGTGGATCGCCTTGTAGTCGCCGAGCACCACCTCCGGCTCCAGCGGCACGGATACGACGAGACGCATCGGCTTGATCTGCACGTCCACGAGTTCAGGCCGATCGCCCGGCTCCAGTTCCTGCTCTTTGATGGCCCGCTCGACAAGGTCAGGAGCCATCTGCTCAAGAGCCTCGCGCAGCAGGTACTCCTCGCCGACCATGCGCTGGACGACGGCGAAGGGGGCATGCCCCTTGCGAAAGCCAGGGATGGCGAAGCGGTTGGAGACTTGCCGGGCCGCCTTTTCCAGGGCTGGCCTGACTTCGTCATCCGTTACCTCGATGGTGAGGTTGGCAACACGATCCTCAGTAAGCTCGGTGGTGACCTTCAAGTGCGGTGACTCCTGTCGTGATTAGGGCAAGGCAGCCGGTTGCACAAACCAGCGGCGACTCCGCGCAGATCCTGGCGGACTCGTTTGGCATTATAGCATTGCTGACCAGCAGCCGCACAAGCAAGCCACTAGGCCTGCCTCCCGCAGTGCCCCTCGCCCCAAACTGAGGTGCCGAGAGCGTCGGTGGCCAGGTCCGGTAGGGACCCAATCGGCCACAATCGCCATCTTGACGCGACGCGCACCCAGTATTAGCTTGTTGATGGGCCGCCGCAACAGGCGCGGCGCCCGAGCGACCACTGTCGGAGGTCACCCCATGGCCAAGCCTCAACTCGATCGGCATACGGCCCTGATCGCCGTTGACGTGCAGAACGACTTCATCCCTGGGGGAGCCCTGCCCACAGCCGGTGGCGACCAGGTAGTGGCGCCCCTCAATGCCTATATCCAACTGGTAACCCGGGCAGGCGGCAGAGTCTTCGCCAGCCGCGATTGGCACCCCGAGGATCACATCTCTTTCAGGGCGCGCGGCGGGCCATGGCCGCCCCATTGCGTCCAGAACACCTGGGGAGCAAGCTTCCACCCGCAGCTGGCGCTGCCCGAGGCCGCAGTGATCGTGTCCAAGGGCTACGATCCGGCGCAGGAAGCCTACTCCGCCTTCGACGGCACTGGCCTGGCGACACTCCTGGCGGAGGCGGGCATCTCTCGCCTGCTGGTGGGTGGGCTGGCCACCGAGTATTGCGTCTACAGCACTGTCATGGACGCGCTCAAGCTTGGCTTCGAGACCTGGCTGCTCACCGACGCCATCCGCGCCGTTGATGCCCACCCTGGCGACGGCGAGCGTGCGTTTCGGGAGATGCTCGCCGCCGGTGCCAAACCAACCGATCTCTCCGCGCTGCAGGAAGGCGCTGCACGATGAAAGCACTCGACCGCGCCACCGCAAATGGAATCCTCTACACCGACCAGTACGAACTCACCATGGCCCAGCTTTACTTCCGCATGGGCATCCACGAGCGGGTGGCTCAGTTCGACCATTTCTTCCGCACCTACCCCGATTACGGCGCACACCAGGCCGGCTATTGCATCAATGCCGGGCTGGCCTGGCTCCTCGACTGGATGCAGCAGGCCCACTTCCGCGACCAGGATATAGACTTGATGCGCGGCATGAAGGACCGTGCCGGCGGCCCGGTGTTCCACGAGGATTTCCTCAGCTGGCTGCGCCACGATGCCGATTTCGCCTGCCTCAGCTTGCGCGCCATCCCTGAGGGGCGGGTGGTCCACCCCGACGAGCCTCTCACCGTGGTCTACGGCCCCCTCGCGATGGCCCAGTTGCTGGAGACGGCGCTCCTCAACCTGCTCAACTACCAGATTCTGGTAGCCACCAAAGCGGCGCGCATCTACGAGGCTGGCCGCGGCCGACCCCTGCTGGAGTTCGGCGCCCGCCGCGCCCAGGCCGAAGGAGCCAACGCCGGCACGCGCGCCGCCCTCATCGGTGGCGCCGACTTCAGTTCCAATGCCGGCATCTCGCATGTACTCGGCTATCCACCCAAGGGCACGCACGCGCATAGCATGGTGCAGGCCTTCATGGCTCTGGGCGAGGGCGAGTTGGGCGCCTTCCGCGCCTACGCCGAGGTCTACCCTGACGACTGCCTCCTCCTCGTGGATACGATCAATACCCTTGAGAGCGGCCTGCCGAATGCGATCAAGGTCTTCGAGGAGTTGCGTGCTAAGGGGCACCGGCCGGTCGGCATCCGCCTGGATTCGGGGGACCAGGCCTACCTGAGCATCCAGGCGGCGAAGATGCTCGACGGCGCCGGCTTCCCGGATACGCAGATCGTCCTCTCCAGCGACCTCGACGAACTCGTCATCTGGCAAATCGTCACCCAGATCGAGCAGGAGGCGCCGCGCTACGGCGTGGACGCCGATGCCCTGATCAATCGCCTGGTCTTCGGCGTCGGCACCCGCTTGATCACCTCTTGGGGCGATCCGGCGCTCGATGGCGTCTATAAGCTTGTGAGCGTCTACGACCGAGGCAAGTGGCAGCCGGCGATCAAGATTTCGGACACGCCCGGGAAGACGCTCAACCCTGGCTACAAGAACGTCTGGCGCCTCTACGATAGGCGCGGCAAGGCGACGGCGGACCTGCTGGCCCTGCCGGATGAGGACCCGCGCACGATGCCCCTCATCCACCTGCGCCACCCTTCTGACGCCACACAGAGCCGCTCCCTCAGCCAGGACGACATCTCCAGCATCGAACCCTTGCTGGTGGAGGTGATGGCCGAGGGCAGGCTGCTCGTGGATACGCCCGGCATCGAAGCGATGCGCGAGCGCCGCCGCCAGGACGTGGAGTTGCTCGACCCAGGCGTCCGCCGCCTGGTGAAGCCGCGGGTCTACCACGTCTCGCTCACACAACAGCTTTGGGACTTGAAGCAGCAACTCATCGGCGCCGCCCGTTGACCAGCCCTGCCGGACGCTGTGCCCCGTTGCTGCAGTGGGCCAAGCCTATCCCGCCAGGAGGCCTGTCCGTGTCAGCAGCAAGCCAGCCTGCCGAGCCTCGTTCCGCCTCCGTGGAGCGCACCGGCTGAGCCAAGGCAGGGATAGCTGGCTTTAGCTTCTACCCTCACTACACTGAAGGTTTCGATCGCCTCTACGAGGCGCCCTTCCTCACGAGCTACAGCCTGCCTTCGCTTGCGACAGTGAAGCCGGTGGCCTGGTTCGGTATCATTAACGCCGCCTGCCTGCCACTGGGCCTGGCGGCCAATGAGGCAGTGTGCCGCCTGGATAGCAACAGCCACGTGGCCGTGGCCACAGCGCTATCGCTCCTGACCGTCGGACTCAGCGCCGCCGTCATCACCTTCGGCCTGGCGCGCTCGTTCCCCGTAGAGTAGCGGTCGAATATCACGCACCGGAACCGAATGTGCAGGCCAGCCTGTGGAGCCGCGACCTCCGGCGTACTGTGCGGTACACACGACACGCCATCCAGCGTCATACGACGTAGTATAGGCGCTGGGTCAGCGAAGCTGACACGTTGCCTTCCGGCCTGACGACGCCCACAAGGGGCTATATACTACGCCGTGCTCTTCACTGCTCATCTGTGTCCCGCCCGGGCTCTGCCGGGGCTGCGGCCATGGGGGCGTCGAGAACTTCGCGCACCTTGAGGGCCAGGGCGGAGCCGGTGAACGGCTTCTGCAGGAAGTTGGCGCCTACCTGCAGCGGCCCGTTGCCGCCCATTG